>NZ_JAPTGA010000010.1:0-230775 GCF_026891895.1 Peribacillus sp. AS_2
ATTGTATAGGATTTCTTAAATCCATCGGCTCCTTGAATTTGGTATAAGCGAACCCAACCTTGAATCATTTGATACGAAACTTCAAATATTTTTTGAAGATCCATATAGCTGTGCTCTCCTTCAAGGTAAAGTCGTGTAATGAATATTTTCTGTTCGGTAGAAAAATTAGCCATGAAAAACACCCCGTAAATGTTAGTTTGGTGTCTAACATTTACGGGGCAGTTCAAGTTTGACTACAGTCTAAAGCCTCTCTAAATGAGAGGCTTTTTTGAGTTGTATTGCCAAAAGTCCACTTTATTGAATTCTTTTCCTTCTTTCATTATACAGATTGATCAATTCTGCATTTTGCTCATTCATCTTTTTCACATTCTTATTAATCGTTGCCAATTCCCAAAGTACAGCCAATCCAAGGATTAGCATAAGCGTTAGTAAATCCATTGTTGCCCTCCTATTGATGTTGTGTACCCTTAATTAAGTGTTTCTTCTCACTTGGATTCATTTTCTCAACCCGGAAAGGCAAGTTTTTTCTTTGATAATAATTGTTTTGAATCAAAGCATATATCACTAAAAAAGTTCCGAGTAATTCGTAGGATGATAGTGACCCCCCTTGGATGAAAACGATGGCCAACGTGGTGATTGGAACTAAATTGATAAATAGGATTCCATTGATCGGTGTTAATAGTTTAATGCCTAAATTCCAGCTTAAAAGGGCTATGGCACCAGGGAAAATAATCATGAAAATCATCTCGCCATAAATGGATTGGATAACCTCTGCCGTAGGGACGGACAGGCCCATTGCCGTTGCGAGGAATGTTATGATGGCTGATACGGATGTTCCTAAAATGCACGTTAAAGTCGAATAGCGAAGTGTTGACCATCCGTTAAATTGGTTGCCGCCCATCGTATAAATAACCCACCCTATAACCCCGATAAGAATGAAAACGATAGGGATGACATTATCTTTCAATAAAAATACGAATGATAAGCTGCCATTGGTAATGACAAGAATGGCCCCTATCAAGGCAAGGAGCATGCTGGCGATGGTATATTTCATGGGTCTGGCACTTTTGAAAACCCACAGAATTAAAATTGAAATCATGGGCATTAATGATTCCATGATCGAAGCAACAATCACCCCGTTATGCCCCAGTAAGTCTTGACCTGCGAAAATGAGAAAGTTGTAGACAGTGAAAGCCATCGTCCCAAAAAACAATAATTTCTTCCCTTGCCCTTCCAGGCTAAAAGACTTCTTACCCTCTTTCATTAAAAGCAATATCCCTAAAATGACGCTAACAGCTAAATATCGCAAAAAAGCGAAATAAAAAGGATCAATATACATTAAGGCCCTTTCTGCAACTGGAAACATCGCTCCCCAAGAAATGCTGGCAGTCAAACATAAAAGTGCACCGATTAATACTTGATTTTTTTTCATAAAAGCTTCCCCTCAAAAATAATGATTGATTTAATTCCTATACACACCTTATGATAAAGTCATTATCATGTAAAATGACTTAAAATGAATATAATCATCATTATTAATGATAGTTGAGAAAGGGGGGCACTTTTGTGGAAATGAGGGATTTGCAAATATTCCAGTGTGTCGCTAAATATGGCAGCGTAAGTAAGGCGGCTGTTGAGTTGAATTACGTCCAATCCAATGTAACGGCGAGGATTAAGCATTTGGAGCAGGAGTTACGGACGCCTTTATTCAATAGGCATAAACGTGGCATGTCACTAACTGCGGAGGCCAGAAAGATGCTGGAGTATGTAAACAAAATTTTGCTTGATGTAGAAGAACTCAAGCAAGTATTCCTGGATAGTGAAACACCTACAGGGATATTTAACATCGGTACAGTTGAAACGGTCAGCGATCTTCCCAAGATTCTAGCCTCCTATCATAAACAGTATCCAAATGTCGATTTATCCATAAAGGCGGGGTTAACGGAAGACTTAATCAAAGATGTCATTGAACACAGGCTGGATGGCGCTTTTGTTACAGGACCGATCAAACATCCGCTCATTCAGCCATACGATGTCTGTACAGAAAAACTTGTATTAGTTACAAGAAATGAAACATTTAACCTTGAAGAAATCATAACAGAACCATTTTTAGTATTCAGTCAGGGGTGTGGCTATCGCTCCAAATTGGAACAATGGCTGAGGGAAGAAGAGGTGATGCCCAAAAGAATCATGGAGTTCAATGTATTGGAAACGATCTTAACCAGCGTAACACTCGGCCTTGGCATTACCCTCGTACCACAATCGGCGGTAAATCACCTAACAGCCAATGAAAAAGTCCACGTGCATCCAATTCCGGAAGAATACCGCAATATCTCGACAGTCTTCATTCACCGTAAAGATGCTTATATGACAAACTCCATGAAAAGCTTTCTGAACACGATTGAAGCTCATCATGAAGACCGGTTCAAGCAAAATCCAGAAACAGCTCCTGAGCTGATATGAAGGGTGAGCGGCAAATCGCTTTGCATAGAATGATAGAGGATTGCTGAATAGGCTGCGAAACTATTCATAAAAAGTAAAACATAAAAAACATGGCGAAACTGAGACAGCTAATCATGTTACTTCTAGAAAGTATTTTGGGAATTATTTAGACAAAAAGCCGACGATTTCGTTGGCTTTTTGTTTGTAGGATCCTTTCAATTATCATACTTTCAAGTAACCTTCTTAAACTAAACTGGTAGTTTAGTTTAAGAAAAATTGTATTACTTTTCATCAATTGGGAAAAAATATAAATAGGAACAAGAAGGAGGGAACAGAGATGGAAGTGAATATGAGTGTTGAAGAAGTCGTGAATCAAATTTCCGACTTAGTAGAAAAAGAAGGGAAGCTACCTCGAAAGAAAGAGGTAAAGAAGTCAGATCCGGAGTTAATGAAGAATGCATTGTATTATTTTCCTAATTGGGATACTGCAGTAGAACATAGCATTGGATCTTAACCAAAACATATATTTTTCAATTAGTACATATAAGGCAAGGGAAGTGAAGGCCGCCAATTGGCGGCCTTTTGAACGTGCGATTCTTTACATTATCATACATTCAAGCACTCCTACTCAAACTATCTATTGAATAGTTTAGTTAAATAAAGATATAGACGCATCAAAGTGAATCATCTCATATTTTCTTTTTCGGAACGAGTGGAGTATCGATCTTTTTTAGTCGATAAGTCTGATATTTCGATGAAGCATAGTGTAACTTTTTTCCATATGGGACCGTATAATAATTTGTTAAAACACAAGAAAAGAGGGTCCCAATGAAAAAGATATTGTTGATTTTGGCAGCCGTTTTTTTGGTAACAGGGCTTAGTGCTTGTAAAGGAGTCCAGGAGGGAAATAAGGAATCTCCGCCAATTTCAGAAAAGCCAAATGATAATCCTAAGCAAATCGACGGGCAAGATGAAGATCCTCCAGGTGAATCGGTTGAAGACCCGACAAAAGGTCTGCCAAATACGAAAACGGATACGATCATATTGGAAGGTATGGAAGAACCGTTCCAATTCACGCTTCATCATAGTCAGGCATTGGGATTCTCAACCTACATCGTGGATGACATGGTCGTTGAAGAGGCTAGTTCTGGTGAAGGAGATGCAATGATTGTTTTTGCGAATTTTGCAGGCAAGAGAAATGAGGATGCCAAAGTTCAGATTTTTTCCAAAAGTGAGGGTGCGAATGCAACAATAGAAGAACAGACGGAGTTTGCGAGGGAAGTTGTGATAAGCAACGGCTTTGAGATAAAACAGCGATCTGATAATTCGCCTAACCGATTTGATTGGTCTGAGGTGGAATTTGACATTAGTCAGAAGGGCAGTAATTACTCCATATTGGGTACAGTGTCCGTTTTTCAATATGGCGGCCGCGTTTACTATGCGATCGTTCAATACCCGGAAGATTATGAAGAAGGCTTCATACCGCGGGTTGTAAAAATGTTTGACGATATTGTATGGTATGAAGCAACTTGATCAATGAGTATCCGAAATTGGGTACACCATTTTAACAGAGAGTGGTAATATATTTGTCCAATAAGGAATCCTGTTGAACGGTAGGGAGCTAGTTTGTCTACAGTCCGAGAGCAGCTCTTTTGCTGCTCTTTTTTGTATGATAGGATAGTCTGGTCTAATTAGGTGAAGAAGGATAAATGATTGGGTTAGAGAATAATTAGTGATAGGTTTTCGAAAAACGAATTTGATAGAAAATAGGTGAATCAAGTGGAGTTGGATACATTATATAAGACATATCGACCTTTTCTTTTTTCCATCGCATACCGGATGCTCGGATCGGTTACCGATGCAGAAGATATCGTTCATGATTTATTCCTGCAGCTTAAGCTTGATATCGACGAAATTAAGGACATGAAAGCATATCTTGCGAAAATGACGACAAATCGCTGTCTGAATTTTTTAAAGTCAGCCCGTAAGAGAAGAGAGGTTTACACAGGTCCTTGGCTGCCAGAACCTCGGGTAAACGAAACAGATCAGCCTCTAGATAAGGTCGTAACGGATGAAACGGTGGCATATGCCTTCCTCGTTTTGCTGGAACAGCTTTCACCTGTTGAAAGAGCGGTTTTCGTGCTTAGGGAAGCATTCACTTACAGCTATGAAGATATCGCCGAGATGCTGGAAAAGAATGAAGTGAACTGCAGAAAGATCTACAGCCGGGCTAAGCGGAAATTACAGAATGATAGGCCAGTCCATCCGGAGGATACGAAACATGTCGATCTTTTGGCAAAAAAATTCATAAAAGCATCTGCGACAGGAAACTTTGAGGAGTTTTTGGACCTTCTTACAGAAGATGTTGTCCTTGTTACTGACGGCGGAGGAAAAGTGCTTTCTGCATTAAACCCAATTGTAACCAGACAGCGCGTATCCGCCTTTCTTAAAGGCATTTCCGCTAAAGGAGGCTTCATAGGAGAACTTCTTCCGGTGATGGTCAATGGCCAGGAGGGAATTTTGCAAATGAAAGAAGGAAAGCCTACCAAAGTCATCTGCTTTGAATTAGATCCAAAACAAAAAAATATCCGCAAAATCTTCATTGTCACCAATCCCGATAAATTAAATCATATTCCTGATATAGATTGAGGGGTCTTTTTTTGAATGTCACAAATCAAACCTCTATTTTGTCTTATAAGTGGAACCAAAAAAGGTTTAATGGAGGAGATAGACATGGAACAACGGATTAACTATATGAAGACAAATCGTGAAGTGGTCAAATTAATGATGGGTTTGGAGGAGTACAAGAAAACAACGGCAATCGATAGCGCATTAATCGAATTGATTAAAATTCGCGCTTCCCAAATCAATGGCTGTGCGTACTGCTTGGATATGCATACAAAGGATGCCCGGGCAATGGGTGAAACGGAACAAAGAATTTACTGTTTGAGTGCTTGGCGTGAAACACCATTCTATTCTGATTCGGAAAGGGCAGCGCTGGAATTGACGGAAGCGGTCACGGCCATTTCTGCAAACGGTGTACCTGATGAACTGTATGAGAGGGTCCGCCTGCATTTTGATGAAAAACAATATATCGATCTCGTTACCATAATCATCACCATCAACGGCTGGAACCGATTGGCCATTTCAGCCCAAAACATACCAGGGCACTATAAGCCTGTAATGGAAAAATAATGTTGTTATCAAAACCCCTTGTATGATTACAAGGGGTTTTAATTGTAAACACGTGGCTTTTAAATTATTTTTCTTTTTTATAAAAGCGTTCACCCGTATCAGGATTATAATATACCCTTGTTTTTTCTCCTGTCACGGGGTCTATATTTATTTCATCTGTCGATTGAAATCCATCAGGAACTTTTACACCGTGATTGCGTTTAAACCGTTTATCATAGATAAAGTATCCAAGTAAAATGCATAAGATAGCTATAATAATTTGTAATATATAGTACCCTATGATGAATTTCATTATATTTTCTCCACAATGACGGCAGTTCCATATGCAACGATTTCGCTCATATTCGTACCGATTTCCCCAGAATCATATCTCATCATTATAATTGCATTTGCACCCATTTCATTGGCATTTTTTATCATACGGTCCATAGCTTCTTTTCTTGAATCTTCAAGCATCGCTGTATATTGCTTGATCTCTCCGCCTACCAGGGACTTTAACCCTGCCATGATATCGCCGCCAATCCCTCTGCTTCTTACAATTAGACCGAAGGCAGGCCCTTTTACCTCTACAATTTTGTATCCTTCAATTTTTTCTGTGGTAACTACCAACACATTAATCGCCTCCGACTTATTTACTTTATTATGAAATTTTCCTGAACTGAAAGCATAAACAAATGAGCTTATATATTATATGTAGTTCCTTTTTTATCAAGCGCAATAATCATTCCTTTAAATTTTAACATAATATAAGCTTTACCCCTCTTAACAATGGGTAACATATTTCGGGTAAGCATAAAAAATCCCATTTCGCAGAAAAGAAATGGGATTAAATTCATCAGTGTTTTTACGGCTGTTTTTTGATTGTTATATATGTGTAGATTTTATGATGCTCATTGCATACCTTCAAAATGAATTTCGCTTTTTATTTCTAAAAGTACTTTAAATTGCGGTTTTCCATCTTCACTTCATGAAGAATTTCATGCAATTTATTTTCATAATGCAAGCTGATTAATTGTGATCTGGAGGCCACGTCTAATTCTTCAAACAGTTTATTTATATGGTTACGAACTGTAGAAACGCTAATATGCAGATTATCAGCTATTTCTTTATCTTTGAGACCTTGCGTTATATTCTGGATGATTCGCCAATCAACATTATGCGGTTCCCTGGTGAATAAAGACGATCTATCTGTTTTTATTATTTCTTCAATTAATAATTTCTCACGGTAGACATGTAACTCTTAGGAGATTTGATTAGCGAGCATTTCAGTAATCATTTTGAAATTTTCACTATCATCCGTTGTGAATATACCTACATAGCCTTGCAATTCCTTATTTTTAATTTCATGGAAGGGGGAAGATATAACACTAAAATCCTTTCCGGAAATTTGATTTTTCGTTTTTACAGTAGTATTTTGCAATGAACTTAAAATAAATGCATTATTTTCAACAGATTCTTCTATAACCAATTTACATAAATCCTTATTTTCATCATTACTTTTAGCGTATAAAACATTTAGCTCTTTATCAAAGATAAATATAGTAGTTTCAAAATTAAATTCGAAATTCTTAATGCTATTCAATACTTTTTTACTGATATAAATGATTTGATTTCTCAATTCCATATTCTACCTCATACTCGTTCCTAAAATGATATAACCTGTTTATTTCCTCGTTTAACAATAAACTGTTTTTGGGTGTGTAGGGTTCCAAAAATGACGACTGCTATTTCAGAAATGATACCGATCATAAACCTTCCAATCAGGTAGAGCAGAAGTAAGCATGACAGGAGCTTTAAGGAATTCATGACAAGTTATTACATTTAAATGGATATATTTCCATCCAAGGTGAAAACATAACCGTAACGTTCATATGTCTGCCCGGGTGTTGAAGCAGCAATGAGTTGAATGAACTTGCCAACGTTACTTCCTTGGGGATGAAACAGAAGGTGGATATGCATTCGGAAGTGAATGTAACCGTTAAAGGATTCGCCATTTAGGCACCATAACAGAATCCTTTCAAAAAGAAGCCGAGGAGTAAAGATCTATGTGGGCAATCATTGGAACCGTGTTTACTGGAGCAATTATTTCATATTTTGAAATACCTCAACTTTTTAAAAATAAATGCTGGAGGGAAATCTCCGTCTTTATTCTATTGCTTTTAGTTGGCATGACGTTGAGTATTTTATTAATTAAAGATGTTACCATTCCTAATCCCTTAGACTGGATAACAAAATTTTATAACCCCTTCACATCTTTCATGGAACGGATTCTGTCTTAGGGGGTATTTATTGATTATGCTTGAGAAAGGCAAAATTAGCTCAGGAGAATTTCTTATATTGGTCATCATATTTACGATAGGAGGTTCGATACTTAATGTACCTGCGCTGCTTGTCCATTTAGCAAAGCAGGATGCCTGGATTTCCTATATAATAACTACTCTCGTCGGTTTGTGTTTTGTTTTCTTATATAATAAATTAGCCTCGATTTATCCTTCTAAGACTTATGTCGAAGTTAATGAAAAAATATTGGGGAAATGGGTTGGGAAAGTTTCGGCACTGCTCTTCCTTTTTTATATTTTGTACCTTTCGTCTGCTTTATTGTATGAAATAGGGAGTTTTTCAACGACACAAATTTTGGTTGGAACACCTATTGAAATGATTATGATTCTTTTTTTATTGACATGCATAATCGGTGTAAGATTAGGATTGGAAGTCATCAGTCGAACTGCATTGATCTTTTTTCCTTGGATTGTCTTTATGCTTTTTATGTTATTTTTACTTCTTATCCCTGAAATCAAATTAGAACATGTTCAACCTATTTTTGAAGAAGGCATGAAACCAATTATTAAGGGCTCCTATCACACTTTAGCGCTCCCTTATGTACAGCTCATTTTCTTTTTAATGATCATGCCCTATGTAAATGAAAAGGATGAAATGAAAAAGAACTTTTATCGAGGAACATTATTAGGAGGCATCATTCTATTATTAGTGGTTATTTTCTCTATCCTTGTATTGGGCATTGATATAACTGCAATTCAAAACTATCCTTCTTATAGACTGGGAAAGAGGATGAATCTTGGTGATTTTTTGGAGCGTATTGAAGTCACTGTAGCCTTCATTTGGATTCTATCCGTGTATTTCAAGCTAACGATTTGTTATTATGGACTGTCTCTCGGGTTAGCTCAAGTGCTGGGATTGAAAAATCACAAACTTCTTCATTTTCCATTAGCATTTTTAATTTTTGCCTTCTCCATCATTACACATCCGAACACAGTACATAGTCAAAACTTTACTGTAAAAGCATGGACGCCCTTTTCCTTAACCATTTGTTTTCTTCTCCCGGTGTTATTGTTGGTGATCGGAATAGTGAGAAAAAAGCGTTCTGATTCAAAGGCGGCCAAAGGATGTTAATAAATGATCCAATTACTGCCTTTGGTCCCTGATGTCCCATTTACTCGATAAACGACTCGGATAAAAATGATTTCTTTCTATTGAAAAAGCCTTGGTACTTATAGGCTTTTTTTAGATTGAATCATATTCTAGCTTTTTCTCCGATATGGTCCCTCATTTTTTCCATGTTCTTAAAATCGTAAAAACAAAATTCGACAAGGATTTCATGGCTGGTGTAAGATGAATGAAAAAGCCAGAAATGGGGTGAATGCTTTGGTTGATTTATTACCGTCGCTGTTTGAAAAAGTGGGGATCATCGTGATTGCTGCCTTCCTGCTTTCTTATATGAAACCCTTTCGGCAAATGATAGGCCATGAACATGAAATGTCGAAGAAAATCATGTTTATCGCACTTTTTGGAACATTCGGCATCATAAGTAACTATACAGGGATCGAAATTGGAAACCATGGCATGCCGGAGGGTGATTGGCATGCTGAGATTGATCCCGATAACGCGATTGCCAACACAAGAATTATGGGAGTGGCTATCGGCGGTCTGCTGGGAGGACCCTTTGTTGGGTTGGGAGTAGGTTTGATTGCGGGGCTTCACCGTTATTTTCTCGGAGGCTTTACGGCGGGGGCTTGTGCGATCGCTGCGATTTTAGCTGGGGTTTTATCGGGTCTTTTGGGGAAAAGTCGGCGAAAGCACGGGACGATCACCCCTTGGTTTGCCCTGCCCATTTGCATGGCATTGGAAGCGATCCAAATGGGCATCATCCTGGTGACGGCCAAACCCTTTGAAAGGGCGTGGGAGCTCGTACAAGTAATCGGGATTCCCATGATCATCATCAATGGATTCGGGACTTTACTTTTCATGCTCATCATTCAGTCGATCACAAGGGACGAAGACCGGACTCGGGCCGTACAAACCAATCTTGCGTTCCTGATTGCGGATCAGACTTTGCCCTTTTTCCGGCAAGGCCTGAGTCAAACTTCATGCAAGAGAATAGCCGAAATCATCTTGGGGCTGACTGAAGCCGACGCCGTGGCCATTACCAATGAACATAGCGTGCTTGCCCATGTTGGTGCTGCGTCAGATCACCATGTCCCTAAGGTGGGGATAGCGACAGGCTTAACGAAACAAGCCCTTGAACAAGGGAAAATCATCGTGGCCAAAACAAAAAAGGACATTTATTGCTTTCATGATCAATGTCCATTGCAAGCGGCCGTAGTCCTGCCGTTGCAGGTCCAACAGAAAACGGTCGGGACTTTGAAGATGTATTTCAAGCATCCGGATAAATTAAGCCAAGTGGAACAAGAGTTAGCTGAAGGATTGGCCAAACTATTCTCCACTCAATTGGAACTGGCAAAAGCGGAAATGCAAACGAAATTATTGAAAGATGCTGAAATTAAGGCCTTGCAGGCACAGGTCCATCCTCATTTTTTATTCAATGCAATCAATACGATATCCGTTCTATGCCGGACGGATGTCGAGAAGGCAAGAAGTTTATTGCAGGAGCTCAGTGCCTTCTTTCGCTCTAATTTACAAGGGGCACGCCAAATACTGGTGCCGCTGGAAAAGGAATTAGAGCATGTTAACGCATATTTATCACTGGAGCAGGCGCGTTTTCCAGATAAATATCATATCGATTATCGCATTGAGCCAAGGCTTAAGGAAGTTCTCATCCCCCCATTCACATTGCAGCCACTTGTTGAGAATGCGGTACACCATGCATTTCCACATGTGAAAAACAAAGGTCAAATCATCATCCGCGCATACTTTAAAGACGATGCGATGCACATTGTTGTCGAGGATGACGGAAAAGGGATTCCGGGCGGGAGAATAGATGAATTGGGCAAGCATGCTGTAGAATCGGCTAAGGGAACAGGAACGGCCCTTCATAATATCAGTGAACGGCTGGAAGGGATCTATAAAGGTCAGGCCAGCCTCTCGATCGAAAGTGAAGCGGGACACGGAACCAAAGTGAACATATCAATACCACTCAACGAGAAAGGAGTATGGCAACGATGATGAAGGCATTTATCGTAGAGGATGAACCACTGGCTAGAGATGAATTGAAATATTTATTGAAGAGAAGCAGGCAAGTTGAAGTCGTGGGTGAAGCCGAGGGGATAGAAGATGCCATGAGGGATATCTCCCGCCTTAAACCTGAACTTATCTTTTTGGACATAGAGCTTGCAGATGGCAATGGTTTGCAGTTGGCTAAGCAATTGGCGGAACTTGACCCCGCACCTTCGCTCATTTTTGCGACCGCTTATGATGAGTTTGCCCTCCAAGCCTTCGAGTTATATGCATTTGATTATTTATTGAAGCCCTTTAATGAAAAAAGGATACGTCAAACATTGGATAAGCTCATGAAGCAGCGTCAAATCGGGAAAGACGAATCCGGAACAGCAGCTCCCGCCAGCCGAATGGCAGTGGAACAGACAGGTAAATTGGCTGTAGAAATAGATGATCGGATCGTTTTGATCGACCGGGATCATATTTTGTTCATAGGTCTCGTGGAAGGAAAGACGGTCATTAAAACCGGGAAAAATGAATATAAAATCGGCGACCCTCTCATCGTGCTTGAAAAGAAGCTCGATAAGCACTCATTTTTACGGGTGCATCGCAGTTTTATCGTGAATGTCACCCATATATCCGAAATACAGCCTTGGTTCAACTCGACTTACAATCTCATTATGAGTGACGGATCAAACATCCCGGTAAGCCGGACGTATGTGAAGGAACTAAAGCAGCTGATCGGTTTTTAAAAATTTTCATAATTCTGCATTTTAGCTTCATCATAATGCAGTCCATCCCTCGATAACTGCATTATAACTTGAAAACCCATTGAATTCGCTTTCATTGTGATATCATTTTTTTACGATGTAAGTAATAGAGGGGGTTCAAATATGAATGCGGTTACAATTGTCATAGGCTCCATTTGTATATTAATGATTGCCTACCGTTTATACGGGACATTCATAGCACTCAAAGTATTAAAACTTGATGATTCCAAGCCGACTCCGGCCCATAAATTAGAAGATGGAAAAGATTATGTTCCAACAAATAAATGGGTGGCATTCGGCCACCATTTTGCAGCCATTGCAGCGGCTGGTCCTTTGGTGGGACCGATCCTTGCTGCACAATTCGGGTATTTGCCAAGTTTATTATGGCTACTGATCGGGGCTGTAATCGGGGGAGCGGTCCATGATGCCGTCGTTCTTTTCGCGTCGATGCGTAAAGATGGAAAATCCCTTTCGGAAGTTGCGAAAGAAGAACTTGGACCTGTAGCAGGCTTCTGTACAGGACTCGCGATGCTTTTTATCATTACGATCACAATGGCAGGGCTTTCAATGGTCGTTCTGCATGCTTTGGAAAATAATCCATGGGGGACGTTTGCAGTCGGGATCACCATTCCCATCGCCATGGGAGTAGGGCTTTACCATAAAAAAACCGGCAACCTGAAAGGTGCGACCATCGTCGGTTTTGCGCTTATCATGGCCGCGATTTTACTTGGTCCGAACATTCAAGGAACGGCACTTGGTGACTTATTGACACTTGAGGCGAGCACACTTGCCATCATTTTGCCGATCTATGCTTTCTTCGCTGCCGCATTGCCTGTTTGGCTGCTGCTGGCACCTCGGGATTACTTGAGTACATTTATGAAAATCGGTGTTTTTGCCGCATTGATTATCGGCGTTTTCGTGGTGAATCCAGAAATCCAATTTCCTGCGTTTACCGAATTCATTAATGGCGGGGGCCCGATTGTAGCCGGTCCTGTTTGGCCATTCATTTCAATCACCATCGCCTGTGGCGCGATTTCAGGATTCCATGCATTTGTCGGATCGGGCACAACTCCAAAAATGTTAAACCGTTGGAGTGATATCAAATCCGTCGGTTTCGGAGCGATGCTTGTGGAATGTGTCGTTGCCATCATGGCATTGATTGCTGCGGTTTCGCTGCAGCCAGGGGATTATTTTGCGATTAACTCTTCACCTGAAGTATTTCAAACATTAGGTATGGAAACCGTACACCTTAACGAACTTAGTGAAGAAATCGGCATTAATCTGGAAGGACGGACAGGCGGGGCAGTTACACTTGCTGTCGGCATGACCTATATTTTTACCGAAATCCCCTTCTTTGATAAACTGGCTTCGTTTTTCTTCCAATTCGTCATCATGTTCGAGGCGGTGTTCATACTAACCGCAATCGATTCAGGGACACGTGTTGCCCGTTACTTAATCCAGGACTTCTTCGGGGAGTTCTATAAACCATTAAAAAGGGTCGACTGGCTGCCGGGAAACATCTTTGCCAGCGCGTTAGCCTGCTTTATCTGGGGATACCTGCTTTACTCTGGGGACATTAGTTCGATCTGGGCACTCTTTGGCGTATCCAACCAGCTCATGGCCTCGATTGGACTCATCATCGGTGCGACCGTCGTATTGAAAATTGCAGACAAACGCTGGTATATCTGGACATGCCTCGTACCCCTTGCCTACTTATATGTAACAGTCAATGTAGCAGGGTACTGGATGGTGAGAAACGTATACCTGAACCCGGACTCTGCAGGATTCAGCATCTTGAACGGAATATTATCGATCACCATGTTAATCCTGGGTTTGATTATCCTGGTTGCCGCCTTGAAAAAATGGCGGGAGCTTTGGAAAATCCCTCAAGCAGAACTATTGAAAAGATCAGCATAAGCATAAAAAAATCCGGGCGGAAACTGCCCGGATTTTTGTACGACATGACGCCCGCAATTAAAATCAAGACATCAAAACCTGAAAAAGGAAAGTATCAATAACCCCAACTTTGTTAATGATAGCAAATGAGGAGGTGTGATAAGATGGCAAAAGATGTTCTATGTGAAGTGAATAATTGTAAATATTGGGATTCTGGAAACAAATGCAGCGCAGATGCTATTTATGTTGTCAGCCATAAAGGGAACCAAGCATCAAATAGCAAAGAAACGGATTGCAAAACATTTGATCCAGAAATTTAAAACATCGGGGGTAACCATCAACTGGTTACCCTCTTTCATTTTATTATTGATAATAAAAATCATTTTCATTCAAGAATATAGAAATTCATTTTATTTTTCTTCATGAAAAGGATATTTGGGTGACAATCTCGTGAGTTTGAGTGATAAATTCGTGATTTTGGCAGATATAAACTGAGTTTGATCGATAAAATCAAAAGTTTGATCGATATCCACGAGAATTCGTGCGATAACCCCGTGAATTCGCCGTTTACTCGTAAGTTTGAGCAGTTTACTCGTGAGTTTGGGCAGTTTACTTGTGAGTTGGAGCAGTTTACTCGTGAGTTTGGGCAGTTTACTCGTGAGTTTGGGCCGTTTACTCGTGAGTTTGAGCAGTTTACTCGTGAGTTTAGGCAATTTACTCGTTAATTCACACTATTTACTCGTGAATTTGATTGATTACTTTTGAAAGGGTCAGCCCGTCACCGATTGGGATTAGCATGGATTCCAGTTGAGGGTGTTTGGCCACGGTTTCATTGAATGCCTTCATAAAGGCAGTGTGACGTTTAGGTTCAGCATCCGGATCTGCGACACTGCCCCTTGCAAGTACGTTATCCATGACGATTAAAGCGCCTGGTTCTGCGAGTTTAATGCAATATTGCAGGTAATTTTCATAATTGTCCTTATCAGCATCTATAAAGAAGAAATCAAATTTCTTGTTATTACGAGCGAGTTTTTCAAGGCTTTGCAGGGCTTCTCCGGTCATATAGGATACTTGATCGCCAAAGCCAGCTTTGGATAGGTTGCGATAAGCTAACTTTGCGTATTCCTCCTGTAATTCAAGGGAGGTTAATTTACCTTCGCTGCCGAATCCCCTGGCAAGGCAAATCCCGCTATAACCTCCAAGCGCGCCTATTTCCAACACATTTTTAGCTCCTGAAATGGATATGAGCATGGTAAGAAGTTTTCCAGATGAGGGAGATACCGAAATGGACGGCATTCCGTTTTCTTGTATGGACGCAATGACTTCTTCCAAAAGATCATCTTCAGTATAAAATAATGAATCGATATAACTGTTAATTTGTTTCATTCATTTCCATTCCTTTCTCATTGGAAGTTTCCTTTTCTTCACTGCCCTTTTCGGCTGTTTCTTCATTTTCTTGTATTTCAAATAATTGAATGAATTCGTTGATTAACATATCAATCGCTTTTAATTCACCGACTAAGATTTTATGTAGTCGTTAGTTTAGCATAGATGATAAAGAACAGTGTTAATTCGGCTATTATCACAATATTCGGTACACCGACAAACAAATTAAAAATAAAAAAGACGGCTAAAATCCCTAAAAATAACCCTAAATGATATATTTGCAACCGCTGGTGCTTATGTCTATATTGGTGGAAAACAAACGTTGCTGACATGAAATAGAGCAATACGGAACCAAAAACAAAATAGAGGATAAATGAATAATGGACCTCATGTAAAAACAATAACCTGATGGCTGCTGCAATCATGCTTATCGACATTAAAATAAACAGATGACCGTAAATGATGATTTGGCCGGAAGATTGTACAGACTTGTCGACTTTCTTGTCCATATTATCGAAATATTGCCACCACATGGCTATTATCAGGGCAAATGAAATGATGGAAAAGGCTATCGAGTCCCAATTTCCTTGTTTAGGTTGAATGACCGCAAGCGTGCTGACAAGAGCTTCCCCAAAGAGAATGATGGTAAATAGGCCAAAGCGCTCCAACAGGTGGGCCGTATTTGTAGGAACATTTTTCAGGCAATTTCTTCCAAGGATCGGGACAATGATATCGACCAGGATGCCCAAATATAACACAGCATACCGAAGCCAAGAATCAAAAAGGACGGACAATATTGAAATGGCGATTCCAATCCAAAAATACCTTCCCAAAAAGAGTGCTGCCTTTTTTCGAAATCCCTCTTCTATCCGCTGTACAACGAGATATTGGATAGCAGTAACGGCTCTTAAACCAATATAACCAATTAAAAAAGAAAGGTAATAAGGATCAAAATCTGCAGATAAGCTTGATGTCATGATCAGGACAAAAAACATTTGCAATATCAAAAATAGCCGTTGATGAAATACATCCTTTCCAAACCGGTTAATAAATATGGTTTGCCCTACCCAAGCCCACCAGATAGGAATAAAAATCAGCACGAACTTTAATAAATACTCTGGATGGATATATCCATCTTCAACATGCAGTAAAACATGAGTTGCGCCCGCAACGGCCGCCACAAATAACAAATCATAAAAGAGCTCTAACCATGTAACTTTCTTTTCATCCATTTCTATACTCCTCCCAACGCCTTATAGGTTATAGTATGTTGGAAACATTCAGAAAATGGAAGGGGTCCAATATAACTTTGGGGGAAGATATGAAGTTCTTTTCCAATATTAAGTTAAGCCAAATTTAGTACATACAAGCTTGTAATTAGGAGTAACGTCGCTTTTTTACTTTTGCTATATTGTGGTGCCGCATGAGATAAACAGGGAGGGAAGTAGATGACCCGAACCATCGGTCTTATTCGCGGCAGTTTACGGGAAAATCCTTATAATCGAATCATTGCTCAATCATTGATAGATATGGTTGATTCGTATCATTTAAATCCGCCATCCAGGACGTCGACGGTATCATTATCGTAAGTCCTGAGTACGATTCTGGAATGCCAGACGTATTAAAAAATGCATTGGACTGGGCATCAAGACCTCGTGAGTCCGCCGTTCTTACCAAAAAACCAGTTGGCCTTGGCAGACAGTCGGCGGAAAGGGAGCGGATTTCTGAAATCAAGCTACTTCTTCTTGGGTTTTGTAAAATATGAACGTTGATTTCCCTTTCATTTTGATTAGATGAAGCTAAGTTTAGCCCTTTAAAACGCTCATTCCACCCCCTCAACTTTCATCCCCGAATCCCCTTTATACCTTGTCCTCATGACCTCACTTGCCTCCAAACTGCATATGTACAAACCCTCCAAATATAGCCTGTATTGAAAACTGATTACATGCAGTATTGTGCACAAATGTTTAAAGAGTATATTATTGTGCAGTAACCATGACAACATTCGGACTGAGAAACGCTACATTTTTAATAAGAAGTGAGATATCGTAGAAGCAGGGAGAGGGATTGAGAATGTTTTTAGATGAAAGAAGCGCCAATTTACTAAAACTATTACAGCATTCGCCCATTTCAAAAATGAAAGAACTTGAAGCCCAAACAGGTCTGACGAGAAGGCAGATTCAATATGGATTGAGCAAAGCGAATGACTGGCTCCAATTTCATGGATATCAACCGATTCAATATAATCGTGAAATGGGCTACTCCTTTTCTGAAACAATCAAGGATGAAGAATTGTATGTAAAACTGACAAAACGCAATTATATATTTTCAGAGACAGATAGGGAAAAGGTTTTTTACCTCATGATCCTGTTAAGCCAAGAAGAATTATCCGTCTATCATTTCCAGACGATCACCGGGGTTTCGCGAAATACGGTGCTGAAGGATTTAAAAAGACTTAAAGAGAAAAACAGGGACATATCGCTCAAGATCCAGTATTCCAAACAAGATGGCTACGTGGTGATTGGGGACAGCCGAACAAAGAGATATATCATTGAACGTCTCGTGCATGATGTACTGAACAGTCCCAATAGTGAATGGATCATGGAGTGCATATGGGGAAATCATGAAAAGCAAATCAGCTCGATCCGGTTACAGCTTGAAAGGGCCGAACGTAAATTGGGCATCACCTTTACGGATGAACGGCTTCATGAACTGAGCTATTTATTTCTATGTACAGATCAGCTCATTGGAAAAGGGGAAGAGTTACAGGCCGACCAGAGCTGGGCGCCGTTTGTTGCGACGGAAGAATACAAACTGGTCGAGGAGATGACCGGGACGGATGCCTTTCAATCAGTATGGAGCGAAACGGAAAACTTATATGCAGCCTTACATTTATTGAGCATGAATCGAACGAAGGATATTTCCCCTCTTAAGGATGATGAAGTCATTCAACACCTATTGCAGGAAATCGTGGAAGAGTTCGAGAGGCTGGCATTTGTTCACCTGAAAGACAAAGAGCAGCTATGCCAGCAATTATACGTTCATTTTAAACCGGCATATTATCGCCTGCGGTATGGTCTCCCGCAAATGAATCCGATGACGGGACGGGTGCAGAAGGTCTATCCCGAACTGCATCATTTGACAAAAAAATCCCTGTGGGTGTTGGAGAAAGAGGTTGGCTGTCCAGTATCGGAAGAAGAAGTGGCCTATTTCACGATTTATTTTGGCGGATGGCTGCGCAGGCAAGGCACAACATTGGATGATCGAAAACGGGCGATTGTCGTATGCCCGAATGGTATCGGCATCAGCAATATCCTCATTTATACATTGAGGGAGTTATTTCCTGATATTTTGTTCCTGGATGTTTTGTCCGTTAGAAATGCGGCTGAATACCCGCTGTCGTACGATCTTGTTTTCTCGACGGTGCATATGAGAACAAAAGCGGCATTATTCGTTGTACCGCCGATTTTGGAAATGCAGGACAAACATACATTGCGCCAGCAGGTCATGCAGGAATTGTATGGATATACGACGGAAAGTGTGGATGTTGCAGCTTTATTAAAGATCATTTCCAAGTATGCAACCATCCATGAACAGGATCAGCTTGAAAAGGCTTTGAAGTCGAATGTGTATACCCATACACCAAAAATAACCCAATTTTCTTTAAAGGAGGCAGAGAAGCCAGTGTTAGAAGAACTGCTCAATATGCAAACGATCCAATTACAGCAGCAAGTTTCCGATTGGAAAGAAGCGATTCAAGTCGCGGCCAAGCCTCTCGTGGATTTAGGTACCGTCGAAGAACGATATGTGGATGCCATGATAGAGGCCATAGAAACGAATGGCCCATATGTAGTGATAACGCCTGGAGTGGCGATTCCCCATGCACGCCCGGAGCAGGGGGTCAGGTCTTTATCCATGAGTTTGCTGAAATTGGACGAAGCCGTGGACTTTGCTCCGGATAAACCGGTTCGCCTGATTATCATTTTGGCGGCCGTAGATAACGATTCGCATCTGCGGGCATTGATCCAGCTCACTCAATTATTGAATGATCCGGCCAATATAGAAGAAATAGTAAGCACTTCAGATAAATCGGTCCTTATGGAGTACGTTCATAAATATTCGAAGGAGGAAGCGGAATGAAAATCATGGTAGTATGCGGAAACGGATTGGGAAGCAGTTTCATCATGGAGATGAATGTGAAGAAAGCATTGACGGAAATGGGGAAGACGGCCGAGGTGGATCATACGGATCTGGCATCCGCAAAAACGGTTCAAGCTGACATTTTCCTGGGGGCAGCTGATATTGTCGGCCAGCTGGATGATGGAACCCGGACGATCGTCACACTGGAGAACATGATGAGCATCCCTGAAATCAAATCTAAATTGGAAATGCATGTAGGATAAAAAAAGGAGAGATTGATATGAAGAAAATCATGGTAGTATGCGGAAATGGATTGGGAAGCAGCTTCATCATGGAGATGAATGTGAAGAAAGCATTGACGGAAATGGGGAAGACAGCCGAGGTGGACCATACGGATCTGGCATCCGCAAAAACGGTTCAGGCTGATATTTTCCTGGGAGCGGCGGATATTGTCGGTCAGCTAGATGATGGAACCCGGACGATCGTCACACTGGAAAACATGATGAGCATTCCTGAAATCACATCGAAATTAACTTCACATCTATAAGAAGAAAACATAAAGAAGAGGGGGAGAGGCAATGCTGGAACTTATCATGAATGACATCTTGGGTACACCTTCCATACTTGTGGGGCTGTTTGCCCTCATTGGACTGCTGTTACAGCGGAAATCCAGTGCGGATGTCGTATCCGGAACGCTAAAAACCGTCATGGGCTTCATTATCATCGGAGCGGGAGCGGCGGTGCTCATTGGAGCCCTTGATATATTCAGTAAAATGTTCGATCATGCATTCAACGTACAAGGCGTCATACCGAATAACGAAGCCATTGTCGCAGCCGCCCAAAGTGATTTTGGGACTTCGACTGCACTTATCATGGTATTTGGGATGGTTGTCAATGTTTTGCTTGCTCGTTTCACGCCATTTAAATATATATTTTTAACGGGACACCATACCTTATTCATGGCTTGTTTACTTGCAGTCACCCTATCCGTCGGCGGGCTCAGCGGATTTCCGCTTATCTTGGTCGGCTCCATCTTATTAGGAGTATGCATGGTGTTGTTCCCAGCCCTCCTTCAGCCATACGTACGGAAGATTACCGGCAGCGATGATTTTGCCATCGGCCATTTCGGGACTATCGGATATTTCGTATCCGCGAATGTGGGAAAATGGTTTGGAAATAAGGAAAAAACGACAGAGCAAATCAAGGTTCCCAAGTCTTTAGGATTCCTGAGGGACACATCGGTCGCTGTATCGCTTACGATGACGATGTTCTTCGTGATCGTCGCATTGTTTGCCGGGCAGAACTATATTGAAACGGAATTATCCGGCGGTTCGAACTTCATCGTATTCTCTTTCATCCAGGCGATAACATTTGCTGCGGGAGTCTACATCATCCTTGCAGGAGTACGGATGTTAATTGCTGAAATCGTCCCTGCATTCAAAGGGATTGCCGATAAAGTCGCGCCGAATACAAAACCTGCATTGGACTGTCCGACCATCTTTCCATTCGCTCCAAATGCAGTGATCATCGGGTTTCTATTCAGTTTCCTGGCTGGACTACTATCCATGTTCCTCCTTCCGGCACTTGGATTGAAAGTAATCGTTCCTGGGCTCGTACCGCATTTCTTCACCGGAGCTGCAGCAGGTGTTTTCGGAAATGCCACGGGAGGCAGACGCGGAGCGATGCTTGGATCGTTTGCCAACGGACTCATCATCAGTTTCCTGCCGGCAATACTCCTGGTCTTCTTGGGAGATGTAGGGTTTGAAGGCACCACATTTGGTGATTCGGACTTCGGTGTGGTAGGTCTCTTGATCCTGAGTGTCATGAAACTTTTAGGATTATCCTAAACTGTTATACTGATAAGGTACAGAAATAAAAATATATGAATGAAACCAACAGCCTAAGATCTTATAGATAATGGGCTGTTGGCATTTTATCATCATTCTGATTTTTGAGGTGATTGGCATGGCCAACAAAGCAATTGTGCTTGATTTGGATGGCACGACATTGAATGAAAGAAATACTGTGAATGAGACGCTGGAACAATACATAGGCGAACTTAGGGAAAGCGGTAAGCTGATTTTCATTGCAACAGGAAGAACGCTGGAAGAGGTGAGGGACGTTTTGCCGGCCGGCATGGAGGCCGACGGAATGGTGACCGCCAATGGAATGTCCGTATTCATCGGAAAGGAACAGATTGTCGAACACGCCCTGTCGACGGAACTTGTCGAAGAATTGGTCGCCAAAGCAGGGGCGGAAGAGATTTTTTACGAAGTTCATCCGAACGAAGGAACACGGATGGCATTACTTAAAGATAAAGACTATATGGTTAAACAAGGTTTGAAACCAAAACCTGAAACAGTCGATGAAAATGAATGGCTATCAAGACAGGATGCAGTCGAAGACAAAATAAGATGGTCAGAACAACTGGATATAAAGAGCGTCGCCAAAATCTACTTTTTCAGCAATGAAATGAATACGATTCGAAAATGGAAAGCGGAGTTGGGGAAAATCAAGCAGTACAATGCCTTTACCACAGCTTCCTCCACCCATCATAATGTAGAAGTGACCGTGGAAGGCATCACAAAAGCAACAGGCGTTCAACTGCTGCTGAAACATTTTCAGCTAGCACCCGAAGAGATCCTGGCAGTAGGCGATGGCGAAAATGACCTCCCGCTATTTAAACTCGCCGGACATTGCGTTGCCATGAAAAACGCCACTGACCTTGTCAAAGAACAAGCCGATGAAGTGACGGAGTATTCATATCGAGAAGATGGACTGTATCGCTTTTTAAAGGCAAAGTTTCACTGAAACCTGGAAGAGCGAGTGTCTTACGTTCCAAACAACGTATGAGTTTTGACAACTTAATTATGTCTACAAAAGGGGTCGGAATGGTATCATTCCGGACCTTGATATTAAACAAGATTCCTTAATGGTTTTAAACTGTTTGAAACCCTCAAAGGATTGAAGAAATTTGCGACACTCCTGCCGAATAACAGGCTAGAAGAAACCCCACAGACGCTTGCTTTGATGCGGCTTGGCAGACAGCCGGCGGAAAGGGAGCGGATTTCTGACATCAACTGGAACGTGTTTTAATTTGTCTACAGTCTAGAAGTTACAGCAGTTTATAGACAAAAAGAGATCCATCTAAGTTTTAAAGGCAAAGTTGATTGGAACGGAAGGTACGAGACTCCTGCGGGAAAAGCGTGTCCAGGGAAGACCCCACAGGCGCAAAGGCGCCGAGGAGGCTTCCGGACCGCCCGCGGAAAGCGAGTGCCTGTATTGGAAATTAACGATTTTTGCAAACTCAATTAATATCGAGCTTATCTCCAGAGCCCATCTATAAAGATCGGCTCTTTTTCCTATAGGATAAGATGAGCAACAAACGCTTACTTTAAATCCTCAGATTTTCCGAAAAATACAACCTGACGCAATCCAAAACCCAAAACAGTTCCATAACTGGAAGTAAAATTTTAAATATTATGATATATTAAAGGGAAATCATAATGTTTATATTGATATAAATACGTTATTTTAGTTTCCTAGGATAACAATTACTAGACGTAGAAAGGATTTATGAAGCATGAAGAGAGTGACGACAGAAGATGTGGCCAAAATAGCGGGTGTTTCACAATCAACCGTTTCCAGGGTGCTGAATGATTACCCCTATATTAAGAAAAATACGCGTGACAAGGTTCTTGCTGTCATTAATGAACTGGGATTTACAAGGGATGAAATAGCCAGAAGCCTTGTTGAAAAAAGAACCAAATCAATAGGGTTGATATTGGGAAGCATTTCAAATCCATTCTTTGCCGAAACGGCGGAAGTCATCATAGAAAGGGCACAAGAATTAAAATATGATGTCATCGTTTACAACACGGGGCATAAAGATGAAAACTTGGAACAAGCCATTAACTTGCTGATTGGCAAAAGGGTAGAGGGAATCATCCTTACAAGCGTGAGTAAAAATTATACTGAAAAAATTAAGAAGTTACATGATAATGGATTTCCCGTATTATTATATAATAGTTTCCTCGATATCAAGGACGTTAATTTTATCGTAATGGACAATAATAAAGGTGCCAGGCTCGCTGTTCAGCATCTAATAAAATTAGGACATAAAAAAATAGCGAAAATATCCGGCCCATCCAAATACTTGGCAACATATGAACGAACGGTTGGTTATAAAGAAGAGATGATGGAGAACGGGTATGAAATTGATGAAGGCTTGATTTTCAATAGCGAGTTTTCCTATGACAAGATTTATTCATTTACAAAAAAACTGCTGAAAAAGAAGGACAGGCCGACGGCAATCATAGCCGCATCCGATCAGATGGCTCTCGCAGTCCTAGATGCAGCTTCAAGCCTGAATTTGAAAATCCCTGCTGATTTATCGGTTGTTGGGTTTGATAATATAAGATTGTCCGCTAATGAATTCATAGGTCTGACCACAATATCCCAACAAATGGATCAAATGTCTTTAACAGCTCTGGAAAAATTAATCTTTCTCATCGAAAATAAAGAAACATCATCTTCATCCATACAAATTTTTCTTAAGCCTGAACTGATGGTCCGTAAAACAACAGGGCCAGCCCCCGTACAAGATTAAGGGGAATGGCCGGTTTTGGATCTGACCTTATGTGTATTCACTTTCATAAAAATCGGGATTTTTTAAAATTTTACTATTTACAAAAGTCAGAAAGTTGTTTATATTTTAATTTGTAATCGCTAACAAGTATTTTGCATCATTTTGAATACGTATTCAAAATCAAAATGCAAAATGAAAAATCGCCTCGATGAGGTAAAGATAGGTGATAGATTGGATATAAATCATTTATTTAATTTAAGCGGTAAAGTGGCCATCATAACAGGTGCAAGTAAAGGAATCGGTAAAGACTTAGCCCATTTGCTTGCGCAGGCCGGTGCCGATATAGCAATAGTTGCCCGCAATAAACAGCAACTTGAAGAAGCAGCACATGAAATCGGGCAAACCGGTGTAAATGTTTTACCCGTTTCATTCGACTTAACAAAGGTTGAAGAAACGGCACAAGTAATGGAAGGGATATACAAACACTTCGGTAAGATTGATATTTTAATAAATAATGCAGGAATAAACGTGGCAAAGCCAGCTGAAGTGTTGACATCGCAAGAGTGGGACACCGTCCTGGACATTAATTTAAAAAGTGTATTTTTTACGAGCCAAGCGGCAGGGAAGTATATGATCGACCAAAAAAAAGGCAAGATCATAAACATGTCTTCGCAAATGGCATTCGTCGGTTATTACAAACGGGCTGCATACTCCTCCAGTAAAGGAGGAATTACACAGTTGACGAAAGCGCTCGCGATAGAATGGGCACCGCATCAAGTCAATGTCAATGCCATTGCTCCAACCTTCATTGAAACACCGATGACCAAGCAGATGTTTGAAGATGAAACGTTCAAAGATGAAGTATTGAGCAGGATTCCGCTTGGCAGACTTGCTAAAACGGAGGATTTATTTGGCGGCGTGGTTTACCTGGCATCAGATTGTTCAGATATGATGACAGGTCAAACATTGGTGGTCGATGGCGGTTGGACCGTCTGGTGAGTTTTTTGAATACGTATTCAAAAGGAGGGTGAATGATGTCTATAGCTCAAAATATAATCCAAGATTTTCGAATGACGACAGTTTTCCGGGTTGGTGTTGGGGCATTTACGACGTTAGTAAAGGAAATTGAAGAGCTGGGAGCCAAGAAGGTTGCGATTGTAAGTGACAAGGGTCTGGAAAAGGTTGGCGTTGTTCAAAAAGTGTTGGATCATATTAAGCCTCTATCCGTACCAACCATTACATATACGGAGATATCGGGAGAGCCGACGTTTCAGCTATTAAAGGAGGCCGTACTAACGCTAGATGCCGAGAAATGTGATGTAATCATCGGAATCGGCGGGGGAAGTGCGCTGGATGTAGCCAAAGCAACGGCAGCTTTATGCGGGAAAGACGATATAACAAGTTATCTTAACGGTGAAAAAGTGGTGAAAACGAGAACGGTTAAATGCATTCTTTTGCCGACAACTTCAGGAACAGGTTCGGAAGTGACGATGAATGCCATTTTCGGTGATGAGGAGCTGCAAGTAAAAAGAGGGATCGTAAGCCCGGTATTCCTTCCGGATGTAGCGATCATCGATCCGGAATTGACCATTTCCTGCCCGGCACGAGTTACTGCGGCATCAGGGGTGGACGCCTTTACACATGCCATTGAATCTTATATTGCCACCAAGGCTACACCGCTTACGAAAGTTTATTCAGAGAAAGCAATGAAACTATTTCCTGCGAACATTACGAGAGCTGTCCATAACGGAAATGATTTGGATGCACGGACAGGAATGAGCTGGGTAAGTTCATTAGCGGGTGTGGCTCTAGCAAATGCAGGGGTTGGGGCGGTTCATGCACTGGCCTATCCGCTAGGAGGTAAATACCATATTGAGCATGGTGTCGCAAATGCCCTTTTAATGCCATTCGTTTTCGAAGTGATTGGGAAGACATGCACGGAAGAAATGATGGAGGTAGCGTCCTTTTTACAGTTGGGTGATTTCAAATCACAGCCAAGCGAAGCATTGAAGGCAGTTGTTGATTATATGTATCAGCTTCTGGAGGATCTTGATTTACCTACATCGTTATCAGAACTTGGGATTGAAGAGGAATCATTACCGATACTGGCGGAACAGGCGGCCAAAATTGATCGCTTGCTATCGAACACTCCTTATAAGCTAAATGAACAAAAGATTCTCGGAATCTATCAAAGCGCCTTTAAGGGAAGGGTGGGAAACTGACTTGATCAAGACAAATTCCGATAAAAAGAGATTATACATCGGCGGCGAGTGGCTGGAAGGTAATGATCATTACGATCTTCGGTCCCCTTATTCCGGCAGAGTGATCGCGCAAGTGCCTTTGGCAGAAAAGGAGACGGTACTAAAAGCGATAAAATGTGCGGAACAAGGTGCAAAAGAAATGAAAAAGCTAACAGCCCTTGAGCGCTCCAATATCTTGGAACGTGCAGCCGAAATTTTCAAGGAAAGACTTGAGGAATATGCATTAATACTCGCTAAGGAAAATGCTAAGCCATTAAAGGCGGCAAGGGGCGAAGTTTTACGCACGATTGAAACATACAAGTTTGCAGCAGAAGAGGCAAAACGGATTCATGGTGAAACGATTCCGATGGACGCGGCTAAAAATGGCAAAGGACGCTTTGCTTATACAAAGCGTGAACCGCTCGG
This sequence comes from Peribacillus sp. AS_2, assembly GCF_026891895.1. Taxonomy (NCBI): domain Bacteria; kingdom Bacillati; phylum Bacillota; class Bacilli; order Caryophanales; family Bacillaceae; genus Peribacillus; species Peribacillus sp. AS_2. The sequence goes on from NZ_JAPTGA010000010.1 coordinate 26,496, forward strand.
CGTCATTGCTGCCATCACACCATTTAACTTTCCATTTAATTTAGCGGCACATAAGCTTGGTCCCGCGTTTGCTGCAGGCAACTCGGTCATTTTAAAACCGGCTTCACAGACACCGCTTAGTGCATTGGCCGCAGCCAGAATTTTTGAAGAAGCAGGTTTACCTAAAGGCGCCCTGAATGTTGTCACAGGTAAAGGAAGCGTCGTCGGCGACGTATTGGTCACTGATCCGAGAATTAAAATGGTCACATTTACAGGAAGTGTTGAAGTCGGTTTGGGGATCAAAGAAAGAGCTGGCTTGAAAAAGGTGACATTGGAGCTTGGTTCCAATTCTGCTGTCATCATCGACAGTGCTGCTGATTTGGATGCCGTTGCACAGCGCTGTGTCGAAGGTTCCTTTGCCTATTCAGGTCAGGTATGCATCTCTGTCCAGCGAATTTATGTACAGGAAGATTTATATGAGTCGTTTTTGCAAAAGTTTACCGAAAAGACGAAGCAGCTAAAATTTGGGGATCCGGAATCAGAAGATACAGATCTTTCCGCGTTAATCAGTATAAATGAAGCAAAACGAGTGGAAGGGTGGATCGAATCGGCTAGAAACGCTGGAACGGAAATCGCATATGGCGGTCAAAGAACAGGTGCAATCCTTCATCCAACTATTATCAAAAATGCGGGGTCAACACAGGAAGTAAGCTGCCAAGAAGCATTTGCCCCCATCGTTTCAGTCAATTCCTATAAAACATGGGATGAAGCCATCGACCTTGTGAATGATTCTTTATACGGCCTCCAAGCAGGCGTCTATACGACCTCGATGCCAAAAGCTTTTGATGCTGTAGAACGGCTTGAGGTCGGAGGTGTCATCGTGAATGACATCCCATCATTCAGAGTGGATCACATGCCATATGGCGGAGTGAAAAACAGCGGGACTGGCAGGGAAGGGATTAAGTATTCAGTCGAGGAAATGACTGAATTAAAACTAGCCGTCTTTACTCTCTAAATAGCGCGATCATGAAAATAAAAAAATTAACGAACACGGAAGGGGAAATTAAAATGTCAGTACAAGAACCTAAAGTAAAAAAAGCGGTAACGAATGAGGAAATGGAAAACAATTGGATCGTCCGTTTTGATCAAATGAAATCAAAAGGAATACCGTTAATGTTCATTGATAGTATCATTCCGGGTCATCAACGTCTCAACTATACATTAATTGGGGATACAGCAAGCGAAAATGATAATTTCACACCTGAAATTACCGAGCCGCATGGTTTTCAAATTGGAATGGTGAAAGCCCAGAAAGGAAACGGCCCTGCTTACCATACACATGATTACATTGAATCCTTCCTTCCTCTCTCAGGAAAATGGCGTTTCTACTGGGGGAAGGGTCCTGATGAAATTGATGGCGAAACGATCATCGATCAATGGGATTTAATTTCATTACCGCCAGGCTTATGGAGAGGATTCGAAAACATCAGTGAAGAAGATGCTTGGATCTTCGCCGTTCTTGAACAACATAAAGTATTTGATGGAAAAGACCCTTACTGGTCGCCAAAGGTGATCAAGGATGCAGCTGAATATGGATTCTTTGCCAATGATTTAGGCAAAATGATTAAACCCGATAACTTTGAAGAACTTGAAAAGGAAATTGCCGATAAATTGAAAATGGGTGAAAAATAAACATGGGTAAAGTACCGCTCATTTTGCTTCCGGGTACGCTTTGTGATGAGCGTCTATGGGAATTGGTGAACCTCTCAGATCTAGCGGATGTGAAAGTCTGTGATGTGTCGAAGGCTGATACTATAGAAGGAATAGCAAAGTCGGTATTGGAAGAGGCACCTGATAAGTTTGCACTTGCAGGCTTATCCCTGGGTGGCATCATTTCTCTGGAAATCATGCGAATAGCACCGGAACGGGTCATAAAGCTAGCGTTGCTTGATACGAATCCAAACCCTCCCCAACCTGAACAAATAACAGGCTGGGAGAGGTTCATCGAAATGGCGAATAATGGCCAATTTCTCGATATTACACGCAATTATCTTCTCCCGGTGTTAATCCATCCAGACCGGAGAAATGATGAAGCATTAGTTTCAAAGATCATCGATATGGCTGAAAAGGTCGGCAAAGAAGGGTATATCAATCAGATAAAAGCCGTGATGACGCGCTCTGACCAACGTCCCATCCTTGCTGCTATTGAATGCCCGACCATGATTTTGGCAGGAAAGGAAGACAGGGTATGTCCTGTTCATATGTCTGAATTTCTAAAAGAGAACATCCCGGCGGCGAGTCTTGAAATCATTAGTCATTCGGGTCATTTAAGTACGTTAGAACAGCCTGAAAAAGTGAGCGCTGCAATGAGGAAATGGTTGTCATTGAAGTGCCGGGAACTGGACGTGATTTTGCAGCATGGAACGAGATACAGTCTGCAGAAAGAGAGGGAAGACGATGAAGAATAATGCCATAAAGGACAAAATCAAACGCGGGGAACAAGTTCTTGGTGCATTTTTAGGGATAAATTCCCCGCCATTAGTCGAAATGCTCGGTTATGCCGGCTTTGATTTCGTCGTAATAGATGACGAGCATGGTGCATTCAGTGCATCAGAGCTTGAAAACATTATCCGTACGGCGGATTCTGTTGGGGTTGTCCCGATCGTCCGTGTTTCATGTGACCCTTCGAGTATTCAAAAGGCTTTAGATCGCGGAGCAAAAGGTGTACAAGTGCCAATGGTCAATACAAAGGAAGAGGCATTTGAGGTAGTTAAGCGGGCTAAATTCCCTCCATATGGAAATAGAGGAGTATCGTATTCCACCAGACCGGCGCGCTACGGAAAAGATGGCGGAAAACCCTATTTAGATGAGAGTAATGAAAATGTTATGATAATTGTGCATATTGAGACACTCGCTGCAGCAAACAATTTTGAAGACATTGCAACAGTTCCTGGTATTGATTTGGCATTTATCGGTTCTACAGACCTCTCGGTGAACATGGGATACCAACTGGAAGGCGCAAGTCATCCTGAAGTGCAAAAGGTCATCGATGAACTGTTCATAAAAGGGAAAGAGCTTGATATGCCAATTGGTACCGTTGCCAGTAACAGCGCTGCCGCTAATGGGGCTTTTGACAAAGGCGCCCAATATGTCGGGGTCATATTGAATAATGTGATTACGTCTGCGTTAAATGATGTTGTCTCTGCAGGCAAGGCCACTCAATCTGTTAAATGACTTTACAAGAAGTACAGCATTTTGACGAAACTACTTTATACGAAAAGGATGGTAATAATGGCAGAAAAAAAGACAGGTTCAGTGCAAGTGGCTCCAAAAGAAGAAAAAACAACAATGAATGCAAGCCAACCGGTCAAGAAAACACCGAACTTCATCTTCTATGCGGATGCTGAAGACGTTAATATGCTCGATACAAAAGATGATTATGATTACATTAATATAGAAGAAACGAATCAAAAGAAACAGAGAATGAACGGCTTTGACCCGGAATACAACAACATCGTAGATTATATTGTGAAAATCACACGGCAAATCTGGAAAGAGAAAGACATCGGACTTATTTACGATACGTATAGCACAAGCATATCCGTTCATAAAGGGTTGATCAATAGCCATGGGGTTAACGAAGTCATCTCAGGTACGCTGCAAACACTGCATGCTTTTCCGGATCGGAAGGGGCTTGGTTGGAGTGTAATCTGGTCAGGGGATGATGAAGCAGGATTTTTCACTTCACACCGGGGCCGTTCTGTTGCAACGAACCTTGGAGATAGTTTATACGGTCCTGCCACTGGAAAGAAAGTGATGTTCAGAACAAGCGCTGATTGTATGATCTTAAATAATAAGATTTACGAAGAATGGCTTGTGATGGATACATATCATCTTGTCCTGCAACTTGGCTTGGATCCGGTCGAGTTTGCTAAAAAAATGGCTAAAAGTACGCAGAAGCTTGCTCCTGCTATACAGTTTGGATTTAAAGAGACAGCAGAAACGGGGCTACCTCCTAAACTATTCACGCCATCCTCTGATGAGTTCGAGATAGGGGAGTTCATGCAGCTTGTATTCAATCGAATTTGGGCTCGGCGCTCATTTAACTTTGTTCGGGAATATTATGAGGAAAATGCAGTCGTTCATTATGTCTGCAACAAGGATGTAATCGGAGTAAGTGAAATTCAAGGAATGTTCATGAGCCTCTTTGCCTCCATACCGAATGGGAAGGTGATTCTTGAGAGGGTAACTTGCAATAGGCGCGGCTCTGACAGTGATTGGGATGTAGCGGTTCGCTGGAGAATACAAGGAGTGCACGAAGGAACGGGATACTTCGGCGCCCCTAGCGGAAAAGCCATTGATATTGCCGGCATCAGCCACTATAAAATCCGTAATGAAAAAATCTCGGAGGAATGGCTATTGTTTGATGGAATGGAAGTGTTGCGTCAAATCTATTTGCCAGATGAAAACGAATCACAACAAGATGGTGAATCCACAATGGATGATGGGAATTTTACCGGCGTATCATGATTGCCAGTTGACGGCTGTGCTGCAGCCGTCTCTTCATTAAACAACGATTAGGGGGAAAATAGGATGGAATATATGAAAAAAGCGGACGTAGTTGAACAGACCTCTTCACATGACGTGGAACAAACGGTGAAGTCGATTATTGAACATGTAAAAGCAGGCGGGGATGATGCCGTACGGGAATATGAAAAAAAATTCGGTGATTCCGATCGTCCGGTCCGGGTTAGTGAAGAGGAGATCGAGCATTGTATCAGGACTCTTCCAGAAGAGGTAAAGGTGCTGATCGATCGAGTCGTGGAAAGAGTATCCGATTTTGCTAAAGCACAGTTAAGCTGCCTCACTCCATTCGAAAAGGATTTTGGCGAGGGTATTAAAATGGGGCATAGAATCGTACCGATCGAAAAGGTGGGGGCTTATGTTCCAGGGGGGAGATTCCCATTATTATCATCAGGACCCATGGTCGTTGCCCCGGCAAAGGTAGCAGGAGCAAAAAGAATCGTTGCAGCAAGCCCGGCCAATTATGAAGGCGGTATCCATCCGGCCGTTTTATATGGCTTGATCCGCTCCGGTGCTACAGACATTTTTGCAATTGGCGGGGCGCAGGCCATCGCTGCCATGGCATATGGAACCGAATCCATCCCGGAAGTGGATATCATCGCTGGACCAGGAAACCGGTTTGTAGCAGAAGCAAAGCGTCAAGTGTTCGGTAAAGTGGGCATAGACCTTATTGCCGGACCAAGTGAAGTGATGGTTTTTGCTGATGATTCGGCTTCACCTCAGAAAATAGCGGCCGATTTACTTGCCCAGGCCGAACACGATCCGTACGCACGGGCCATTCTTGTCACAACGTCCAGAACGATTGCCGAAGAAACAGAAAAAGCAATCGAAGGCTTTTTGAAAACCTTCTCACCATCTTCCCCTGCACACGAATCATGGGAAAAAAGAGGGGAAATCATTTATGCAGATTCATTACAAGAAGGACTGGATATTTGCAATGATTATGCCATTGAACATCTCCATTTGCATATCAAAAATAGCCGTGAATTGATGGATAAGCTAAATAATTATGGATCACTATTCCTTGATGAGGGCAGTTCCGTCGTCTTCTCAGACAAAGTCTCTGGAACGAACCATACATTGCCGACTCAAAAAGCAGCAAGATATACAGGAGGACTTTGGGCAGGAAGTTATGTGAAGGTCATGACACATCAGGAAATCACAGGTCAAGGCATTCAATTCCTGGCATCCCATGCGGAAGATCAATCCGAAATCGAAGGCTTGGAAGGCCATAAATTATCGGCCACTGTCAGGTTGACATGATGTTGAGCATATAAAAATTAGGAGACTGAAGATAAAGGGGTTCTATCTAAAAGTTAAAACAAAGTTGATTGGAGCGGGTATGCGAGACTCCTGCCGGAAAAGCGCGCGCCTGGAGAAGAGATCAATGTTCAAAAAAATGTAGATAAACTCGTTTTTTCATCGATTTTGTCTACAGTCGCCGTAGAATATTATTCTATTGATTTAGTGAAAAGCAAATGAATGCCTATGATATTGTAAAAAAATGAATTCCTTTAGTCTATTTAACTTAAGTGAAGTGTAGGTTACTGAGGTCAAAGCGAGGACTTTATACGCTAATACCATTAGAATTTAAAAAAGTGTATTAGAGGATAATATCCTCGTTTTACCCTGCCTCATAATTTTATATCACAGCCCAAAGGACGGTAATAAATATATTCCTTAATATTTACTCTTTGTTGGATATTTTGGTTGTGGCATCTAAGGGGCTTACTTAAGGGCATTCGATAAAGGCCTTCAGGCATCACGAATTTTCGAGCTGATTCAACTGCTCCTTTTTTGGCAAGAGGTAAGTGAAAAATAACAATGAGGTGACCTAATGAACAAAGTCCAATTTCGGTTGAATATTATATTATTTTTCATCATAACCGTTCTCTTCTTTATTAGCATTTCAGCCTTTGATCCATTTATTTCATCATACGCCAAAGATTTAGGGATCTCACCTGCAGTGATAGGCAGTGTGATGGGAGTGACGGGGCTAGCATCCATGTTCTTCCGTTTCCCGCTTGGCGTATTCTCGGATATGCTGAACAAAAGAAGATTGATCATTCAAGTTGGGCTTTTAATTACAATCATTGGTTGGATAATCGCTTTTATAGAACCAAACGCCACTACCTTATATCTCGCGAAATTTTTGGATGGTATAACGGGGGCTACATGGGTTCTATATACTGTAATGTTTGCCTCTTATTTCGGTGTCCATAATTCTGCAAAAGCTGTTGCTTTTTTAACTTTGGCAGATTACATTGGGGCTTTAGTGGGTTCGGTAATAGGTGGAATTGTCGCAAACAGTTACGGATATTCATATTCTTTTCTTGTTGCCGTTTTTGCTGCTTCTATCGCCTTTGTTTTAACGTTCCTTTTGAAAGAGAAAAAAGTTACAGTGAAAAGGGAAAAAGATGATATAAAAAGAATCGTTAAGGAACAAATTACCGATAAAAACTTATGGCTTTTATCTCTGCTAGCAATCATAACGCTGATGGCTTCTTTTGGAATGAGAGTTACATTTACACCTCTTGTGGCAAGAGATTTAGGGGCTGATGCGATTGCTCTGAGTTGGCTATCGAATACGTTTTTAATTGCAGGAGGGATTGCTGCTGCATTATGTGGAGGATTTTTTTATAAAAAGTTGGGCTTAGTGAACACAGCTATTGCAGGAGCATTTTTACAATGTGTTGTTGCTATTTTGACACCATTTGCACCAAACTTACCATTGCTCTTTTGTTTGCAAGCGCTTTCCGGTATCGCCTTTGCATTGAATTTTACTGTTTTAATGTCATTAAGTATTATGGATATTCCAGAACATAAGCAATCCACGAGGATGGGATTTTTTCAAAGCGTGTTTTCGTTTGGAATGTTTTTTGGTCCGGTTTTGATGGGGATATTGACAGAGGCATTCTCAAGAAGTTTTAGCTTTATAATAATAGGAATCCTTTCGGCTATTTCAGGTATATTGATAAAACTTTTTATTAGAACAAAAGCAAATGAAAGCTTTCCAAACGTGAGGGATCAGGTTAGTTAAAAGAACAATTCGGCCTATTGATGATAAAGCACAGATAGAGGGGTCATGCAAATTGATTTTAACGATAAAAGAACTGATGGAAGGGTATAAAAATAAACTGTTTTCCCCTACTGAAATCACTAAATGGTATATGGAAAGAATAAAAAAACTAAATCCAAAAATGCATTCTTACATTACCGTAACAGAGGAAAAGGCATTTTATCAGGCAAAAAAGGCGGAAATGATGATTAATTCAGGAGAAGTAAGAGGAGGTTTGTTAGGGGTACCTATTTCGTATAAAGATTCTATTGATACTGAAGGTATCTTAACAACTAGCGGCTCAATAATTGATGAGAAGCGAATCCCGACCGAAAATGCTGAAGTCGTCACAATGTTAGAACGGGAGGGCAGTATTTTACTTGGTAAAAATAATATGTATGAATATGCATTTGGCATAACCTCTGAGAATCCTTTTTTTGGTGATGTCATAAACCCGTGGAATAAGAATAAGACTGCAGGTGGATCCAGTGGTGGTTCAGCTGCTGCTGTAGCAGCAAACCTCTGCTTAGGTTCCATCGGTACAGATACTGCCGGATCAATTCGTGTACCAGCAGCTTGTTGTGGTGTCGTGGGCTTAAAACCTACTTATAACTTAGTTAGCATGAAGGGTATGACCCCATTATCGTCGACTCTTGATCATGCAGGACCGATTGCAGGTAACATTGAAGATACGGCGATAATCATGCAAACCCTTACAGGCATCCCTTACACAACGACAGGGTTGAATGGACTGTCAGGAATGAGAATCGGCCTGCCGACACATTATTTCAATGAAAATATGGATGACGAAGTCAAGAAAATGTATGAAAAAGCTGTACAGCATATGATCGATTTAGGAGCTGCTATAGTAGAAGTAGATACTTCTTTTTTATCGGATGTAGTAAGTATTGCAACGACACTTGGGACGTCAGAAGTTGGGGTTGTTCATAAAGAACGTATTCAGTCGGCTATTCACCTCTACAGTGAAGGCGCGCAAAAAACATTTGAAAAAAGTCGCCTTATTTCGGCCTATGACTATTTAAATGCTTTGCAAAAAAGGGCGGAATGGACTCGTAGGATCTCAGAAATCTTTTTGGACGTTGACGTAATGATTACCCCAGCGATGCCTATTGCCACAGCTGACCTACAGACAGAAGAAGTTACCATTGGGGGACAAAATGAATCTCTCGGGGATTGTATGATTCGTTACACCAGCCTTTTTAACATCACAGGGCATCCGGCGTTATCGATCCCTTTTGGGCTTACAGAACCTGGAGTCCCTCTCGGATTGCAGTTAATCGCCAATCACAATAGAGAAGACCTCTTATTTCGTGCTGGGTATGCTTATGAGCAATATGCCTTGACAAGTTTTTACTCTGAGAGGCATCTTAAAATGCAATGATCAAATGGTTTTGGCTCCAGGACCGATTTCTTGTTCTTCTATTGGTGAGTTGAAAAACTGGGAGTAAGTAGTAATGGTACATTTATTATTTGCTAGTTCTCCCAACTTATTATGAAACTCGTATATCTATAATATTTCGATATTTGAATTTACCACAGAACTACCCTTAATGATACTTGTTTTAATAGGAAAGGATACAAGATCAATGATCTTAAAGACAGTATTAGAATTAAGTAAGATGATAGATGGGCACCGCCAGGATATGTATGTATTGACGAAGAATAAAGGAACCTCTCATCCGGAGGTTATAAAGATCAGCCAGCATTTGAATGAGGATATTTTAAGGATGCAAAATATCATAGAGGAAATCAATCCTCGCCATCAAACACTGATTTGATAGTGTTTCCTTGAAGCAAGTTAGAAGAATTAGTGTAAATACTAATAGCATCGCCTTTCTGTCCAGTGGGACGAAAGGGAGGGGAATGAAAGGGTGGAATATATGGACAAAACGAATAAAATTAATAATCGGAAAGAAACCATCTTATTCTTTATCATTAGCTTGTTGTTCTTTGTCACCATTACCGCATTTGATCCATTTATCTCCTCTTATGCTAAAGATCTAGGGTTCGATTCAGTTATTATAGGCAGTATAATCGGCATTTCAGGAATTGTGGCCTTATTGACACGACTTCCGATAGGCGTATTTTCGGATATGCTGCATAAACGAAGATTGTTTATCCAAATCGGGTTGCTGATAACCATTGTAATGTGGACGCTAGCCTTTTTCATACCGAATGCAACCACATTGTACCTTGGGAAAATTTCGGACGGGTTAACAGGTTCCACCTGGGTTATTTACAATGTTATGTTCGCCTCTTATTTTGGTGTGAAGGAAGCTGCAAAAGCAGTGGCGATATTGGGTGTTGCATCGCCGGTTGGCTCCATACTAGGGACAACCATCGGTGCAGTAGTGGCCAATAATTATGGGTATCGGTATAGCTTTTTAGTAGCGGTGGCTGCCGCCATACTTGCACTCGTTTTAACATTTTTCACAAAAGACCTAAGTATTAAAGGGGTAAAAGTAAAATACGATAAGAAAATACTTGTCGAGCAAATCACCGATAAAAAAATCTGGGTCATTTCCGTTTTGGCAACGATTGCTTTGATGGTCACCATCGGAACAAGGGATACGTTCACACCTTTAGTTGCAACCGACCTTGGAGCAAATCCGCTATTGATTGGCATGCTGGCAAACACACATCTGATCATATATGGCTTAGCCGCAGGATTATGCGGAGCCCTTTTTTATAAAAAAATCGGTTTAATGAATACGGCGATTTTGGGAGCGGTATTACAAGGGGTCATCATCATATTGATTCCTTATGCTGAAAATTTAACGATGCTTTTCCTATTGCAAGCATTCCAAGGTTTCGGTTACGGGCTGATCTTTACGGTCGTCACTTCCTGGGCTGTTGAAAATATCCCGGAGATTAAACAATCTACGAGAATGGGCCTGTTCCAAAGTTTATATTCGGCTGGAATGTTTTTGGGTCCAGTCCTAATTGGCATCTTGATTGAAGTGTTTTCAAGATCCACAGGTTACCTGATCATGGGGGCATTATCAATTGCTTCAACCATTCTTATCAAAACCTCCATAAAACGCTCAAAAAAAGAAGCTTCCAATGAAGAATTTCCTCTCGAAGAGATGCTGATTGAAAGAAAATAGTTTCTTTGAAAAGGCAAGGCAAGGAGAGCAGTCCTTAACGGGTTTGCTCTTTTTTTACATTTTTTAAAGTTCAACTTCACGTTATCAATAAAATGCATGCAGATTGTCTTAATGGCCATAATGATTTTTATTCACAAAATTTCATTAATATTGACGGTATCAATCTATGACTTTATCATAACAGCAGGATAATGATAATCATTTTCAATTATGATTAACTCGTGAAGAAGGTATAGATGACGGGAAGGGTGCAAAATATGAGGGAATTTAGAAAAGTAAGAACGTTTGGGGGAGGAGCATTCATCCTGTTACTTGCTATTATGGTGATGTTATCAGGATGTAATAATTCTCAAAAAACAACAGAAGCAGAGAAGACTTCTGCCAAAACAAGTAATCAAGAAACACGGACGATTAAGCATGAAATGGGAGAAACGGAAATGAAAGATACTCCGAAAAAAATCGTTACACTTGAGCTGTCTTTCGTTGATTCTTTAAATGCCCTAGGGATAAAACCTATCGGGATTTCAGATGACAACAAAAAAGATATGATTACAAAACTTGTAGGTCAAGAAATGGATTATACTTCTGTAGGGACACGTGAGCAGCCTAATTTAGAGGTGATCAGTTCTTTACAGCCGGATTTAATCATTGCAGATGCTGAGCGGCATAAAGGGATTTATAAAGATTTGCAGAAGATTGCTCCTACCATCGTCTTAAAAAGCCGGGAATCTACTTATCAAGAAAACCTGGATTCTTTTAAAACGATTGCAAAGGCAGTGAACAAGGAAGATGCTGCAGAAAAAAGATTGAGTGAGCATGAAAAAACGATTAAGGAACTTAAATCGAAGCTTACTGTTGATTCAAATATGACGGTTTTACCAGCAGTTGTACGAGATACTTCATTCCAAGCCCATACTTCATCTTCTTATGATGGAGAATTGCTTGAGCGCATGGGATTGAAAAATGCCATTCAGCAGAAACAGCCACATGCCGAGATGAACCTTGAGCAGCTTGTCGAGATCGATCCGGATGTGCTGCTTTTAGCGAATAATGAGGGTAAATTACTTACTGATGAGTGGAAAGACAATCCACTTTGGAAAGACTTGAAGGCTGTAAAAAACGGACAAGTGTATAGTGTTGATCGAGACTTATGGACGAGATACCGCGGTGTTGTATCCGCAGAGGCCATTGCTAAAGACACTTTAAAACTGCTTGGAGAAGAATAGACAAACAAAAGCGAAGTAAGAGATCCCATTCTTACTTCGCTTTCCCTTAGGTTTAAATTTTGTCAGGAAGTGTGTTGTATAGAAAATGGAAACTGTAGGTAGAAGTAAACTGAAAGTATTATGTACGGCTATAGCTGGGATCGTTTTGTTAATTTTAGGCATCCTGACGAGTATTTCTGTGGGAGCGGCCGATATAGATACATCAATGGTTTTGAAGTCATTTTTTGATGCCGACTCGTCCAAGGAACAGACTATTATAAGGACTCTTCGATTGCCACGAGCTTTAGTTGGAGCATTGGTCGGTGCCAATTTAGCGGTAGCGGGTGCTCTCATGCAGGCTATTACCCGGAATTCATTAGCTTCTCCACAAGTGTTTGGTGTTAATGCCGGTGCCTCATTTTTTATTGTGTCAGCTTTTGTTTTCTTTCCTAACCTTTCTTCCGTGTCTCTAGTTTGCGTTGCATTCATTGGTGCAGCAATGGGAGGGATGGCAGTCTATTCTTTTGCTTCGGGAGGAGGAATGACCCAAGTGAAGCTGGCATTGGCTGGAATGGCTGTTCACTTTTTTTTATCTTCTTTAACGCAAGGCATGATCATCTTTAATGAACAAGCGAAAGATGTGCTCTATTGGTTAGTCGGGTCAATTAATGGAAAAACATGGGCCCACGTGAACATGATTCTTCCTTGGTCTATCTTCGGGCTGCTTGTTGCTGCCATGTTCTCTCGATCTGTTTCCATCCTTGTCTTAGGAGAAAATATGGCGCAGGGACTTGGGCAGCGCGTGAACCGAATCCGTATTTTAGCAGGAATATTGGTGATCATTTTGGCAGGATCTTCGGTTGCCGTCGCAGGACCGGTAGGCTTTGTAGGTTTGATCATTCCTCATATCGTCAGGAGGCTGGTGGGCGGGGATTATCGAAGGATCATCCCTTTTTCTGCATTATTCGGCGCTTTACTCTTAGTGTACGCAGATATTCTCGCACGTTTCATCGCTTATCCTTTTGAGTCGCCGGTAGGCATCGTAACCGCTATGATCGGAGCGCCATTCTTCCTTTATTTAGCGAAGAGAGGGAGGAATATTAAGCAATGAAACTAAAACGGACATTTGGGTTGAAATCCCCTTATGCCATTATCCTGTTGCTCTCGGTTACTGTGCTGATTTTAGCAATGGTGAGCCTGGGCTTAGGGGCCATTTATATTTCACCTTTAGAAATTCTCCAAAATTTCCTTGGAAATGGCATGCAAAGTCAGACATTCATTCTGCACAACTATCGCATACCGCGCATTCTGATTGCCGTGATAGTGGGGGCTGGATTGGCAACGGCCGGAGCCATTCTGCAAGGGGTCCTTCGAAATCCGCTGGCTTCTCCAGATGTGATTGGGGTAACAAAAGGGGCCGGATTGGCAGCAGTTATCGTCATTGTTTTATTTCCGCAATCGCCCATTATCATACTGCCTCTTTCAGCATTTATCGGGGCGGCGGTCATGGCGGCCATTTTGATGATATTTGTTTATAAAAAAGGAGCACAACCAAATACGATAGCTTTGGTCGGAATTGCTTTAGGGGCCATATGTCAAGCTGGCATAGAGTATTTCATGGTCAAGTTCCCGGATGATGTAAACACGACACTGCTGTGGTTGACTGGCAGTCTATGGGGAAGAGGATGGGATCAAGTATTCATTTTGCTTCCATGTCTTGTGCTTGTACCGGTATTGATTGCATTAACTTCAAAAATGGATGTACTGAGCCTTGGAGACGATATGGCCACAGGTCTCGGTGAAAGGTCAAAATTACTGCGTTATATATTGTTAAGCGTTTCAGTCATATTGATCGGAGTCTGTGTAGCTGCGGTTGGTTCAATCGGGTTCATTGGTTTGATCGCCCCCCAAATTGCAAGGAGAGTGGTAGGGTCAAAATTCAAGGTTTTACTTCCCGCTTCAGCTCTTTTTGGTTCTATCTTTCTACTTATTGCCGATAGCCTGGGAAGAGGATTGTTCCCTCCAATAGAAATCCCTGCCGGAATTATCACTGCGGTGATTGGTGTACCATATTTTTTATATCTATTGCGCCGTGAAAGAAAAATAACATAAGGAAGGCTGAATATCATGACAACATTATCAGCAGAGCATCTTTCGCTCTCTTATGGGGCAACTCAAATCATTGATAATATCGATTTGGAAATTCCTGAAGGTAAGATCAGTATAATCATTGGTTCCAATGGTTGTGGCAAATCTACGATTCTGCGGTCCCTAGCTAGATTATTGATGCCGCAGCAAGGCACGATCTATTTAGATGGAAAGTCCATTCATCAGCAATCTTCCAAAGAAGTGGCCAAGAAATTGGCCATCTTAACCCAAGCTCCGGAAGCTCCGGAAGATATAACCGTTAAAGAACTATGCTATTATGGCAGGCATCCGCACAAAGGCTTATTTTCCAGACAAACCCCAGAAGATCATAGGATTGTCGAACGTGCCTTATCAGCAACAAAAATGACGGAGTTCGCTGATCGGACATTGGATGCCTTATCTGGAGGACAAAGGCAAAGAGCATGGATTTCGATGGCCTTGGTACAAGAAACCGACCTTTTACTGTTAGATGAACCGACAACCTATCTGGATTTAGCGCACCAAATTGAAATATTGGAATTACTGCGCGATTTAAACGAAGCGTATGGACGCACGATTGTCATGGTTTTGCATGATTTGAATCAAGCGGCACAGTATGCCGATCATCTGATTAGCATCAAGCAGGGAAAAATCTATAAAGAGGGACCGCCTGAAACGGTATTCACAAAAGAGATGATCAAGGACGTTTTCAGACTGGAATGCTGCATTATTGAAAACCCTGTTGATCAAACGCCTCTATGCATTCCCATAGGTTTATCTCAGGATTAGAAAAACTATTTCTAATAAAGTTAGAGATGCATTTAGAGTCTATCGAAGGCAAAAAAACATCAGGGGGATTTCCCAGCCCCCTGATGTTTTTTTGTTCTTATTTATTTCCTGGGGCAGGTTGATCGACCCCTGTAATTCTATGTCTATGCCCATCATCTTCCGTTGTATAAAAATCATAGTAATGAACATGCATTCCATTTCCAACCGGAATGGGCGGTCCCGAATATGCCTTATAATAATGGGAATGTCCATCCTCAAATAACACATATCCTTCAGTATAATGAATATGTCCTCCCTCTTGTGATGAAATTGGCGGGGATGTTACATCTAAACATTGATGGACATGGCCGTCCGCTATGGAAGTATAATCAACAGATCCATGATTGTGATGTGGTACAAACCCAGATACAAAATCATTTTTTCCTACCTTATTCAATCTCTTCACCCCTTGTACATAATAAAAAAACTTTTATAAAACATATGCTTGGAACAACAAGAAGATTCTTAACGACAAATTTATGGAAGGAGGGATTAAAACGTGGAAAACCAGAATCATAATATAATAATTCCACAGTTAAATGTTAAAATGGAAAGACTTATATATTAAAGGAGACTATTATTTTGGAAGCCAAATGTATTAAATTCTATGAGTTTGGGGATCCGCAAAAGGTTTTAAAGGTTGAAAATAAATGTATTCAAAGACCTTTCGAGGGGGAAGCCCTCGTCCGGATGATCACACGTCCCATTAATCCGTCTGACTTGCTGCCCATTCGCGGTGCCTATTCCCACCGAATCCCCTTGCCTTCCATACCTGGTTATGAAGGGGTCGGCATTGTTGAAGAAGTGGGTCCAGCAGTTTCGAAAGAGCTGATAGGCAAGCGTGTTCTGCCTTTGCGCGGTGAAGGGACCTGGCAGGATTTTGTTAAAACATCAGCGGAGCTGGCCATCGTCATTCCGGATTCGATTGAAGACCATATAGCAGCGCAATTATATATAAATCCGGTAACCGCATGGCTAATCTGTACAGAAGTATTAACTTTGAAACCGGATGATGTATTACTCGTAAATGCTTGCGGATCTTCCATTGGCCGTATACTCGCCCAGTTATCCAAGATTCTTGGATTTAAGCTGATTGCTGTAACGAGAAACGATAAGTATACGGAAGAACTGCTTAAACTTGGTGCTTCATATGTGATCGATACATCCCGATCATCATTGCATGATACATTGATGGAAATGACGGGTGGGCGCGGCGCGAAAGCGGCCATAGATTCAGTGGGCGGCATCGATGGTTCAGAACTGGCTTTTTGCTTACGGCCAAATGGCATCTTATTGACGATTGGCCTTTTATCAGGACAGTCAGTGAATTGGGCGGAAATTTCACGAAGGACAAAAGTGGATGTTAAAATGTTTCATCTTCGGCATTGGAATCAGCAGGCTTCCGTTCGAACCTGGCAGGAAACATTTAACCTTTTGATGGGGTTCATTGCTGATGAAAAGTTGAAGTTCATGATGCCCAATTCCCACTACAGCCTTCAAGATGTTCAAGAAGCAATTATTGTCACGAGCAATAAAGGGAAGATATTTTTAAGCAGCTGATTTCACAAAGGATAACCATTTAATTGAAGCATTTATCTTGGTGCTCTTCCAATAGGTTCCTAAGGTAAAGTGAAATGGCCCCTGATAATATGGAATTACTTGATTACCTGTAAGGTGCTAGTTTAGAATGCGGAATAGGACATGTTGATACTGATACGACTTTGGAGGAAATACTTATGAAAACAATATATGTGAATGCTACATTTTTTACGATGGACAAGGAAAACCAAATCATTGAAAACGGCATGATGATTGTACAAGATCATACCATATCCTACATCGGCCAGCATGATGAACAGCAATTGGCAGATGCAGATCATGTGGTCAACCTTGGCGGGAAATGGATCATGCCAGGTCTTGTGAATGCCCATTCGCATATTGTAATGACCCTTTTACGCGGTATCGGGGACGATATGCTGCTGAAGCCATGGCTTGAAACGAAAATATGGCCTATTGAAAGCCAGTTTACAACGGAAATCGCCTCTGTAAGTTCACAGCTAGGCATTATGGAAATGATGAAATCAGGAACCACGACATTTTCGGATATGTTCAATCCTAATGGAATAGATGCAGGTGCTGTCATGGAGACGATAGGCGAAACAGGAATGCGCGGAGCCTTTTCCTATACGATCTTCAGCTTGGGTACCGAAAAAGACCAAAAAGCGAACCTCATGGGGGCTGAGCAGTTTTCAAAAAACTATAAAGCATTTGCCGATGGCCGCCTGACTACCATGGTCGCACCACATAGCCCATATGCCTGCACACCTGAAGCGATCATGGAAAGTGCACGAATTGCGAAAGAGAATGATTTGATGGTGCACATCCACGTATCGGAAACGGACTTTGAAATCCTCGACATCGAAAAACGGTACGGATCCCGTCCTGTCGAGCACCTTCGCCGTCTAGGCCTGTTCGATCAGCCTACAGTGATGGCACATGGTGTGGTCCTTAATGATGAAGAACGGGCGATCCTAAAACAGTATGATGTTCGCGTTGCCCATAATCCAATCAGTAACCTGAAGCTCGGATCTGGGATAGCAGATGTCGTCGCCCTTCTTGATGCAGGCATTAAAGTGGGAGTGGCAACAGATGGCGTCGCCTCCAATAACAACTTCGATATGTTCGAAGAAATGAGGACAGCCGCATTACTGCAAAAAGGAATGTATAAGGATGCCACAAAATTCCCTGCCCAAACAGCACTCGCCATGGCCACAAGAATGGGCGCCGAAGCGATAGGCATGGGTCACACAGGATCACTGGAAGCTGGTAAAAAAGCAGATTTCATCACCATTTACCCATATAACAAAGAACACCTGCAGCCACTGAGTGAAGCCTATTCGCACCTGCTCTATGCAGCGCGCGGAAATGACGTATGTGATGTATACATCGATGGCAAAATGGTCGTGAAAGATGGCCGCTGCTTAACGATCGATGAAGAAAAAGTAATCGCCGAAACCAATCGTCTGCAAGGAACCCTATCACGATAACACTGATGGGAAAACGACCGGATGCACAGAAGAAAGGAGCTGTTATTGCAGCTCCTTTTTTTTTATGGACTCGATGATTCATTTTGAGGAACTTATTATTATGTTTTAGTAAGGAATAGTTCGCATTGGACGGCAGTAAAAAAGGAATTACCGCTAGTATTGTGGTTAAATTGTTCTTAACACTTAGAAAAATCCGTCGTGAGTCCAGTTTCTTAATAAGAAAATAGGTAGGACAAAAACGGTTAAAAAAGAAAGGCTCTTTTCGTAATGATTGTTGTTTTTAAAACGAAACAATTTAAGGTTGATTGGAGCGGAAGTGCGAGACTCCTGCGGGAGCAGCGGGACAGGTGAGACCCCACAGGCGTTTACGCCGAGGAGGCTCACCGCCCGCACCAAGGAAAGCGAGCATCTGGAGGAGAAATCAACCACTCTACATTACTTGGTAAATAGCAATAAAGTATGGAAAAACAGCCAAACAAAAAAAGAAAAAAATGCTGTGACCGCAATTATAACCAAACCAACTGGATATAAAATCTTTGCCAGCATGGATCATGAACTTCACCAATAGTTGAAAAAGGAGGACAAGATGAATGGAATCTTCATTGTTAAAAGAGCATTTGTATCAGCTGGAGGAGAAATTGTTAAAATCTGAAGTTCGGACATCTCCAGAAGAGCTTTCATCCTTATTGAAAGATGATTTCTTTGAGTTCGGCAGTTCGGGTAACATATGGTCAAAAAGCGATTTTATGGGGCAAGAGGGAGCCGGAGCAGTGAACATGACCCTAAGTCAATTTGAGATGCATCCATTGTCTGATGATACCGTGTTAATTACATACCGGATTTTTGATGAAGATAAGCTGGAACATACCTTAAGAAGTTCAATCTGGAAATGTGCGAATGGAAGATGGCAGATGTTTTTTCATCAAGGTACAAAAACAAAAGGGCCCCTTTAAGACTTTTATTTATGAAAAAGAAAGTTTTCTCTGCTTGGAAACTATTTCACTAAAATGATAGGGGTGGATGAAGTTGATCTTTCGTACCATTGATACGGACAAAGATAAAGATACTATCATTAAATTTCGGAAAGATTCCTTTATTGTAAGTTTTGGAACTGATGCGGGTTTTGGAGATGAATATGCCTATCTGCAACGAATGGAAGAAAGGGTCCGCAAATTTCCGGATGGACAGGTGATCATTGAAAAGGACCAAGAACCGATTGGACAAATGGAACTTCAAATTCGGGAGTACGAAGGAACTGAAATTGGCTATGTGAATCTATTTTATCTTATTCCCGAATACCGCAGTAAAGGCCTTGGCAAGGAATTGGTCCGCTACGCAGAAAACTTTTTCAGGCAATTTAATGTATCCGAATATCACTTAAGGGTTTCTCCGGATAATCAAAGGGCGATTTCTTTATATACGAATTCAGGCATGGTGAAGATAAGGGAAGAAAATGAAGAATACCCTGTATGGAGAATGAGTAAATCATTATAAAAGTAGAAATATAAAATATATTGATATAATAAAAAAGTTTCGATTCACTATACTATGAAACTATTTATCGCGATGAAAAATATGGTTGACTTTAGCGAAATTAGAATATATAGTGAAGGACATAATTAAATATAACGTTAATTCTTATCAAGAGATGTGGAGGGACTTGGCCCTATGATACCTCGGCAGCGGGTTTTTACTTTTGTAAAAATACTGTGCTAATTCCAACGGACGAAAGTTTGAAAGATAAGAAGGAGCTTTTCTTAGATAATTAATTTAAGAGTTTACTCTTTTTTATGTCTAAAAGAGGCCTCTTCTGTCTGATGACGGAAGAGGCCTCTTTTGTTTATTCAAAATGTATATGGTTATTTGGAGAATGGGTGCATTACTCATGAGTTTCGCGCAATAATCGTGAGTTTGGTGGATTTACTCGTGAATTTCGCAGACTTACTCGTGAGTTTCACGTAATTACTCGTGAGTTTGGTGGATTTACTCGTGAGTTTCGCAGACTTACTCGTGAATTTCACGTAATTACTCGTGAGTTTGGCGCAATTACTCGTGAATTTTGCAGTTTTACTCGTGAATTTCGCAAATACTCGTAAGTTTCGCAGAATTTTACCCTATCTTTATGAGCTCTTCTCTCTGGATAAGGAATTCGTACAAATAAACAGCATGGGGGGAGATTGGATGATTGAGTTTCAGGATGTTAAAAAGGTTTATCAAACAAAGAAACAGACTGTCGAGGCTTTGAAGGGCATTGATTTGACAGTGGAAAAGGGGGATATATTCGGGGTAGTCGGTTATAGCGGGGCCGGAAAGAGTACGTTGATCAGGTTGGTCAATTTGCTTGAACATCCTTCAGATGGTTCGGTGATTGTCGGTGGCAAGGATTTAACCAAATTAAGCCCGAAGGAATTACGGGCAGAAAAGAAAAAAATCGGGATGATCTTTCAGCATTTCAACTTATTAAACTCAAAGACTGTTTTTGATAATATTGCTATGCCGCTGGTTTTATCGGGAACTCCGGCTAAGGAAATTCAAAAACGTGTAGGCGAGCTGTTGGAGTTCGTTGGCTTATCGAGCAAAGCAAAGAGTTATCCGGAACAATTATCCGGCGGGCAAAAGCAGCGGATCGGCATTGCGAGGGCATTGGCTACGAATCCATCGATCTTATTGTGTGATGAAGCTACGTCGGCATTGGATCCACAAACAACGAGTGCAGTTCTGCAGCTCTTAAAAAAAATTAATAAAGAATACAATATCACCATCCTGCTAATCACTCATGAGATGTCTGTCATTCGGGAAATTTGCAATAAGGTAGCGGTCATGGAGGGCGGCTGCGTCGTTGAACAAGGTTCGGTTTTCGAAGTTTTTGCCAAGCCGCAAACGGATATTGCAAAAAACTTCGTGAGAACGGTCATACATGACGAAATTCCACAAAGTTTCTTAAAAAGCATAGGGTCCCATATCCCGATTATTTGGAAAATTAATTTTATTGGAACTACTTCGGGTACTCCTTTACTTTCAACCATCTCGAAGAAATATGATGTTCATTTAAGTGTCTTATCAGCCAATATTTCTGAAATCCAGGAAACGCCTTTCGGGAATTTGATCATCGAAGTGACAGGGAGCAAAAATGAGGTCGACAAGGCTTATCAATATATTAAAGATGAGGGGATTCTCGTCCAGGAGGTGCAAGTATAAATGGGTAATACGCTTTGGGGAATGGAAATAACGGCAGAGCAGCTGTCGACAGCTTTCGGTGACACACTTTATATGGTAGCCATCTCATTGATATTTTCCGGATTGATCGGGCTTCCGCTCGGTATCCTGCTTGTCATTACAAGAAAGGGTCACATCCTGGAGAATAAATGGATTTTTAATGTATTGAATCCGATCATCAATATCCTGCGGTCCGTTCCTTTCATCATCTTGCTTGTAGCACTCATTCCGTTTACAAGAATGATTGTCGGCAGTGCGATCGGAACGAATGCGGCCATTGTTCCGCTAATCTTTTACGCGGCTCCTTATATTGCCCGACTTGTGGAAAACTCGCTGTTGGAAGTGGACAAAGGGATCATCGAGGCAGCTCAGGCGATGGGAGCAACGACATGGCAAATCATTTACCGCTTTTTGATTCCCGAGGGACTCAGCTCGTTGATCCTGACATTTACAACAGCGACAATCGGGCTTGTTGGATCTACGGCGATGGCAGGTGCCGTCGGTGCAGGCGGGGTCGGGGATTTAGCCTTGGCTTACGGTTACCAAAGGTTCGATACGATGACGATGATCGTCACAGTGGCGGCGCTCGTGATCATCGTTCAATTATTGCAATCCACCGGGAACTTTGTTTCAAGAAAAATAAGAAGAAGATAAAACTAACAGGAGGTTGGAAAAATGAAAAAAATCTTATTAACGATCATGGTATTGGCATTGGCCATCGTGGCTGCAGCATGCGGGAACGATGAGGGTGCATCAGGAAGTTCGGATGATGTAAAAACTGTGAAAGTCGGTGTCAGCAGCGGGGATACGAGAACATGGGAATACATTGTCGACTTGGCGAAAGAGGAAGGACTTAATATCGAACTGGTCACTTTCAATGATTATATCCAACCGAACCTTGCGTTAAGCGAAGGTGAAATTGATGCCAATTCATTCCAAACTGTCGCCTATTTCGATGAATTCGTTCAAGATCAAAATCTGAAATTGGAGGCCATCGGGTCGACTGTCATTGCACCTATGGGCCTTTATTCGAAAAAACATAAAAGTCTCAAAGATCTTCCGGATGGTGCTACGATAGCCGTTCCGAATGAAGCAACAAACTTTGGCCGGGCACTGCTCCTGCTTCAGGAAGCTGGATTGATTACATTGAAAGAAGAATTCAATGGATCGGGATCATTGGAAATCATTAAGGAAAATCCGAAAAACTTGAAAATCCAGCCTGTTGCTGCCGGCAATACACCGCGTCTATTGGATGATGCCGATGCTTCAGCCATCAATAATAACTTTGCCGTCGAAGCAGGCCTTACATTAAAAGATTCTTTATTCCATGAAAGTAAAACGGCGAAACCATATATTAATATCATTGCAGTTAAAAAGGGAAATGCCGATCGTCCTGAGCTGCAAAAATTAGTGGAGCTTTATCAATCGAAAGAAGTGGAAGCGTTCATTGAAAAAACGTTTAAAGGAAACACCATCCCTGCTTATGTTTCTGTAGATGAATTAGTGAATTATCAGGACGCTTGGACAAAACCAGCTAATGAAAAGTAATGGATGCATTCAAGAAAAAGGGGAGATTAAGACATGGCGAGAGAATCAGTGCTGAAGCAGCATAAGCAAATCATTGAAGATCATATCGACCTTCATTCCGAATTATATATCGAAACGAGCCAAGCCATTCATGCCAAACCTGAAATTGGGAATCAAGAGTTCTTCGCTTCGGATACGTTAACCGGAATACTTCGAAATGAAGGATTTGAAGTGACCCGCAATATTGCCGGGCATGAAACAGGATTCATCGCCAAAAAAGTCTCTTCAAAGCAAGGACCTACAATTGCCTTTTTAGCCGAGTATGATGCATTGCCGGGTTTAGGTCATGCTTGCGGCCATAATATCATCGGCACAACGAGCGTGGCGGCAGGCATTTCCCTGGCTCAAGTGCTGGAGGAAACGGGCGGAAAGGTGATCGTTTTCGGAACACCGGCTGAAGAGGGCGGGCCGAATGGAAGTGCAAAAGGAAGCTTTGTGAAGCACGGTCTATTTGATGGGGTGGATGCGGCCATCCTTATCCATCCTGCAGGAAAAACGGGTGTAACAAGTCCGTTTTTGGCTGTCGACCCCCTTGATTTTCATTTTTACGGGAAGTCAGCACATGCAGCAGCTGCACCTGAAGAAGGCGTGAATGCACTTGACGGTGTGATTCAGCTGTTCAATGGCATTAATGCTTTGCGTCAGCAGCTCCCGGCCGAGGTCAAAATTCACGGAATCATCACCAATGGAGGGGAAGCGCCTAACATCATTCCTGAATATGCTTCCGCCAGATTTTACATTAGAGCAACAACATGGAAACTTTGCCAAGAAGTATCCAATAAAATACGTGCAGTTGCTGAAGGGGCAGCACTTGCCACAGGAAGCACGGTTAAAGTGGAACGTTTCCAAAATGAAGTACTCGATTTTGTCATCAATCCAGTTCTGGATGAACTGCTAAAAGAAGAACTGACTCAATTAGGGGAAGCGGTGGCTCCTCGAAAAGAGAGTGGCTTCGGCTCGACGGATGCAGGTAATGTAAGCCATGCAGTGCCGACAGCACATCCTTATATAAAAATTGGACATGATGAGTTGATTGCCCATACGAATGAATTCCGCGACTGTGCCAAATCTCCTGCTGGAGACAAAGCCATCTTGACCGGAGCAAAAGCTCTAGCATTTACAGCGTATAAATTGCTTTCGGATAAAGACCTGTTGGATCAAGTGAAAGCGGCATTTCATGAAGCGAAGCAAAAATAAATAAGATACAGGAAAAAATAGTTGACTGCGGAGCATGTAGTTAGTATTATAATAATACCAAGTAATTAAATAGGAATTATAGGTTAATTGACCGGAAAACCGGAGACTTTTCTTTCATGTAAAGAGGTGTCTCCGGTTTTTTGTGAATGGGCAAGTCAATACGTATTAAAAAGGAGGATTTATCATGGGGATATTATTGCGTAAAGCCATTGAGAAAAAAAGGAACTTCCTGATCAATAAGTTGATTAACAAGGGAGTTTATAAAAAGAATGACATCCATCTATTTGAATTGACCTTAACCGATTTAGAAAATGAATATATTAAAATAAGCAAACTCGAAGAGAAGGAATCCGACGATCATTCCCCCTGTCTAGGGATACATTTCATATAATATCAGAATAGAAGGAGAGGGTGAAATGAGGAAGGGTGCGGAAGAAAGGCGGAAGGAATTAATCTATAAACTTATGATCCATACTGTAAATAAGACGGTGGAACAGCTTATGAAGTTAACCTTGAAAGAATTGGAAACAGAATATAAAAAGGTTCAAAATGACTGTCACCCCCATAGTGATGCGGGTTCCATACATTGGATCCATACAAAACGGCAGTAGGGTGAATGTGGAACCTTAATTCACCATAAAAAATTCCAGCATTTTGCTAACGGCTGCTTGTGCTGATTCTGCATGATATTTTGAATGGTAAGGGTCGCTGAATCCGTGTCCCCCTATGAATTTATGAACTTCGACATCCTTACTTTCTAAAGCTGAAATTAACTCGTCGACATTAAATGATGGCTCTTCTAGCGGGAAAAATAGCAGTGCAGGGCATCGTGGCGCCAATTCTGCATAATTCCTAATACGCGAACCGTAGTAACCAACAATTCCATCGACACACTCTTCCTCACTGCACAGCCAAGCTACAGTTGCCCCTGCACTGAATCCAAGAATGAAAATCTTTTGGTATGCATCTTTTATATCCGATATTATATCCTTTATCTTATATAAAGCACCCGTGAAACCTACGTTCGCCATAAAATGCCGATAAGCAGCTTCCTCTTGGGAATAATCAAATGGCGTCTCACGTTCTAACAAATCCGGACAGATCACATCAAAACCCTGTTTTGATAATAACTCACAAAAACCATGCATATGTCGGTTCAGGCCATATATTTCGTGAATGACAATGATGACAGTATCGGACTTTTTCTGTATGTTCAGCATTTTTTACCTCCTTGTGCGAATTTCTTCTATTATAAATACAGCCGTCTCCCTTCAGACGCTATGAAATGAACTAGATTCTCTTTCAAATGAATGATTAGGTATAGGGAAGTTCTTTTCCTTCTAAATATGCTTTTAAGTTAGCCAAACTAAGTTCATATCCGTCCATGTTAATAGATACTCTAGTGCCTTCGGATTCTGGGAATATTTCAAAAGTGTAAACGAGTTTATCCGAATCCGAGGAATAAGAAAACCTTTCGTAAGGGATTATCTCTTGGATTGTAAAGCTCATTGGGATGCTTTCATTCTCTTTAAGGCTGTTATGTGCACTGGGCATTAATACGAAGATTGCCTTCTCTCCAACCTGGAGTTTAGGAATATTCCATTTTGAACCCGGGGCATACCATTTTGAAATGATTTCATCATTCGTGATCGCATTCCAAATCGTTTCCTGTTTTTCATGAATTAGAACAGAGTTCCTATCATTATTCATTTGACTGACCTCCGTATTTTTCCTTGGATTATATAGAAAGTTCAGGGAATATACAAGACCTCACTAAGCTTCTTTAACCGGTGACAAAATTGTAAGATGGCAGCTTAAACTGTTAGGAAGAACGATGGCGATATATTTCCTTTCTCTTTAATATGTAAGAAAAAGAGGAAGGTTGGGTATGAAATGGACTTTTTTGAGTTGAATACCAATGTATTCAGAATGATCAATGACTTAGGGAAACAGTACGATTATTTAAACCCTTCTGCCATTTTCATTGCCGAGTACATGGTATTTTTATTAGCTTTGGCAGTCATCGTAATATGGTTCACTCGAAATGAACAGAGTAGGATGATGGTTGTTTGTGGGATGATTACATTTGTAATAGCTGAAATGATGGGAAAAATGGCAGGGAGATTACATTCGAATAATCAGCCATTTGCCGAATTGGCCAATGTTAATCAGTTAATTGAAAAAGCAGTGGATAATTCATTTCCAAGCGACCATACGATCTTGTTTTTCTCGTTTTGTGTATCGTTTTGGCTTTTCAAAAGAGGTTGGTGGTTGTTATGGATCATGCTGGATTTCCTTGTTGGCATTTCCCGTATTTGGGTAGGTGTCCACTTTCCGGCGGATGTGCTGGCAGGAGCAATACTGAGCATCATTTCAGGATTGGCGGTATACCTTATTGTTCCTAAAATAAGCTTGATTCATAAATTATTAGGGGGATATGAGAGGTATGAAGAAATGGTTCTATCCCCGTTAACTAAATCGAAGGAAAAAAAATCAAAGGATTTGTAAGCGAAAGCAGGGTTGTTATAATACAAAAATATCCATATCGTGATTCTAATGGTAAAATTAAGTGAAAGCAATCCATCGCAATGGGGGACTTAATATTGATTGATATCCAAGAAATCAAAGACATTATCAGGCATCGCTATCCATTTCTTTTAGTTGATAGGGTTTTGGAACTGGAAGAAGGAAAGAGGGCGGTGGCCATTAAAAACGTCACGGCAAATGAAGAGTTTTTTTCTGGTCACTTTCCCGATTACCCAGTGATGCCAGGTGTGTTGATCGTAGAGGCATTAGCACAGGTAAGTGCTGTTGTCATGCTTACAAAAGAAGAAAATAAAGGGCGGATCGGGCTTTTGGCCGGGATCGATGGATGCCGTTTTAAAAGGCAAGTAAAACCAGGGGACCAATTACGTTTAGAAGTGGAGATTACTCGCTTGAAAGGTCCTATCGGTAAAGGTACAGGAAGGGCTACTGTCGAGGGGGAAACTGTATGCGAGACAGGGCTCATTTTTGCTTTTGGTGATTGATGATGATACCGATAAAAAAAGCTTACGGGTATGTGACAAGAATCAATAATGGAGAAACACAGGTATTGGTTTTTCAACATCCCATTAAGGAAGCCGGTATACAGATACCCAAGGGAACGGTGAAGCCTCAAGAAGATGCTTACCAAGCAGTCATTAGGGAAATGAAAGAAGAAACAGGTCTGGAAAATTTTCATGTGGAGAAATTAATAACAGAAGATTTTTGGGAGAACGTCGATGGTGCCATACATAATAGATATTTTTATCAAATAAGTGTATCGAATGTTCCTGATGAATGGGACCATCAGCCGACGGGTGGAGGAGATGAAGCGGGGCTGACATTTCATTTCTTCTGGATTTCATCCGAACATGAAGTGCAACTTATCAAAGGGCATGGAGATTATTTAAACCGGATATTTACCTAACCTGCAGTTTATCACAGCCGGCCAAGATCATTATTGATCTTGACCGGCTGTTTTTTAATGATCAGGTTTGTTTCTCGGTAATGAAAGTTTTGACGGTTGGCGGTTCATATGTAATGAATTGATCAAGAAGTCCATTAGGTTCAACATCCACCAGCGCCATGGAACGGAACTTTTCATGAAGGAACTGTTCGTCGGCCATATGGTTGAATAAAGCGACCAAGGGATCATAATAGTGATTGATATTTAAGAGTCCGCAAGGTTTTTGATGAAGACCAAGCTGAGCCCAAGTGAAAATCTCAAAGAATTCTTCCAATGTTCCAGGCCCGCCTGGCAAAGCCATGAACCCATCTGCAAGCTCAGCCATTTTTGCTTTTCTTTCATGCATGGATTCCACGACGATCAGCTCGGTTAAGTTCTTATGTGCTATTTCCTTTTTTTCCAGGAAATCCGGCATTACGCCAATTACATTTCCGCCTGCTTCCAAGACGGAATCTGCAACTGCACCCATGATTCCTACACTTGATCCTCCATAAACTAGGGTAATCTTACGTTTTGCCAGTTCCGCACCCAGTTTTTTAGCCTCTTCTACATAGACAGCAGATGCACCTTTGCTTGATCCACAAAATACAGCTAGACTTTTCAAAATATCACATCTCCCATTTAGTAATCTTGCTTTCTTATCATACAAAATTAAAGGGGATTTGTTAAACTTGAATGATAAAAAAGAAGGGTGGATCGATATGGACGTCACCGAATTTCAACAATGGGTAAAAGAATATTATGAAGCACGGGGATGGTCAGAATTGGACATTTTCATTCGCATTGGCTTTTTGGCAGAAGAAACTGGAGAGGTTGCACGAGCCATTCGCTCCCTTGAGATCGGCAGGGATAGACCTGATGAAGTGATTGGTTCGTTTGAAGAGAATATACAGGAACTAACCGAAGAATTGGGAGATGTGTTAGGAAACTTGATTGTGATTGCGAACAAATACAATATCCCCTTGGAGGAAGTGTTCAATGCCCATAAAAAGAAACTATCTGAACGCTATGATCAAGCATAAGTTTTTTTTCGTGTGAACAAAAAGTTTGCCTATATAATTTCAGTAAACCTGTGAAAGAGCTGTGACTATCAGCTCTTTTTCTTATGGGGCAAACGATAGTTCATCATCCCATTTTATTCCTTGAAAAGAAATAATTTCAGACTTTTATCCCCCTCCATTAATAAATAATTCACAAAATATGGGTAGTATGCGCGATTGAGATTGGATTTTATTGGGTATACACTTGGATTAAAGGAATGAACGTTCATTCCGCATCTTTTGAAAAAAGGGGGGATCATTATGATCACGGCAGCAAATAAACGAAACAGTATAGTAAAAAGCGCTTTAGTGCTTTTCGCAGAACGGGGATATGATGCGACGACGATTCCGATGATTGCTGCATCGGCCGGAGTTGGAGCGGGTACCATTTATCGTTATTTCGAGAATAAGGAAGTGCTGGGCAACAAGATCTTTCAAGAGTACTTGGATATTTTCACTGAAACGGTCAAGAATGGATTTCCTCATGATGATTCAATTCGCACGCAGTTTCACCATATTTTTAAAACGATGGTTCACTTTACAACCGAGCAGGACCAAGCTCTTTATTTTATTAAAATCCATAGTGGAGCCCATTTTTTAAATGAAGATAGTCATGCCAGCTTTCAAGGGCTATTGAATATATTCAAAAACTTCTTTGATTCAGGAAAAGAGAAAAAAGAAATTAAGGAGCTTCCTTCTTCAGCTTTGATTGCCATCATTTACGGAGCTTTTCTTGAGCTTGAGCGACTTGTTCGCATCGGGGAGTTTGAACCTGACCCTAAACTTTTGGCAGATGTGGAAGAAAGCTTTTGGGATGCAGTGCGATTGCATGTTTGAGACACTTTCAATATAAACGGAATGAACGTTCATTCCGCATTCTAACTATCGTAATGAGGTGCTAATAAAATGGAAAATACAACTCAGTTTCCACAGCCAAAGACATATGGCCCCCTAGGCAGCCTGCCTATCATTGATAAGGATAAGCCCCTTCAGTCTTTCATGAAGCTGGCACGGGAACTTGGGCCGATTTTTCAGTTTCAATTTCCGGGTCGAATCACTACATTTGTATCCAGTGCTGCCCTTGCTAAAGAAATATGTGATGAAACAAGATTTGATAAGAAAGTCGGTCCAGCCCTGCAGAAAGTGAGGGCGTTTGGCGGTGATGGTCTCTTCACAAGTGAAACGAAGGAACCGAATTGGAAAAAGGCACATAACATCCTGCTGCCCAGCTTTAGCCAGCAGGCAATGAGGGGCTATCATGCTAAAATGGTGGATCTTGCTACCCAGCTCATTCAAAAATGGGCTCGCCTGAATCCGGCTGATGAGATAGATGTTTCTGAGGATATGACACGATTGACCTTGGATACGATCGGTCTATGCGGGTTCAATTACCGCTTTAACAGTTTTTATCGGGAGACCACCCATCCATTTGTCAACAGTATGGTGCGTGCGCTGGATGAAGCGATGAGCCAAACGCAGCGGCTTGGCATCCAAGATAAACTGATGATCAAATCTAAAAAACAATTCAGGGAAGACATTCAATATATGTTCTCTCTAGTGGATGAATTGATTGCCGAACGAAAACAAAATGGCGATCACGGAGAAGATGACCTTCTTTCCCATATGTTGAAAGGAGTCGATCCTGAAACGGGTGCATCACTGGATGATGAAAATATTCGTTTCCAAATCATTACCTTTTTAATAGCTGGGCATGAAACGACGAGCGGTCTCCTCTCGTTCGCCATCTATTTCCTCATGAATAACAGAGACAAGTTAAAAAAAGCGCAGCAAGAAGTAGATGAAGTGCTTGGTGATGATGTTCCTGATTACAAACAAGTGAAAAAGCTGAAATATGTCCGGATGGTGCTGAATGAAACGCTTCGTCTATGGCCGACAGCTCCGTCGTTTTCCGTATATGCAAAAGAAGATACCATGCTGGATGGAAAATACAATGTGAAGAAAGATGATGTTTTCTCACTGCTCATTCCCGAGCTTCACCGTGATCCATCCGTTTGGGGTGATGACGTTGAATCGTTCATTCCTGAGCGGTTCGAGGATTTGGATTCCATCCCTTATCATGCGTATAAACCGTTTGGAAACGGGCAGCGCGCCTGTATCGGACAGCAGTTTGCCCTTCATGAAGCGACACTGGTGCTTGGCATGGTTTTACAGCACTTTGACCTAATCGATCATGAAGAATATCAATTGGAAGTTAAAGAAACATTGACTCTTAAACCGGACGGATTGACCATGCGCGTTTCACCGAGGAAGAAGGCGTTATCGTTTACCGTTGCTTCTTCAGAACCAAAGTCTCCGGAAAAAGGTGCCGCGGTATCTCCAACCGAATCAGTACATGGAACACCATTACTCGTCCTGTTTGGATCAAACATGGGAACAGCGGAAGGGATTGCTCGCGACCTTGCCGAAACAGGGAAGCGGCAAGGCTTCCATGCCGAAGTTGCCCCTTTAAATGATTACACCGATCGGCTTCCAAAAGAAGGAGCTGTTCTCATAGTCTCGGCATCTTATAATGGAAATCCCCCTGATAATGCAGGTGACTTCGTTTCATGGCTGAAGGAAAACCATGGTGACACATTGGTTGGTGTTCACTATGCGATCTTCGGCTGCGGGGACCGCAATTGGGCCAATACGTACCAACGCATTCCAATCTTCATTGATGAGCAGCTGGAACAAAAAGGAGCAGTGCGGCTGTCAGAAACAGGCTATGGGGATGCAAGCGATGACTTTGAAGGGGATTACGAGAAATGGTCAGAAGCCCTTTGGCCGAATCTTGCCGAAGCCCTGAAAATTGAAGTGAATAAGAATGATCGGGAAGTCAGCTCGATTACGATGAACTTCGTAAGTGATGTGAGCGGCACACCGCTTGCCCGCACCCATCATGCGTTTACATCCATTGTAAAAAGGAATACTGAATTACAGCATGAAGATAGCGGAAGAAGTACACGGCATATAGAATTAACGCTCCCAGAGGGAATACATTATCAGGAAGGCGATCATCTTGGGGTGCTCCCGCAAAATCCAGCGGAACTTGTTGAGCGAGTGCTCAATCGATTTAACCTAAACGGCCAAGATTACGTGAATCTGACTGGGGATTCCGGAAAAGCTGCCCATCTTCCTACAGGAAAACCGGTAAAACTGGAAGAGTTACTATCAAACCATGTGGAGTTCCAAGAACCCGCCACCCGGTCTCAAATACGGGCGCTTGCCACTCATACGGTATGTCCTCCACATGTAAAAGAACTTGAAGATCTTCTATTGGATAATACCTATAAACAAGAAATCCTGAACAAGCGCATAACCATGCTTGACCTAATCGAAAAATATCTTGCATGTGAAATCCCGTTTGAACGTTTCCTGGCTTTACTGCCACCTTTAAAAGCAAGATACTACTCCATCTCAAGCTCACCACTGCACAACGATGGAGAAGCAAGCATCACCGTAAGCGTCGTCCGTGGAGAAGCTTTGAGCGGCAACGGGGAATACAAAGGAATTGCATCGAATTATTTGGCAGAACGCTCCCAAGGAGACAAAATGGCCTGCTTTATCAATACGCCGCAATCCAACTTCCAGCTGCCAAAGCAAACAGGAAAACCAATCATCATGATCGGCCCTGGAACAGGCATTGCACCATTCAGGGGATTCATACAATCACGTCGCGCTTTAAAAGAAAAAGGTGAAACGCTAGGGACGGCCCACCTCTACTTTGGATGCCGTAATCCGGAACACGATTTCCTCTATCAAGAAGAACTCGTCCAAGCCGAACAAGAGGGCCTTGTAACACTGCACACCGCTTACTCAAGATGTCCCGGTCAAGAAAAAACATATGTACAGAACCGATTGGCGGAAAACGCCCATGACATCCTTCCTTTATTAAAAGAAGAAGGAGGACACCTATACATCTGCGGAGACGGAAGCAAAATGGCGCCAGATGTTGAAAGAACCATAATTGACAGCTATATGCATATCTATCAAACACAGAGAGAAGAAGCCACAGAATGGCTGCAATCATTAGAGGAGAATGGCAGATATGCGAAAGATGTTTGGGCAGGAGCATAAATAAGAAAAGCAGCGATCCTTAAAGGAATCGCTGCTTTCTATTTGAAAATACGAACTCACGAGTAAATAGTGGGAACTCACGAGTAAAACAGCTAAATTCACGAGTAAATAGCGGAAATTCACGAGTAAAACAGCGAAACTCACGAGTAAATAGCGGAAACTCACGAGTAAATAGCGGAAACTCACGAGTAAATCGCGGAAACTCACGAGTAAATCACTCGAATTCACGAGTAAAACGCTCAAACTCATGAGTAAATCTCGAATTCACGAGTAAATCACTCAAACTCACGAGTAAAACAGCAAAACTCACGAGTAAATAGCGGAAACTCATGAGTAAATCACTCGAATTCACGAGTAAATAGCGGAAATTCACGAGTAAAACAGCGAAACTCACGAGTAAATCTCGAATTCACGAGTAAAACAGCGAAACTCACGAGTAAATCGCGGAAATTCACTAGTAAATCGCTCAAACTCACGAGTAAAACAGCAAAACTCACGAGTAAATTGCAAATACACGTGTAAAACAGCAGAAATCTCGAATATATCGCTCAAACTTTCGAATATATCGCCCAAAATCTTGAATATATCGCCCAAACTCACAAATATATCAATCAAACTCTTGAATATATCGCTCAAACCTCGAGTGATGACGGAGAGCGTTTACGGATTCGATATTCATTGTTAGAATTTGAGAATGTGTTAATACTTTGGAGGCAGTGGAAGTGAGGGATGTTTGGTCAAGATCCTTCTTACTATATTTGTGTTAAGTATTTTTTGCTTTACTCTGATTAACCAGCTTAGTCATGATGCGGCAAGAACTAACGATAAAGGGGTTCTTTTTAAAATGTTTAAGTATACTGTTTGTTTTGTAAAGAAGAATAATGAACTTCTTATGCTTAACCGGGAGAAAGCTCCAATTATGGGTGTCTGGAATGGGGTGGGGGGCAAAATCGAGAAAGGTGAAACAGCTGATATGGGTGCGCAGCGTGAGGTATTTGAGGAAACGGGGATAGAGGTTGAGTCCTTTTTTTCAAAAGGAACCGTAACCTGGGAGACTCCAGAAGGTGAATTGGATGGAATATATGTATATTTGTATATCGCGGATAAGGATTTAATTTATGAAACACCGAAAAAAACGCGGGAAGGCATTCTTGATTGGAAATCCATTGATTGGATACTTCATCCGCTTAATCTCGGAATTGCTGAGATGGTTTCACAGTACTTGCCGGTTTTATTGAAAAAAGAAGGAAACTATACATTCACTTACAAAAATGGTCAAATGCATAGATCTTGAACGAATCTCTTACCCTTTTGAGACTTGAATCCTTAAAGGCGAAATTCATCAGAATTATAGTTGCTTTAGTAAAAAACGTTCGGAGTTGATTTCAGAAATCCGCTCCCTTTCCGCCGACTGTCTGCCAAGCCCTCACTGCAAGCGGCTGTGGGATTTCGGCTAGCCAGTTATTCGGCAGGAGTGTCGTAAATTTCTCATAAGGATAAACGGGTCTTCATTTGAATGGTCCGGGGTGAGACCATTCCGAAGATTTGTAGACTAACTCATAATAATCAAGTTGTCAAAACTTGAACATTTATTTCCACTCTAGGCATTCGCTTTCGGCGGGTGCTCGCCCTCGGTACTTTTGCGCCTGGGGGATCTCCTTAATACTCGATTTTCTCGCAGGATTCTTGAACCTTCCGATCCAATCAACTAGAATGTTTTTTTACTAGACTTAAATCAGCCTAAATACTGCTTTAATATTTCTAATCCTATTTTTAACTCATCGAATGAGTTTGTGGAAGAAAGGGCGATACGCAAATACATATCAGGGGTGGTCTGCCCGCTTTGAAAACGATTGGAATGAAAAACCCGAATGCCGCGCCTTTTCAAATCGGTTTCCAGCTGTAACGCATCGTTATGCCCTTTAATTGGAAGCCAGCGATATAGACTGAGAGGATGTCCGACATCCTTTCTTAAGGGAAAATATTCCGAATAAATATCATTTGCAGTCTGTGCAAGCCATTTCTTATGAGAAACAATTTCATGAGCCTTTCCTGATAGGATTAGCTCTGTGATAACCTCTGCATCAAAAGAAGAGGTCTTTACATTTATGTTGAAAATGGCCTGGGAAATTTTCTCGCGTAATGTTTCTCCATAAACCATATAGGCAACTCTTAATCCGGAACATATGGACTTAGAGGTGCCGCAAATATAAACGCTCTGTTCCGGAAGCAAATGGAACATCGGCTGCCGGTAGTCGGAGATAATGCCTGCCGTCAGGAATGCATGAATATCATCCTCAATCAAAATTAAACGATGCTTTCGGATTACCGCTGCCAATTCTTGCTTTCGAATATCCGACATCATGATTGTGGTCGGATTGTTGCAGGAGGGCATCAGAAATATCCCGTCAATATTTGTTTGACAGCATTGCTTTTCAAGTTCATCTGGCAGCATTCCAAACTGGTCCCCGTGAATGGGCACTAACTTAATATGAAACATCTTTGCCAGCTCGATAAAGTTTGAATAGGTATATAAGTCGGTTGCAATTCTATTACCAGGCTCAAACAAAGCAGCGAGGGCAACAGCCAATGCATTTTGGGCACCGGAAACGATTGCTATATGCTCTTGATCCGCGTGAATGCCGAAAGATTCCATCCAGTTTAGAGCTGCTGTTTTTTGATGTGGAATACCAGTCGGATCGTTGTAATTGAGCAGCTGCTCCAAATAACTTTTGTTCACGGTTTTTTGTAAAGTTTCTGAAACGATATCATTGGTTTGCTCAAAAGATGCCACAAAACCAAGATCGATGCTGTTTGCCGTTTTATCCGCGGAAATGGTGATGGAACGAGTGGCATTGGGTGCCACAAAGGTTCCGCTTCCCGTAACGGCATATATCAATCCCTTTACCTCGCACATTTTATAGGAACGGGTAATCGTAGTGAAATTTAAGTCAAGAAAATCTGCCAATTCTCGTTGAGGGGGCAACTTGGTTCCAGGTGCTAAAAAGCCATTTGTTATATCTTGTTCAAGTAATGATGCGAGAGATTTATAAAAAGGACGCTTTAATGCATTCTTATCAGGTTTCCAGGACATTGGATAATTGTCAAATGAATTTACTGGCATATTTCACCTCTCCTAGACTTATTCCATACAATCATATCATTTTTTGTATGGAATTCTAATATTGAAACGGTCGGCTTTAAAAGAATATAAGGTGATTAACCTATCAGACTCCCCCATTTTGATGAAATGGGGCAATTTTATTTTAATTGTAATCCATACAATTAACTTGTTTTTTGTACGGATTTTGTATGTTAAGTTTAAATAAATTTAGCCATCAGGATGTGATTTATATGAAAAAACGAACTCAACTGATACCAGCATTTCGTGCGGCTTTTCCGTACACAGTGCCCATTTTGGCAGGCTTTTTATTTTTAGGCATCGCTTATGGGATCTTTATGAATTCATTAGGGTTCAGCGCGATTTACCCGATATTGATGAGTCTAACGATATTTGCAGGATCGATGGAGTTTATTGCAGCCAATTTATTGCTTGTCGCGTTCAATCCGATTAACGCCCTTTTTCTAACCTTAATGGTGAATGCACGGCATTTGTTTTATGGCATATCCATGCTTGATAAATATAGGGGGACCGGTAAGAAAAAGCTGTATCTGATTTTTGGGCTTTGCGATGAGTCTTTTTCCATCAATTGTACTGTTGATGTACCGAAGGATGTGGATAAGGGCTGGTTCATGTTTTTCGTGACAATGCTCAACCATTGCTATTGGGTGATAGGAGCAGCGATTGGCGGCATCTTTGGCTCTTTTGTCAAATTCAATACAGAAGGACTCGATTTTGTTATGACGGCTCTCTTTGTTGTGATTTTCATTGAACAATGGATGAAAGAGAAAAACCATCATAGTGCTCTTGCTGGGCTTGGCCTGTCAGCTGTCTGCCTAATTATATTTGGCGGAAGCAACTTCATTATCCCTGCCATGTTTGCCATTTTGGGGTTACTTTCCTTACTTAGAAAGCCGTTAGAGAAAGTTGAGGTGAGAACCATATGACAATGACTTTAACTCAGCAAATCATTACAATTGCGATGGTTGTTTTAGGTACAATGCTTACAAGGTTTCTGCCGTTCATCGTTTTCCCATCAGGAAAACCCACACCGAAGTATGTACAGTATCTCGGTAAAATGCTGCCATCCGCAGTAATTGGGCTTTTAATCATTTATTGTTTAAAGGATGTAAGCCTGCAATCCGGAAGTCATGGCATCCCTGAATTCATTGGGGTGGCGGTAGTTGCCCTGCTTCACATTTGGAAGAAAATGATGCTCCTCTCGATAGCGGGGGGAACGATTGTCTACATGATGCTGATTCAATTGGTTTTTTAAAGAGATAATGATCAGCACAGCCAACTCCCATCACAATTACTGATATCAATGGAATTGGAAGGGGCAGGTATAGGCAATAGACGTCCTGCATGAGCAAAACCTGTTCGCAGCCATGGAGGCAGTGTCATACCGAAAAGATCATCATTTTATAGAACTTGATGAACAAAATTAAGCACTCATAGTTTACGAGCAGAGCTGTCTTTAAGGCAGCTTTTTCTTATGGCATTTTAGGGCAGTGCAGTTTACATGCATTTCTTCATAAGTTATTGAAACATTAATCAATCCTCTTTCCAGCAATCCTGAAATGGGTCGGTTATTCTGAATCGCTGAAAAGGCTAGGCAGTGGGCACATACTCAGGAAAGTTTGGTGACCAAACCATGCCGAAAGTAGACAGAAGAATAACCAAAAGCCAAGAAGCCATTAAAAAGGCTCTCATTGAACTGATGTCCGAAAAAAGTTTTGATGACATTACCATTCAGGATATTGCAGACAGAGCAAATGTTAATCGAGGAACCATCTATCTACATTACTTAGATAAATTTGATCTATTAGATAAAATCATGGAAGAACATATAAACAACATGGGTAATTTTTGTGAATCGGCAACTGAAATGGATTATATAGAATCGACTGTGCACTGTATGGAATATTTTAAGAGCAATTATTTATTCTTTTCAACGATGTTAGCGAGTGAAGGAGCTCCATATTTTCGCAGTCAGTTCCTTAAGTTCAATATCGAAGAGTTCAAGAAAGATGTGGACATAACAAAAGGGAAAAATTCCGATCAAAATGAAGATGTAATTGTTCAATTTGTTGCAAATGCATACGTAGGGATAGTGGAATGGTGGTTAAAGAATGGAATGCCTTATCCACCTCGTGTCATGGCAGAAAAGGTGGGGGATTTGTTAGAGAGGATTGTATAACTAGCTAATGAGAAACTTACCTGGGATAGTTGTCTCTGTAAGAAAAGGGGTGTCTTTAAGGCATCTCTTTTTTTATGGAACAAAAGGGATAGATTGGGGGTAGAAGGACTATTACAGGAATAGTGGAATTATAATAAATGGAATATATTTTCAACTGTAGTCCAAGGTTCCTTAAAAGTTGCTTGATTTTAAATCAATTGCATAGTAAGGAGAATTTTTGTATGAAAATAAAATGGTTTGGACATTCTGCCTTTTTACTAACATCCGAAAGAGGAACCAGGATTCTTATTGATCCATATTATCGCTTCATTCGTTACCGTATGCCAAGCGTTGAACCAGATATAGTCGCCGTTACCCATAATCATTTCGATCACAATAAAATTCAAGCTGCAACAGGTGATTACTTGCTTGTAAATGAGCCGAAGGAATACATCCGCGAAGATGTAAGAATTAGAGGATTTAAGACATTTCACGACAAGGTAAATGGCGAGAAGAGAGGCCCCAATATTTTATATCGTTTCCAAATGGACGATCTGACCATCTGTCACTGCGGAGATTTAGGGCATCTATTATCAGAAGAACAAGTAAATGAAATTGGAGAAGTGGATGTTCTCATCATTCCTGTAGGAGGTACAGTCACGATTAATGCCCTAGAAGCCACTCAAGTAATGCGTCAATTGAAATCTACTATTACGATTCCCATGCATTACAGAACAAAGTCATTGTCGGTTGTTGGCTTGATGTTTTCAAAGGTAGATAAGTTTCTTCAGATTTCCGGACAGCGAACAACCGAAGTTAAGACATTGGATATTTCCAAAGAAAATTTGCCGGAATATGCTGGTGTCGTTACCATGCTCTATGAATGAATATAAGGCTGCGATGTGAATCACAATGATTGCGATGTCTAAAAAATGTTGCGAATTGATAAGAGATCCTGTTAATAACGAAAGGGCAGGTTAGGTCAAGTACAAAAAGGAAAGATACTAATCAATGAATTGAATCAATTAAGCTTCCTCTTTACGTTATAAGGAGATAGAATATAAATAAAAAGGTGATGACAATAAAAAAAGTAAAAAGTATCCTATTCTTTCTTCTTGGGGCCATATCTCTTTTGATTGGTATCGCAGGGACTGTGTTACCAGTTCTGCCAGGCGGTCCGTTTTACTTATTTGCTGCCTTTTGCTTTGCTAAAAGCTCCAAGTCGATTGAAAACTGGTTCAAGAGCACCTCATTATATGAAAAATACGTTGAAGCATTCCTTCAAAAAAAAGGCATGACCCGAAGAGAGAAAATAAGAATCAATTTAATTGCCGATTTCTTCATCGTGATTTCTGTATTTTATGTGGACATCCTATTGGTGAAAATCTTATTGGTCGTACTCGCCCTCTACAAACATTATTATTTCATTAAAAAAATTAAGACAATTGATCGAAACGGTACGGAAAAAAGAGCGTTTTGAACCATCAAATAACGGAGTTGCTGCGGCAGCTCTTTTTCTATTGGAGCTAACTGACAGGAAAAGGGTAGGGAATCATGAAAAAACATTTAGGGGTTATATCGTTTGCTTTAATGAGAATGGTATTCCAGGGTAATGGACTTTAAAAATTTTATTCAACAAACAGGTACATAAGTTGAGAACCAGAGCGCCGAATGGTGGTTTTTTTGCTAATAATGGGTGCGTTAGCTGAAGGTTAGAGCGCCTTTAAGGCAGCTTTTTCTTATGGGATTATCGCGGCAGGTTAGTTAAACAAGCTATGATGAACCAACTGAATACTTAATGGAAAAAGGAATTTTTGACGGTTGTGTGAACAGGTAGGATTAGCAACTAGACATAAAGAATACCTATTTATAAAAGGGGGCTTCTTTAATGGAAAAAGAAAAATTACTAGCTGTGAAATGTTCGTGCTGCAAAAAAGAATTGGACGCAATAGACTTGGTCATCATAAATGAATCACTTCAGCTGACGCATATCCAATGCCCTTATAAAGGAGAAAAAGCAATTATTGATGTAGGATATTTTAATGATGTATTCCGACAATACCTGCTCTGTACTCATGAAAAAGCCCCTTTAAGTGGGGGGATGTAAAGTCCATGGCTTTGCATTTTTAGCAAAAACCTTGTTAATTCGGTTCTATAAAGAGCTATGTCGATCAGTTCTTATGGAACAAAAGGTGCAGGATAGTTCAACAAACGTAGTGGCTGGAACAGTGAAACGATGAAGATGATGCAACCAAAAGATGTTTGAGGTTAGAGGAGAAATTAACATAAAAAACTTCTTCCAGAATAGGGCGCGTTTCTGGAAGAAGTTTCGCTTTTCTTATATAGTACTATCATCAATATAGGTTCTTTGCGATTCATGGATGGCTAACGGGTGCGTTAGCTGAAGATCGGAACTGTCTTTAAGGCAGAATTTTTCTTCTGGGGTACCGCCAAAAAGGTCGGGCAATTACTGCCCGACCTTTCAACTATACTCCACGACATAGATAATGGGATATTTATAATACGAAACTATATATATCATTCCTCAATATGTATGTAGATTAGTTTTACTTTGCAAATAAGTGGTTGCCTATTCTAATGACTGTTTCCCTTGTGAAAATCCATTCATCTGTTGCCGACATCGGATTATAATAATAAACAGAACCATGAGTAGGATCCCAACCTTGTAATGCATCAATAACAGCTCGATAAGAATGGCTATTTGGGGTCAAATAATATTGCCCATCATGTACAGCTGTAAAAGCATTTGTCTGGAAAATAACATCGTAAGTATTTTTAGGAAAACCTGACGCTGACATTCGGTTCAAAATTACTGCAGCGACAGCTACTTTTCCTTCATAAGTTTCTCCTCGAGCTTCTCCATGAACAACCCTGGCCATCATTTCAATACTATTTAATTTTTGTTGTGTTTGGTATCCAAAAACTCCATCTGGCAAAATTCCAGAATCTAGTTGAAGTTGTTTCACCGCATGATCAGTAATTGAACCATAATACCCTGTTGGTTGCCTGTTAAAGTAACCCATTTCCTTTAAATTTTCTTGTAAGTCATAAACTGCTTGTCCTTGACTTCCATTGTGTAAAACTTCTTGAGCAAAGATTGAATTGGGTATAAGAAACATGAAACAAATAAAAATAACAAACGACATTTTTTTTACATTTACCATCAAGTAATACCACCCTTCGATTCATTTTCCTACTATTCTACCTTATCATACAAGAAAAATAGATTTATATTACATTATTACTATTTTAAACCAAAATTTTAGGGGGTCTTCAGACAAATTCATCTGTTTTCTGGGTACCGCCTATCGCCATCAAGCTTAGTAAAAGGATTATACCCAAAACGAAAAATTAAGCTATATGCTGCTGAAGATAGCTTTTTTCGTTTTGGGGCGTAAAGAAATTTTAACTTGATGGGGATGCGACAAGACCCCTTATGGAACTATCGAGGCAGGATAGTTCAACAAAACATTGAGAGTCATAAAGTTTACAAGTGGAACCCTGCGTAACACACACGTACTTAGATGGTGCTGACAAATGGCAGTCTGTTATAGGATAATGGTGATATATATTTGATGGGCAAAATATTGGGGGGAAACTCCCTATAGAAGGATGTGCTTAACGATGAATGTAGAAATGGTCATGCAGGAGCTTGAAGCCCTAGGCAAGGAACGAACTGAAAAAATGTACATATCCAATGGTGCGCATGAGCCGCTTTTTGGCGTGGCGACAGGCGCCATGAAACCAATCGTAAGGAAAATAAAAATAAATCAGGATTTGGCTGAAGAGCTTTATTCGACAGGCAA
Source organism: Peribacillus sp. AS_2 (assembly GCF_026891895.1). Classification (NCBI taxonomy): domain Bacteria; kingdom Bacillati; phylum Bacillota; class Bacilli; order Caryophanales; family Bacillaceae; genus Peribacillus; species Peribacillus sp. AS_2. The sequence goes on from NZ_JAPTGA010000010.1 coordinate 68,186, forward strand.
CTATGATGCCATGTACTTTGCAGGCATCATTGCAGACCCAAAGGCCATGACTGAGTCTGATTATGATCGTTGGATGGATGCTGCCTATTTTTATATGCTGTCCGATTATGTAGTGGCTGTAACATTATCGGAGTCAGATATTGCACAAGAAGTATCCGATAAATGGATTGCAAGCGGTGAAGAGCTGAGAATGTCAGCGGGCTGGAGTTGCTACTGTTGGCTTTTGGGGAATCGAAAAGACGTTGAATTTTCAGAAAGCAAAATTTCCGATATGCTGGACCTTGTGAAACATACGATTCACGAATCGCCAGAACGAACGAAATCCGCCATGAATAATTTTCTATCCACCGTGGGGATCTCCTATTTGCCGCTCCATGAAAAGGCAGTCGAGACTGCAAAGGCAATAGGGATCGTAGAAGTCAAACGGGACAAGAAAAAAAGCAGTTTTCTAAATGCATACGAAAGTATTCAAAAAGAAGTCGGTAGAGGAAGGCTTGGTTTTAAACGAAAGCATGTAAGATGTTAAGATTGGCTTTGCAAAATGAAGGGTAATTTCAATGAAGGAGGTTGCTTAGGCAGCCTTTTTCTTTGTTGATGAACCAATACACACTAAATGTGGGGTGAATGATACTTGAAGTCATTTCAACTAAACGAAAAAACAAGATCCTTTTTAGCGGAATATCAATTATTTGAAGATGATTTGATACAACAAGTGCAGTTGCAGCACCGTTTGGAATTAGTGGCGGCATTTGGGATCCAAAAAGGAATGCGTGTATTGGAAATAGGTTGTGGTCAAGGGGATACTACCGTTGCAATAGCAGATGCAGTAGGGGAAAGCGGATCTGTTGTCGCAATAGATATTGCCCGTCCCGATTACGGAGCACCGTTAACATTGGATCAAGCAACAGAACGCATAAAGAAATCTTCATTAGGAGAACGGATTGACTTCCATTTTGAAATGGATTTTGATTTTTTTGAATCACCCATCCCATTTGATATGGCGGTATTATCCCATTGTTCATGGTATTTCAAGCAACCAGAGGATTTATTGAAATACTTTAAAAAGATTCGTAGATTGGCAAAACAATTATGTTTTGCAGAATGGGACCTCGACTTCACCTGCCTTTCTCAACGTTCCCACTTTTGTGCAGTTTCCATTCTTGCACTGCATTCAAACTTCGTAAAGAATGAAGGAAATATCCAAAACTTATTTCATAAAACTCAAATTCTCCAGCTGCTCCAGCAAGCAAATTTTGAAGTGATAAAACAACTTACAGTCGATGCAACATTTTTACAGGACGGTCAATGGGAAAAAGATTATGCCAATAGTATCCGTGCAGAATTCATAGAAGTCCCTAACATGATACAAACGTTAATAACTGGTTATTATGAACTGATGAACACTTCGAATGGTAAGGAGGGATCATTAAATAGCTTCGTTGTTTGTGCAAAGTAATAACACTGCATTCAAATGAATTCAAGGTCCAGGGCAGCCTAATCGGTTGCTTTTTTTGTTTACTAAAAACGGGGCATCATGACCGACATCCACCTCCTGAAAGGTTGAACGAAGGAATGTAGTAGCACCGACTCAGAAAGACATGTGAGGGGTGATCTCCATGAGATATGTGGGTCTCTCACTCGATGTTTTAGATAATGGGGAGAATGGCCGTGTAACCCTCCGAAGAAAGTAGTTTCTAGTGAATTAGCTCAACTTTTTTCGGAATGGTTTATGGTTTCGTTTGGTCGACTTGATATCTTAGCTTGATGGGCATGAGGTAGCAGCATTACGAGGGAAAAATACTCTAAGCAAATTTAGAAATTAATAAAGCAAATTTCCCCTAACCTATAGGGGCTGGCCAACAGTTTTCCATCCGAAAATGGTACAAGCATAGGAAGAGGACAAAAAAGGGTATTTTTGCCTTAGAGTGGATCTAAGTCTGAAATTGGACAACGGAAAGCACCTGGAACGGGCCACATGAAGCGGGTTGTGCACGCCTTACTTAGTGAACGAGATCCTTTAGAATTTTGTATTGTGAATTTTCAAAAAATGATATTGCAAAATGGAAACAATTCAAATAAAATCTATTTTAAGGTAAATACTTTTTTATTACCTTAAAATAGATTTGCAATTGAGCTAATCTATGTGGGTTAAGCTAAAGTGTCCTAGCTGTTTTATGGATTTTGTAACCATTAGGTAAATTTAGCTTCTCATATGAACGTAAAAATTTGAAAGGAGTTAATTATTTTAGGTACAGTACTAAGCTATCTATGTTGGCGAATAATAATATACCCCATTAAGAGAGAGGGAATTTCATGAATCAAGAACGATATTTGAAAAAGAAAATGGGCTTTTGGTCACTTACTGCATTATCTCTTGGAGGAATTATTGGATCAAGTTGGCTTTTTGGACCATGGAATACGGCAAAAATGGCTGGACCAGCCGCTATTATGTCTTGGATTATTGCTGCATTCGTCATTACTCTTATAGCTCTTGTTTATGCTGAATTAGCAAGGGTCAGACCAGAAACAGGTGGTTTAGGTCGTTATCCCCTTTATTCCCATGGAAAATTGCTTGCTACAGTGACTAGTTATTCGATTTGGCTTGGCTACTGCGCCACTGCACCCGTTGAATCATCGGGAGTTATTCAATACGCTAACGAGTTTTGGCCAGGCCTATATGATATATCTAAGGAGCAACTAACGACAACAGGAATTCTAGCATCGACTGTTTTAATGGTATTTTTTGTTGTGGTGAACTATTTTGGCGTGAAATTATTTGCGGTCACGAATACCATTATCACCACGATTAAATTTATAGTCCCTGTCCTAACCATCATTGCTTTTTTTATGACAGGTTTTCATGAAGAGAATTATACAAGTCATGGGTTTGCCCCTAATGGCTATGGCGCAGGATTAAGCGCAATCTTAACTAGTGGTATATTTTTTGCCTATACAGGATTCGGAAATGTGGTAATGATGAGTGGCGAGGTGGTAAACCCAAGACGGAATATTCCACTTGCTCTTATCACATCGCTGTCAGTCTCGGCAATTTTATATGTTTTACTTCAAATCGTTTTTATAGGAGCCGTACCGCCCGAAATGCTAGCTAATGGTTGGAGTGGAATTAAATTTGACTCTCCATTTGCTAATTTAGCACTGATGGCGAATATGGTTTGGCTTTCTTGGACCATTACAGCGGACGCAATGATTTCCCCAACTGGATCAGCACTTGCTTATACAGCAGGAACTTCAAGACATGTTTTTGGAATGGCGAAGAGTGGATTCCTCCCTTCTTATTTCGGAACCATTAATAAAAGATTTGGAGTTCCAACACGTGCACTTACTCTTAATTTCCTAATCGGGTTGCTTTTCTTGTTTCCTTTAAAGAGTTGGACTGCGATAGTTGCAATTGTTGGAGCAATTGGTATTTTCAAATACGCTTCAGCATGTGTCACGGTAATGGTGTTTCGTAAGGTTGGTTTGACAAAAGACAACGGTATCCCAGGCATGAATTTTATTGCTCCTTTAGCCTTTATATTTGCCACTCTACTTATTTATTGGACAAATTGGAGTAGGGTTCAACTTGCAATTTGGGGATTAGCAATTGGAATTGTTGGATATTTGATTACTCATTTTATCAATAAACATAAATCGGTAGAAATCCTAGGTGGGATCTATCTAGTTATTTATATTCTGATGCTCGTTGGGATATCATCAATCGGAAATTTTGGTGGTAAGGGTATTATTCCAGAGCCATTTATGTCTTACATCGTGGCAATAATAGGATTCGTTTTTTACTATTTTGCTGTTTATAACGGTGTTTGGTACATGCGAAAAAAGGGGAACGTCCAAGAATTGCAAGATATGGATAACACAGATATTTAAAATCAATTTCATTTTACAAAAGGAGAAATGGTTATGAAGCTTTGGGGTGGACGTTTTAGAAAAGAAGAAAATAAATTAATGGAGGACTTTAATAGTTCTCTTCATGTTGATATGAGACTTTATTCTGAAGATATTAAAGGGAGTATTGCACATGTGAATATGCTTGTAAAATGTGAATTGCTTACCAAGGAAGAAGGAGAAAGCATTATAAAGTCACTTCTTTCTATATTGGAAGATATCGAGAGCGGAACATTAGAGATCGAAGGCGATTTTGAAGATATTCATAGTTTTGTTGAAACAAAACTAACAGAACGAATAGGTGAAACAGCAAAAAAACTCCATACAGCAAGAAGCCGAAATGATCAAGTTGCTTTAGATATCAGGCTTTACGCAAAAAATAAGGCATTAGAAGTGATCGAGTATATTGAAGAGCTTCAAAATAACCTGGAAGAAAAGGCAAAAGCAAACAATGTGATTATGCCAGGATACACCCATCTACAGCGAGCTCAAGTAGTAACTCTTAAGCACCATTTAATGGCCTATTTTAATATGCTGGATAGGGACAGAAAAAGAGTTCTTAATGCAATTGAAATTATGAACGAAAGTCCATTGGGGAGTGGAGCATTGGCAGGGACGACTCATAATATAGACCGAGAAATGACAGCGGCGGAGTTGGGTTTTTCAAAACCTGTAAACAATTTCCTAGATGGTGTTAGTGATAGAGATTACCTTTTAGAATTAATGTCTAGTTTTTCGATCATCATGATGCATTTAAGCAGATTAAGTGAAGAACTGATTTTATGGAGTAGTCAAGAGTTTAAATTTATTAGTATTGATGATGCATATTCTACAGGTAGTAGTATTATGCCTCAAAAGAAAAATCCTGATGCAGCAGAGCTTATAAGGGGGAAAACAGGACGAGTATATGGTTCTCTTACTTCGCTTTTAACGACGATGAAAGGGCTACCATTGGCTTATAATAAAGATATGCAGGAAGATAAAGAACCATTTTTTGATGCATTGGATACAGTTTTGTCTTGTCTTGAAATTATGTCCAATATGATTTCTACCATGAAGGTGAATACTGAAAATATGAAAAATGCTGTAAAATATGGCTTTCTCAATGCAACAGAAGTCGCTGATTATTTAGTCAGCAAAGGGGTTGCGTTCAGAGATGCCCACAGTATTGTTGGTTCTATTGTCATTTATTGTGAAGATCATAATAAATCAATAGAAGAGTTGACTCCGGAAGAATTGAAGAGCTTAAATCCATTAATTGAAGGGGACTTATATGACTTTATTGATTATCAAAATATATTAAATAAAGGCATTAAGGTGAATTTATTAAAATAATCTAATTTTCTCCAATTGAAGAGCTATAGCATGGAAGATAAGTACGATCTATGCTAATAGCTCTTTATATTTTAAAAAAAACATAATCAAACTCCCCTTTAAATCTAGAGATACAATGTTTTGTGATAAATGTTTTTCCAATAGAAGAAGGATTAAACTTTAATTTCCTCCATTTTAAAGATAAGATTAAAGTAATTAAGTTTTTGAACTAAGGAGAAAAATATGTATAAAATTGGGGTAGTTGGTCCTAATTCATCAGTTGAGCGCATTATTAATTTAGGTAAAGAATATGAGTCGATCATGGAATTTAAAGCCTACCCATATGAGGATTTCAGAGAAACTGAAAAAATAGTTTTGGAATTCAACAAAAATGTGGATGTCTGGTTTTTTTCAGGCCAAATTTCATATATGGTTGCAAAAAATACTGTGGGAATAGGGGAAAACCTATTATATATCGATCATACTGAATCAGGCATCTATAAAAGTCTTTTGCATATGGGATATTTTCAAAAGGAGTTTTTGAGTAAAGTAAGTATTGACGAAATAACTACAACCCATTTAGAGCAGGCGTTAAAACAAATTGATATTACTCCAAAAGAAATGTATATAAAAAACTTCAATATCGATTCAAGCACGGAAGAATTAATCGCATTCCATCTTGATTTATGGAAAGCCGGAAAAACGGAAGGTGCACTAACTTGTTTCGAGGCTGTATATCTAAATTTAAAAAAAGCAGGTGTACCAACCTATCGAATATCTACAACTGATATGGAAATTCGCCAATCATTAAGAATTCTTGCAGAAAAATCGAGAACTTTTTACTTTAGAGATACCCAAATTGGTGTTCAAATTATTGAAATTGAACATTTTGATAAAATATTTGAGAAAGCTAAAAGCTCGTATCATCTGCAATTTTTAGAGATAAAATTAAAAGAAACTCTTCTTAAATTTTGCGAACAATTGGAGGGGTCATTAGTTGAGAAGGGAAACGGCCGCTACTTTATCTTTAGTACACGGGGTACAATCGAATCCAAAATAAAAGATTTAAAAGATACTGTCTTTCTGTTGTCAAATGAATCCAATGCTACTGTAACTGTAGGTATTGGATATGGGCAAACACTTCACTCAGCAGAAATAAACGCTCAACGTGCCATCCAACTTTCAAAAGAAAAGTCAGACAAGGGCATCGTCATTGTACAAGAGGACGGAACAATGATTGAGTCTGCAGGTGAAGAGGAAGAATTACGTTTTTCTTACCGGATAGATGACAAGAATTTTATGGAAAAACTAAAAAAAGCTAAAATAAGTGTGAAAAATTATAATAAATTGTATGCTTTAGTCAACAGAATGAAATTGAAAGATTTTACAATAAAAGATTTAACAACACATCTCTATTGGGATGAAAGCAATGCACGGCGCATTGTAGTAAGTTTATGCGAAGTTAACTTAGCAGAAATCATTGGTGAGGAATCTTATTCTTCTCGAGGAAGACCGAGTAAAATTTATCGTTTAAAATAAGACCCATTTTCGGGTGTTTTTAGACTGTCAGCTTTTATCCCTGCTGACAGTATTAAACTAGATCTTAAAAACTTCTATGAAGTAAACGAAACACTAGATAGCTCGACTATTTAAAGGCTCCCATACAGGTGCCTGATTTTTTTTTGTGGACCTTAAAACAGTGTAAGCAACTGAATAATGAATCACAAGAAAATCCATTTTGAACAATCCTTTTTCAAAATGGATTTTTTTTATTTACGCTAATATGGGGGTTAAAAAGGACATTTTGATTAATCTTTATTTCAAAGCTACAGCAGTTAAAACATTTCATTAACTTCCCATGATTCGACTATTTGATGCGCCATCCTTGGATCATATCCTTTACCCATCAGATAGGCAATAGCTGCAATTTCCATCATTGCATGTGGGACAGATGTTTTTTGAGCTTCGTTTAAACCATACTGTACCCAAGGGCCAACCTGTGACAATGTTTCTTGTTTGAGATGGTGTGGGTTAGTGTAAGAAGGATACACAATATTACATCCTTTCAAAAATATAGATAAATATCACAATCCTATTTTATGCACCTTAACTTATCCCGTGTTCGATATTCTCTAATTTTATAGATAAAAGTTATGGGGCAAAGGATGTTCTTCTTTAACAATGGGTGGAGGGTAGTTTAAGTGGAAAATTTCACAAGTGTTTCTAACTAAAGTATTGTAACTTCCTCGAAAAGAAACAATCAACCTAAAAGTGAATTTTTTGAAATGGGTCAAACTAGTGGTATCGATAGATAGATTTATGAAAAAACGTTGACAAAGTCCACTAATAACAATAAAGTATTAGTGGATAAAGTCCACTAAAAGGAAGTGAATCATGAATATAAATAAAAATACCATGGCTGATATCAGGCAATTCAATCGATTTTATACAAATATACTTGGTGTGTTGGATAAGCATATATTGGATACCGGATATTCTTTCACTGAGGCACGGGTCATTATGGAAATCGGTTTGATGGAGCAGTGTATAGCAAACAACTTAGTTGATAAACTGGAAATTGATCGCAGCTATATGAGCAGAATAATTAACAAGTTAAGAAAAGATGGACTGGTTATGAAGGAACACTCGACCTTGGATAACAGAACGATTCTGATTCGGTTGACTCCAGAGGGGATGACTCTTTTTAACCAGCTTAATGAAAGATCTGATGAACAATTAGTGAGATTATTCCAAGGATTATCACAAAATGAAATTAAAGAAATCCATGCTTCTATGATGTTCATTCAGAAGAAATTGGATGGTTTGGGGAGATTAAAGGATGATACGTTTTGAAAATGATTATACAGAAGGTGCCCATAAGCGAATTCTGAACCGATTAATAGAAACCAATGAAGAACAAACACCCGGATATGGAGTGGATGAACACTGTGAAAAAGCGAGAGCTTACATTCGAAAAGAGTGTGATGCCGCGAATGCGGATGTACACTTTTTAGTGGGAGGAACACAGACGAATACAACTATCATCGCTTCAATTTTGCGGCCGCATCAAGGGGCGATTGCTGCAATCACCGGGCATATCGCGGTACATGAAACAGGCGCAATTGAAGCAACTGGCCATAAAGTGCTTACTTTGCCGAGTGATGATGGAAAAATTCAACCTGAACAGGTGAAAGAATTATATGATGCCCACTGGAATGATGTTACCCATGAGCATATGGTACAGCCAGGCTTGGTTTACATTTCCAACCCTACAGAAAATGGAACGACTTATAGTAAAGCCGAATTGGAAGCATTAAGTGAAGTTTGCCGGGAATGTAGTTTGCCATTGGTATTGGATGGCGCCAGATTAGGGTATGGCTTGGCTTCGCAGGACAGCGATTTAACCTTGGCTGATGTTGCAAGGCTATGTGATGTGTTCTATATAGGGGGAACGAAGGTTGGGGCAATGTTTGGTGAAGCGGCAGTCATCATGAATGATGCCCTGAAAAAGGACTTCCGCTATTTCATCAAGCAAAGGGGAGGAATGCTCGCTAAAGGGAGACTATTGGGGATCCAGTTTGAAACCTTATTTGAAGACGGCCTATACTATGAAATTTCTAAACATGCCGTGGAAATGTCCATGATGATTCGGGAAGCATTTGTTGAAAATGGATTTTCATTACGATATGATTCCACATCAAATCAGCAGTTTCCCATCTTGCCGGAAGATGTAATGCAGGAATTAGGTAAAAAGTATTCATTCTCCTTCTGGGAAAAAGTCGATGCTACACACAGTGCTGTGAGATTTTGTACCAGTTGGGCTACGAAAAAAGAACATGTTGACATGCTCATAGAGGATATCAAGGCAATAAAAGGAGAAAAAAATGGCCACGATCGAGTTATATTTAGAGAATAGTTATCTAAAAGAATGTTCGGCAAATATTGTTTCAATACAAGACCGGTTTGTTGTGTTCGATCAAACCATTTTTTATCCAGGCGGCGGTGGGCAGCCCTGTGACCGGGGAATCATAAAACAAGGTGATGAAACTTATAAAATATTAACAGTAAAAAAAGTAGATGGTGAAATCATTCATGAATTGGAACGGCCATTAAAGGACATTAATCAAACGGCAAAGATGCAGATTGACTGGACTTGGCGGTATCAGAATATGCAGTATCACACATTATTGCATGTCATTTCAGGTTATTTTTATCAACATTACAATGCTTTAGCTACAAACAGTCAAATTGAAAAAGAACATGCGAGATTAGAGCTGTCTTTTTCTCCTGAAATAATGGAAGAAATACCATTCGATAAATTGGAACAATCGATAATGAAGGTACTGGTACAACCCCATAATGTTTACACGAAAACAATTAGCAGAGCTGAAGCAGAGCAAAAAGAAGGGGTAATTAAAACGGTCATTAATTTACTTCCGGCTTCGCTTAACGAAATTCGAATCGTTCAAATAAAAGATATTGATGAGCAAGCATGCGGGGGAACCCACGTCAACAACACGAATGAAATTAAAGACTTTTCCATAATGAAAATTCAACAAAAAGGTCCCACGAAAAAAAGGATTAAAATTCAATTATTGGGATAAGTTCTGTTAATGAAAAGTATGGACTCCATATCCTTTGAAGTCGCCAATTATTTTTAGTTGGTGGGAGTTTATCGAACCTAAATATAAATCCAAAAAAAATCATTTTGACAGGATCAGATTGAAATAAGGTACAAAGTAAATAGGGCTTTTAACATGAGAGTTGTTCTGGCAGCTCTTTTTTTTTTGGAGTTAACTGGGCAAATAGCGACTTTAATTTTTAAAATTTACATGCAATAATTGGGACATTCGTTAAAATAACTAAAAAGTAAACGAGGGGGAGTCTGATGGAGAGGATTAATTATTCTATTGTTGATGTGTTTTCAAATGGAAAATATACAGGAAACCAACTCGCGGTTTTTAAAAACGCTGGGAATATTCCGGATAAAGAAATGCAACAGATAGCCAAAGAAATTAATTTTTCCGAAACTACCTTTATCTTGTCTGATTCAAAAAATGATGGCGGTTATGATGTCCGGATATTTACACCTAATGAAGAGGTTCCATTTGCTGGACATCCGACTATAGGAACTGCATATATCATTCAAAACGAAGTATTAGAAGCACCATTGGATAACATTATTTTAAACTTTAAAGGTGGACAGATAACAGTATCATTCAATAATCAAGAAGAGCTTCTATGGATGAAACAAAATCAACCAACTTTTGGCCGGATTTTAGATACAGATAAAATTTCTGAAGTTTTAAATATACATAAAGAAAACATAGATGATAGATTCCCCATTCAAGAAGTTTCGACGGGACTTCCAGTGCTTGTTGTCCCATTAAAATCATTGGAAGCCGTTAAAAAAGTAAAGATAAATAGAGAAAAATATTTTGAGTTAATTGAACATATGGATGCAAAAGCCATTATGGTTTTTTCTCCAGAAACATATGATTCGAAAAATGATTTGAATGTTCGCGACTTTGCGGACTATTATGGTATTCCCGAAGATGCAGCCACTGGCAGTTCTAATGGATGTTTAGCTGCTTACCTAGTTAAATACGGGTATTTTGAAAGAAGTGAAATAGACATTCGCGTAGAACAAGGATACGAAATCGAAAGACCTTCTTTATTGTTTTTAAAAGCAAGTGATGATAATGGGGAAATCGACGTTCATGTTGGAGGTAAAGTAGTGAAAATTGCTCAAGGTGAATGGTTTCTTTAATAACCTGACCTTTTCAACTGACAAATGCTTTACTTCAAAACAGGGAAGGTTGCTGAGGCAGCCTTTTTCTTATTGAACGAACAGGCATACTTACCGATAATCCAATCGATTTAATTTGAAAATGAATGACAATTAATGGGGAGAGTCCCACACAAAAGGAGGTCTTCCAAATGAATAAAGAATCAGTACTGATCGTGGAAGACGAAGAAAAGATCTTAAGACTGCTTGAATTGGAGCTTGAAATCGAAGGCTATCAAGTTGGAAAGGCAATGGACGGCAAGGAGGCCCTTGAAGCATATCAATCAAGAAAGTGGGATTTGATCTTATTGGATGTGATGCTTCCGGGCATAAGCGGGATCGAGCTGCTTCGGAAAATTCGAACGAAGAATAATATCACTCCTGTCATCCTGTTAACGGCAAAAGGCTCGGTTGAAGATAAAGTTTCCGGTCTTGATCTCGGCGCGAATGACTATATCACCAAACCTTTCCAAATTGAGGAATTGCTTGCCCGAATTCGTGCGGTTTTAAGAATGCGGCCTGCTGCACCTTCAATGGAAGCTGAAATCGGTGGATGGCTAAATACTGCCGATTTAAAAGTGAATGTCAAAACACGCGAGGTCATTAGAGGTGATAGCCATATTGAACTAACGCCAAAGGAGTATGATTTACTTCTATATTTACTGAAGAATAAGCGTCAGGTGCTAAGCCGTGATCAAATTCTGGGAGCGGTTTGGGGGTATGATTTCCAGGGAGAAACAAACGTGGTGGATGTGTATATCCGATATGTTCGCAAAAAGCTCGAACATGGCTTTGAAACGCCGCTCATTCATACCGTAAGAGGCGTTGGCTACGTCATGAAGGAAGCAAAATGAGACTTCGCAAGAAAATCAACTTATATACTGCGGTGTTATTCATTTTCCTGCTGCTTTTGATGAATGTTTCCATTTATTTTGTTTTCAGTAATCTGATGATGGTGAATGAAATGAACCGTGCGAAAGCGGAGACGGGGAAAATTGCCTTTGATGTTAGTGAAAATGTTAATAATATATCTCCAAATGATTTACTTCGAGCCTATCTGCCTATAGATGGCATGATTGGTATCGTAATCGAAGGTCAACGAAAAGGAACAGCTGTTACATCCAATTCTGAAAAACAATTAAGCAATCGAAATAGCAGCTTTTACCCCGGTGAGAAGAGCGAGATCATCACTTATCAGCAGAAAAAGTATGTATTCGTTTCAAACCCGATCGTTTGGGGGGATGGAAGTGTAGTTAATCTTCAAATCACCAAAAGCATGTCAGCAACCGAAGAAATGCTCGCTGTTCTCCGCATCGTATTAATCGCTGTAACCATCATTGCCATGATACCAGTTCTGATATCAAGCACTATTCTTAGTAACTTCATCGCCCGTCCGATTCGATCGATGATCGATACGATGAAGGAAATTCAAACTAGCGGCCAATTTAAGCGGCTTAGCCTAGAAGAAAAATCAAAGGATGAGCTTGTGGAAATGGGAAAAACGTTTAATCACATGATCGATTTACTGCAGGCCAACTTCGAAAAGCAGGAGCAATTCGTATCGAATGCTTCACATGAATTAAAAACACCGCTAACTGTCATCGAAAGCTATGCAAGCCTTTTGAAGAGAAAAGGGTTGGAGCGTCCTGATTTGTTTGATGAATCCATAGAAGCCATTCATTCTGAAGCCATTAGAATGAGAGAGATGACAGAGCAAATGCTCCTGCTTGCAAGGCATCAGGAAAAATGGAATATAGAGAAGGAAAACGTCAATCTGACCGATATCATGGCAGAGTTAGCGAAAGTATATAAGAATGCGTACAATCGGACAGTGGAGATTTATAGTGGCGATGCAATTGAAGCAGTAACGGATGTTCAAAAGTTAAAACAGCTTTTGTTTATTTTTTTAGACAATGCCAGAAAGTATAGTGACGAGCTAATCTCCGTCTACATAGGACAAACAAGTAATGAAGCATATATCCGCATCGAAGACAGAGGGGATGGAATTCCAAAGGCTGAATTGCCAAAAGTGTTCGATCGTTTTTATCGTGTGGATAAAGCTAGAAACAGAAAGCAAGGCGGATCTGGATTGGGGCTTTCCGTGGCAAAGGAAATTGCTGATGCAATAGATGTACGGATTGAAATGGACAGTCTCGAAGGCAGGGGAACGATCGTTACTCTTTTATTTAATTAAGCCAGAATGATGTTGGATGGGGGATACGATGAAGATTAGAAAAGTGCTGATAACAGCCGGATCGACTCTTGTTTTTGGTCTGCTATCATTCGTCGGATTTCAATGGTGGGCTCCATCATTATCCGCGGAAAGTTTGACGAAAGAAGAAGTGAACCAGACAGCAAAGGATAAATTTCCTGGAACCATTATGAAGACAACAAAAAGTGAAGGTGAAGAATATCAGATTGAAATGCAGCTTGAAACCGGGGTCTATCAAATTAGGATGGATGCGAAAAGCGGGGAAGTCCGTTCTATAAAAAAAGAAACCATTGGTCATACAGCTGAAGCGACTACGGAAAAAGCACACCAAAAGCTACTGACCCAAAACGAAATAAAGACGCGTATTTCCTCACAAGGTGACCTGGAACAAATTGATTTTGTACAGGAGAAAGACAACTCCTTTTATAAAGCAGTGGTAAATAAGAATAACGAAAAAATCACCTTGATACTCGATCCATATACAGGAGCTATAATTGACTCGACATTGGTGGCAGATAGTATCATTACAGAAAGCGAAGCAATTGCGATTGCCGAAAAACATGTAAAAGGAACAGGTGACGATACAGAGTTTTATCAACCTCTAGATCAGACACCTTATTATTTGGTCGAAGTTGAATTGGAGGACGATCGAGACGCAGTCGTTCAAGTGGACGGCTACACGAAGGAAGTAAAAACAATCACGTGGGAAGATGACGAAGAGAACGATAATGATGGCCCTGAATAAAATAGTGGCTCATAAGGGTTTACTAATCTAGACGTAAATTGAATAAAGCAAAAAAAAGGGTGATGCTATTAGCTGTCTAATATGCATCACCCTTTTTGGCTTTGGTGAGTAAGGAAAATGCAAAAAAAAGAGAAGGAACTGTAATAATTCTCACCAATTTCTAATCCTTCTATCATTTAACTCTAATTAACTATCTCTAACATGGAATAAAGCACCAAATGATAAAACAGAGCCAAAGAAGCGAGTGGATGAAAGGCATCTGGATTATTGTACATAAAACAGTCCATCATATTTCTACACCTTAACAAAGTTTTGCAAAGAGAAAGGAGAATCAGTAATGTCTGTTATTTCAAGCATTCTGGATTACAACAAGACGTTTGTCGATCAAAACAAATATGAAAGGTTTCAAACGACAAAGTTTCCAGATAAAAAGATCGTCATCATAACGTGCATGGATACCCGGCTGTTGGAATTGCTTCCAAAGGCGATGGGGTTAAGAAATGGAGATGCGAAAATCATTAAAAACGCCGGAGCCATTGTTTCTCATCCATTTGGCAGCATTATGCGCAGTATCCTTGTCGCCATTTATGAGCTGAAAGTGGAGGAAGTGTGTGTGATCGGACATCACGGATGCGGTATGGTGGGGCTTCAATCCTCTTCACTGCTTGATGCCGCAAAGGAGAAGAAAATCAGCCAGGAGCAAATTGATATCCTTACAAACTCTGGTATTGATTTATCAAAGTGGCTGACAGGCTTTCAATGCGTTGAGGAGAGTGTAAGGAATAGTGTCCATTTGATCAAAAACCATCCATTATTACCGGATTCCATTGCCGTCCACGGTATGGTCATCCATCCCGAAACGGGTAAACTGGATCGAATCATAGATGGATATAGCAATATGGTCAGCAAGGAAGAAATGCATATTCAATAAAAGAAGGAGCGATAAAATGATGGGTTCTAGCAGGTTTGAAGGATATAACTTAGACCATTTTCAGAAAGACCTGGTTGCCGGGGTGGTAGTTGGGATAGTAGCGATTCCTTTAGCGATGGCTTTTGCCATTGCCTCTGGAGTAAGGCCGGAATACGGACTGTACACATCGATTATTGCAGGAATCATGGTCTCCCTTTTTGGCGGATCGAAATATCAAATTGCAGGCCCGACCGGAGCCTTTGTCCCGGTCTTGTTAGGGGTGGTCATGCAGTACGGATATGAAAAACTGTTAATCGCCGGTTTCCTGGCAGGTATCATGATTTTTCTTTTAGGTGTCTTCAAACTGGGAAGATTCATCAAGTTTATTCCGCGTCCAGTTACCATCGGCTTTACAGCTGGAATTGCCGTGATCATCTTCTCGGGGCAGATTGCCAATTTCTTTGGACTCAGTAACTTAAAAAAAGAAGAGGTCTTTCTTTTAAATATGAAAGAAATCTTAGTGAACCTCAATACAGTGAATATCTATAGTGTACTGGTAGCTAGCATAAGTCTGACTCTCGTCATATTAACTCCAAAATATTTACCGAAAATCCCTGGAGCATTGCTGGGATTGATTGTATCAACTCTTGTCGCCAGCTTATTCTTTCCAGGTCAGGTAGCGACCATAGGATCGGCATATGGCGCCATTCCTAATGCATTGCCCCATTTTCAGTTTCCCCATATCACTGGCGGTCTGGTGATTGAACTCCTTCCGGCTGCTTTGGTCATCGCCATGCTTGGAGGTATTGAATCACTCTTATCCGCTGTAGTGGCAGACGGCATGACCAACAGTAAACATAACAGCAATAAAGAGCTGATGGGACAAGGATTGACCAATATGATTGCGCCTTTATTTGGAGGCATTCCGGCTACAGGTGCCATCGCCCGTACTGCGACGAATATTAAAAACGGTGCAGTCTCCCCCATATCAGGCGTGCTTCATGGGTTGGTGGTATTGCTGGTGTTAGTCAGTTTGGCGCCTTATGCTTCGGCCATTCCTTTGGCCAGCATGGCCCCGATTCTTATGTTTGTCGCATGGAACATGAGCGAACGCAAAGAATTTTCGCATATTTTAAAAGCCAAAACCATGGACTCGGTCGTATTGCTCGTTACCTTCGTGTTAACCGTAGTGATTGACCTGACAACAGGCGTCGGGATCGGATTACTATTAGCCATTCTATCGTTCGTTAAACTGATGAGCGGTACATTGAAATTATCAAAGGTATTACCAGATCCAGCTGATAAACTAGTTAAACCAGAAATGGTGCAACAAGGTTCAAGCTGCCCGCAGATTAACATTTATACGATAGAAGGACCTTTATTCTTTGGCACAATCGAAAGGCTGCAAGAAGAAATCGAGGAAATAATGCGATCAAAACCAAAAGTCCTTCTATTAAGAATGAGCAATGTGTCCTTTATCGATACATCGGGGGAAGCACTGCTAACCGACATCGTGAAGCAATTCAAGTTTCATAACCTGCAAGTGCTGATTTCAGGAATTCAACAGGAACCTAAAGAAATGCTGAGAAAAACCGGATTTATTGAACTGGTTGGTGAGGAACAGTTCTTTTCCAGTACGGGTGATGCCATCAATAAAGCTTTATCCAAACTGGATGAGAACCGTTGTAAAGGGTGTAAACAGTTTTCATTTGCTGAATGTACCTCACTCTCACAGCAAGTTCAAAAGCCTGCGTTATTAAAACAAAGCAGAAAACGGGAGATAGGGTTAACTTGACTCCCGTCAAGAAGAAAAGGCATCCGCTTTTGGCGGATGCCTTTCTCTTCAACTTCTTTTATTTCTGCTGCAAGATTTCGGGTTATTGAAATCATTAACACATCGAGCTTGTTCGCTCAGGGATTTATCCTGACTATTTAATTGTATGCCACTAAAAACCTGATCCCAAATCGCCTCATCCCAAACTTGGTTAGGTACTTCTAAAACACAAACATTTTCTATGTTCCATGCTAAATCAGAAATACTTGTTGCATCATCCGAGGGGATTAGTATTAATACAGTAAATTCCTTTTCTTTTAACATGTCCTTCATTACTTGTTGAAACAAAGTGGCTTGCTCATATTTTGTTGACCATCTTACAAATAGGATTGAATCGCTATCTTTGATCGTTTCAATGAATCTTGCTATTCTTTTATCTAAATTCTCTTTGAAATCAGGATATGTTTCAAACCATTCTTTATCAGGCAGGATGGGGAAATCGTGAACTGAAGTAACTTTATAATGGTTATCTCTTACAAAATAGGTATTTACAGCATTT
The DNA here is from genome assembly GCF_026891895.1 of Peribacillus sp. AS_2. Taxonomy (NCBI): domain Bacteria; kingdom Bacillati; phylum Bacillota; class Bacilli; order Caryophanales; family Bacillaceae; genus Peribacillus; species Peribacillus sp. AS_2. The sequence continues at coordinate 85,391 of NZ_JAPTGA010000010.1, forward strand.
ATATCTATGTCATCGTCAAAATAAGTACCGGAACCATCTACTAAAGTCAAGTTCTTCAATTCCATATATTCCTTGAACTGATTACTATATAGCCTGGCCACTTCTGCAAATGACTCGGTAAAGACCCAGTCAAGAGGCAAAGAAAATCTTCTTAAGCCAAGTCTTCTTAGGTTCAAAGCGGGAGTGCAAGCACTGCCGCAAGGAATGATTACATCATAAGATTTCTTGATTTCCGTTAATTTCACTATTAATCCCCCTTTCTATACTATCCATACTATATTAGATGATAATTTTCTTTTTATTGATTGGACAAACCAAAAAAAGGCTTTATATCAGGCAATGCCACATGAATATTTGAAGAAATAGGTTCAGCGATCTTTTTAGACAAAGCAAAACGCATGCCCTAATTAAGAGCATGCGTGAACGTTTATTCTTCTATGATATCCAACTCTTTCAGCGCTTCAAGCGTAATCGTTTTGGCTTTGCTTCCGCTGCCATCCATGTTCGTTGCGAAGGCCCATTCCCCTTTGTCCGTTTCGATGTACCCCACATACCAGCCCAATCCCATATCAGAAAGGCGTGTACCGGTTTTTCCATGGAGGACATATGAGTCCGCTTCTTCATTAATCATGATTCTCTTTACGGTTCTCATATGCTGCTTATCGATAGGCAGCTTTTCCTCTACAAGCTTTTCCATGAATTGGACTTGTTCCCGGGCAGAAATCTTTATGCTGCTATCCAGCCAGAACTGATCGATCCCGCCGGAGATATCACGATTGCCGTAATCGAGCAGGTTCACATACTGCTGCATGTTTTCCGCCCCGATATCGCGGGCCATTGCTTGATAATACCAAATCACGGAATGCCTCATGGCTGAAGCAAGCGTATGATCTCTGTTCCAATCTTCAAATTCCCTGATTACGCCATCCCAGCGCTTCACTTCATATTCATCGCTCACTGCTTTTGTCTGTAAACCGATTAATGCATTTGCCACTTTGAATGTCGATTCTGGTTTGTAGCGTACTTTACTTCTCTGTTTATTATAGATAAATACCTTATCATTTTTTAAGTTTTGGAGTACCATCGTGCCTTCCGCACCATCGAAGGAATCACCGATATCCAGTTCTTTCACCTTTTGATCGTTAGCACTTGCATGAATCGTGCCCATGGGACCAGTGACTAGCAGGACAAGAATGAAACATAACGTTTTGATTTTCATTAAACACTCTCCTTTAAGGCATGGATTGATCGATCATCAAATAATTTCCATAAAATAGGTTGATAGCTAAAGTATACCTATTCCTGATGAAAAACGAAACCTTATTCTTGGACTCTATCTAGATAGTATCGATTAAGGAGGAATGCAGCGAGTAGCTAATGAATATATAAAGCAAACGATGGAATGGGAGGAATCTATCATGGAGGTTAACCAAAGAAAAATAAATAGTAATGAAAAAGAAATTACATACACACATATTGAAACCGGAAGTCCGGCCATTTGTTTTATGTTTTCAGGTGCAGGGTACACGTATGAGAAGCCGCTATTCTATTATTCGACGATGATCATGCTTCAAAATCAGTATGATGTCGTGCATATTCATTACGCCTATGACCAGGATATATTCAAGCATCCATTAAAGTTCGATTCGATTTTTGATGGGTTATTGAGCTGCAATCATTCAGCACATATAGTTATTGGTGAAAAAGATCATCATTATATTCCAGATAAAATTCAAGCGATTGAAAATAAACCGAACATAAGCATGAATAAAATCCCGCATGCAAATCATTCCTTGGATATTGAACCTTTCGATACTTCAAGGACGATCATCGTGCTTGAAGGTGTAATGAATAGAATGGAAGAGTTTTTAAAAAATATAGGTTAGTGAAATACAAAGGGATTCAATCCAGGAGTTAGCAGGTGAAGAATGTTATAATAAGAGTATTGTAGTTTGGAGTTCTGAAAGGAGAAATGATGGTGGGAACCAATACATTTCATTCAATTGATGAATATATCATACACTTTCCCGAGGAAGTTCAGGAGATATTAAAAACGTTAAGAAAAGTCATAAAGGATGCAGCACCGGATGCAGAAGAGAAGATAAGCTATCAAATGCCTACCTTTGTTTTATATGGAAATCTGGTACATTTCGCAGCTTATAAAAAACATATAGGATTCTATCCAACTCCAAGCGCGATCTCTGCGTTTGAATCTGCCTTATCTGAATATAAATGTTCAAAAGGGGCCGTTCAGTTTCCACTAAACAAGCCAATTCCTTATGAATTAATAACCGAGATGGTTATATTTAGAGTGGAAGCGAACAAAAGGAAAAAAGCAGAAGGCAAATCTCAAAAGAAAAAATAGCATCGATTATTATCAGAATTCACAAAATGCTTAATATATGAGAGTATGAACTGCAAGGATTTAAGGACCGAAAGAGAAAGGTGGAAATAATATGTTCAAAAAATTATTCAGCAAAAAAGAAAGTGTGGAACAACTGCTTGCTCCTATAAACGGACAAGTAATAAAAATAGAAGATGTTCCGGATCCGGTGTTTTCCGGGAAAATGATGGGGGACGGAATAGCGATTCTCCCTGAGGAAGGGTTGGTCGTATCTCCAATCGATGCAGAAGTGATCCAGGTTTTTCATACTAAACATGCCCTAGGCCTCCGTACGAAGAATGGCATAGAATTGTTGATTCATATTGGCTTGGAAACAGTTAACCTTAAAGGCGAGGGATTTGAAGTCCATGTCGCAGAAGGGCAAAGGGTAAAAGCAGGAGACAAGCTTGTAACATTTGATATCGATTTTCTAAAATCCAACGCTCCAAGCATCGTTACTCCGATCGTTGTCACGAATGGCGAGCTGGTTGAAAAACTGGAAAAAACAAATAATACCCAAGCAACTATTAACGATACGGAGATCATGAGTGTTTATTTGAAATGAAAAGAAAGATTCCATGCTGATTTCTCCTTTTAGGCTGCAAGCAGGAAAATCGAAAATTGCAGCGAATAGTAGGTGAGTGAACAAATAAAATCAAGCGAGGGTGAATTGGATGGGAATTCAAGCAGAAAAGATTTTTGTAAACTTGCCTGTTAAAGATTTGGATGCCTCAATAGAATTTTTCACAAAGGTCGGTTTTGAGTTTAACGAGCAAATGACCAATGAAAATGCGACATGCATGGTGATAAGTGAGTCCATATATGTCATGTTGTTAGTGGAAGAATACTTTAAAACGTTTACCAAGAAGGAAATCCCTGATTCTGCTGCGAGTAAGGAAACCATCGTCGCCCTGTCCGTTAAAAGCAAGGAAGAAGTCGATGAGATCGTGAATAGGGCACTGGATGTTGGCGGAAAGCCTTTCAATGAAGCCATTGATCATGGTTTCATGTACGGTTGGAGTTTTCTGGATATCGACGGCCATTCTTGGGAAGTATTTTACATGGACGAAAGCGGATTTAATCAAGATTAAATAAAAAGCAAGGCACAATCCTTCACGAAGGACTGTGCCTTTTTTAGCAATATTAGCTGAATTTCATTCATAACAATACGGGGCTAATGTCTTTCCACTCATAAACCAATAGATTCAATTCAGTACCAGCTATTTTGATTTTTTCGGTTTTAAGCAATTCAGCACCAAATGCCTCATAGAAGTATCGAGATTTATTATCTTCAAGCACCTCTACGAAAATTGTCTTGAATCCCAGTTCTTCGAATTTAAAGAATAATTCTTTGATGAGTTTCTTACCTATCCCCATTCTTTGTGAATTTTCGAGGATATATATCGCAGTTAAATCGCCCGAATCCTCAACTTGATTCGTCTGCCTTTTCCCTCCGCATATAAATCCTACGATTTTTCCTTCGTTATTTTCTGCGGCATAAACATGATTTCCATTACTAGTTATATTCTTTATCCATATGTCTTTCCTTTTCTCATAAGAAAGTTTATCTAAAAAATCACTCGGCATTATATCTTTATAAGTGGTCCGCCAGCAATCCACATGGACTTTCGCTATCCCTTCCGCATCAGCCAACGTCGCCTCTCTTATTAGCATAGTGGTTCCTCCTTTTTTAAGTTTGCTATACTTCTTATTTTTTACTAATATTATCCAATTAGCAACTAATCGGCCTAGGATATTCCAATAATTAACTTTTTATGTTACTATTTCCTATAGCTTGCTTAATGTAGGAGAAGGAATGAGATGAAACAGATTTTCCGTAGTAAAATATTTTATTTAATAAGCTTCTTGATTAGCTTGGGGGTTGTGCTGGTTTTTAATAATGACGAAGAACCGACTGAGAAATTAACTGACGATGAATTTTTTACAAATTTAGCGGATAGAAAAGTGACATTTATAGAGGCGGAGCAGCGAAAAAGTGTGATTGAAATAAGCGGTCGGCTGGCAGGGTATGAAAAGGATCAATACTTTGTCGCGTCTGTCCCAAATAGTGAAACTTCGCTAGATAGAATGAATAATGCTGCAGAGGAAAATGATATAGAAAAAATGGAGTTTACACCATACAAAGAGACAAGCGGATGGGTCACCCTGTTTACAACGACCATTCCGTTTATGATCATTTCCTTCCTGTTTTTAGTCTTATTACTATTTAGAGTTATAATAAAGAGGTAGTTTTCGACGATATATTCCCATTTTCGGAGATGAAACCATAGTTTTCGACGATATATTTCTATTTTCGCAGATAAAACTGCAAGTTTCGTCGATATTTCTAGTGAGTCATGGCTTCTGCAAAAAAAGAAATAAACCTTTAAAATGATATTGAAGAATGCTGAATAGTTTGATAGAATAAAATAAATGAAAAAGACTATGTGCAACTGGCGAAACACGGATAACCGTGAGGGAACACATAGTGTCGTAGCCGTTCGCCTGGGCAGAGGTAAGGGATTTTATCCCTTGCCTCTTTCTGTATATTAACAGATAGTAAAGGTTTAAAGTCAATATTTTGAAATTTCAAAAACATCATAATCAAAGAGGAGCTAACAAAATGAGCACAATACTTTTAGAAAAAGTCAAAACGATCAAAGCGTTAAATAATATTGCCGAAAGCGGGCTGAATGTTTTCAATAAAGGCGATTTTAAGGTCGATAATGACAGTGAAAACCCTGATGCGATCGTTCTTCGCAGCTTTAATATGCATACTATGGAATTCGGCGATCAGTTAAAAGCAATCGCAAGGGCAGGGGCTGGAGTCAATAATATTCCGGTCGACAAATGCACGGAGCAAGGAATTGTCGTTTTCAATACACCAGGGGCTAACGCAAACGCTGTAAAAGAAATGGTGCTGACGACATTGATGGCTTCATCTCGTAACCTTTTTGCCGGTGTGGCTTGGACAAAGACGCTTGAAGGCGAAGGGGAACAAATTCCGAAGCTTGTCGAAGCAGGAAAGAAACAATTCGTTGGTAAAGAAATCAAGGGAAAAACTCTTGGCGTAATCGGTTTAGGAGCAATCGGTGCACTTGTAGCGAATGACGCGCTTGATTTGGACATGGATGTCATTGGCTTTGACCCGTTCATCTCTGTTGATACAGCTTGGAACTTATCCCGCAATGTACAGCGCGCCATGACAATTGAAGAATTGTTTGCAGAATCTGATTATATTACAGTACACGTTCCATTAACTGACGACACAAAAGGAATGTTTAACCAAGAAACATTCAGCATCATGAAGCCGGGCGTACATATTTTGAATTTCTCACGCGGTGAGCTAGTGAATGAAAATGATATGCAAGCTGCACTTGAAAGCGGAAAAGTAGGCAAATTCATTACTGACTTCCCGAATGAAAACGTGTTGAAAATGAAAAATGTCGTTCCAATTCCGCATCTTGGTGCCTCTACGCTGGAATCAGAGGAAAACTGTGCCATCATGGCAGCTCGTCAGTTGAAGAACTTTTTAGAAACAGGGAACATCAAGAACTCTGTGAATTTCCCGAATACTTCCCTTCCTTTTACAGGAAACCGTCGTGTGGCAACTTTCCACGAAAACGTTCCGAACATGGTTGGGCAAATCACGCTGGCTGTATCAAGCTTCAATTTGAACATCGCTGACATGGTTAACAGAAGCCGTGGGGGATATGCATATACGATCATCGACATTGATGGAGAAGTAAACGGCGATATCATTCCTGCTTTGGAAGATCAAATCAAACAAATCGAAGGCATCGTTACAACTCGTATCATCTAATTGGAACCAAAATAAAGCTGATAAATAGTGAAAGCCTCAATTCCTTTAAGGAGTTGAGGCTTTTTTAGGCTTTATTAATGTTTTTGGAATGAATATTGGGGTGGGTCATACTAAACTGGCTCACGTGTTAACAACCTAGGGATTACAACGGACTCAGCCTGCGGGCAGCTCGATACATTCAGTTGAAGTCCAAACATCTTCCACACGCATTGCTTAGCATCGAAATTCTCAAAATCCGTCATGCTTTCCTTCTGTGTTATCTTCATAATGTACAAAAAACATCAAGTAGATTGCGAATAGGAGATGCAAATAAAGTGGAACATCTTTATCATTTTGAATAACAACAAATATGTACATTCCATATAACAAAATGGGAATGCTTAAAAGGATTCTGTGCTTAGTCACATGTCCTCCCCCCATTTATCCTCCAATATCAATACATGAGCCACTTGAAAACCCTTTTCTTCTAGAACATCTGCTAATTTCATAGCTTCATCCTCCTAATTAACCAAATATTCTGTCACTTCTATTAATACAATAGTATGAAGTACAGGGAAAATGCTGTCAATCTATATTCCCATTTTTAGTGATCGCCTTCATAACTTATCTACCAAAATAACTATCTCAAATAGGCAAAACGATACCAAGACGGGGAAGCATTGCAATCAGCCCTATATTGTTCTTCCTAAAAAATTCCGGTGTTGATGAAGGAAATTAGATGTTAAAAAAGCTCCTGCAGGAGGCAATTGCCCGGTATACGCATCACCGCTAACCGGAAATTGATTCTGAGCTCTATCTGTAGTGGCAATCTACGATCCAGACTCACCTGCTTGCAGAGAGGGAGGCTTCACTAGAAAACGTCCTTGAAGAATAAAATGCCGAATTCTGCTCTGTTGATCATCGATTATGGTTAAGTTGCCAGAGAATGTGGCATAAGGTGAATCAAATGCGATTAGTTTGGTGTTTTCATTCCAAAATCCATTAATCGGAATGGGTCTGCCGCGAAAATTAACCGTACCAACCACCCTATTATCTATTTTAAGGGAGGGCATAGCATTGGTAACTTCACAGGGAACTGCTTCGGTTAGCTTTCCATTCCCATCTGTATGGGGTATCCACTCTCCAATAGCTGCTCGTTTATGTTCCGAGGAAGATTCCTTGTTTAAAGCAGTATATGCAGTACGAGCAGAATAATTTAATAAAGAAAGGTGAACTCTTACATCCCCTGCCTGATTTTGCATGATGAGTTACCAGTTGCCGGAAAAAGGATTGAACGGATCAGAGGAAGGAATGGAGGGAAATGAGGTACTTGCGGCGAAAGTAGTCTATAGAAATGTGTTGAAGATAGGATGAGCAGCAAATGTGAACGGATCAGATAAACAGCTATTGAGCATGAAGAACGGTTTGAGAAACGAAATGATAATAGATCGTAAAAAAACATGAAGGAGTGACGAATATGCATAATAAGGATTGTTCCAAAAGGTGTCAGTGTTTCATCGTACCTAACTATATCTTAGAGAATTTGGCACAAAATGAAGTGGAAGAAGCACGGATCAGTTTAGCGAAAAGCCGTCAAATGCGCAGGCGCAGAATATTGAAAGAATATGATATTGACGGTGTTATCGCTTTAACGGATGCAGGATCTGAACGTCAAGGTGAATCTGCCCGTCATGTTTACGATTGCAAGGGAGGAACGAAACTCCGCGAGAATGAGGCTAGGAAAGAAGGAGACCGATCAAGTGCAGATCCCATTGTTAACGCTGCATATGATTATAGCGGAGTTGTGCGTGATTATTTCAAGGATGTTTTGCACCGTAATTCAATTGATAACCAAGGTCTTGATCTCATTCTGAACGTTCATTATGGCAATAAATTCACGAATGCTTATTGGGACGGAGATGAAATGGTATTTGGAGACGGTGATGGGGTCATCTTTAGCAATTTTGCCAATTCACTCGATGTAATTGGACATGAATTGACACATGGGGTTACGCAGTTCACAAGTGGATTGGAGTATGAAGGTCAGTCCGGGGCATTGAACGAACATCTTTCAGATGTGTTTGGAGTTGCCATAAAACAATTTCACTTAAAGCAAACTGCAGGAGATGCCGATTGGCTGATCGGTGCTGATATAATGGGACCGACACTGAAAGGGCAGGCACTCCGTTCGATGAAGGCACCAGGTACGGCATTTGACAATAAGTTAATGGGTAAGGATATTCAGCCTGATCATATGAAGAACTTCTATAAGGGAGAACGCGATAATCATGGTGTCCATATCAATAGCGGCATACCAAACAAGGCCTTTTATCTAGTATCGATGGAAATTGGAACGGACAAAGCGGCCTTGATTTGGTTCAATGCGATGCAGAATTTATTTGCGACGGCGAATTTCAATCAATTCGTGCAAATCGTCATCAAGGCAGCGCAAAAACTTGTTGATAGCGGTGATGTTACGAAAACAGCCATCAAGACAATTGAAAATGCTTTTAAAGCGGTTGGACTGCCTGAGTAGAAATATTCCATGAATAGGAGGCTCCATCTACCATGCATATCAAATTTAGCTGCATAGGGGGATTTGCCAACCTCGACTTGAATTTCGAAATAGATACGGATGAATTGCCGAAAGAGAAGTATGAGGAATTGCAGAACTTAATGAAACATGCTGACCTTCATAATGCTGCCCAAAGTAAAATGGTAAAAACGCAAGGGTTCGACTCGTTTTCATACCAGCTGGATATAGCCGATGAAAAGAAGAAGCAGTCTTTCTCATTCACAGACACAACAGCTCCAGAGGAAGTCAGGCCCTTATTGGATTATTTACGGAATTTAGCAATTGATATAAAGCTGGCAGAATAACCACGTCAAAAAAAGTCTATCATTCAGATAGACTTTTTTTGACGAGTCGTAAAACTTCACAAAAATGTCATTTCGTTTCACTTTTATCTGGATTTTGGCTGTTTGTTCTCTAAATGGACACAAAATAGCGATCCGCAGCAGCAAATTTGAAACGGAAATTAGATAGTATAGCCATTTGATGAGATTTTGTAAAGAGTTAGCCAATCAAACAGGTAAAGCAGTCACAAAAGGGAACCAATTTTGAAAGAGGTAATACAAGAGCGGTTTTACAAAAAAAGCATAAAATAGGATAATGGTCGCAGAGAGGTGAAGTGAATGACATATCAAGAAATGAAAGTGACGATAGCCGGAAACAGCCTTACCCAATTCGGGAAAAGAATATTAATCTCGCAGATTCAATTCTCGACATTGGAGGCGATATTCGAAGTCGATGAGGCGGTTCAAAGAAAGCTTGATCTCAATCGAAGGACTGAAATCAGGGAGTTCATCATCGATTCTGTATCGGAAGGGGACTTTTACTTTTCCCCATTCATTTTCTCGAGCAGGGGAGCGATCCAAGAAGTGCCCGTGGGCGGGGAACTGCCACCAGGAAGTAAAATATACATACTTGACGGGCAGCATAGGACCTATGCCCTCATTTCAGCCATCAGTCACCTAAGGGCACGGAAGGAAACGGAAGAAGAAATCGGAAACTTTCCCGAAGCGGCAAAGCTCCAAAACCAAATTGATAAGTTGAAAACCTATCCGGTCACGATTCAAATCTATTTAAATCTGGAAACGCATGAAGAAAGACAGCTATTCAATGATATTAATACGAAGCGAAAAGAGCCGCATAACGGCTTGGTGATGAAGTATGACCAGCGCGATGAATATGCAGAACTAACACGGAACATTGCCAGGATATTAGAAAGTAAGATGGAGATAGAGGCCACCCTTTCGAGGATCACCGTGAGATGTACGGCGCTGACTACGCTGACGATCATGAGGCGCTGCCTTATTGCTTTATTTGAAGGAAACGTCACCGCGAAAACGGGTAAAGCCAATTATGGTGATATGACCAAAGCCGAAATCATCAACACCGCGACCGCGTTTTTCGAGTCATGGCTGGAAATCTTTCCGAAGAAGATGACAGACCGGACTACATTCACATCAGGGTATTCCGGCATTCAAATAGCCCTTGCCCAAACGATCCACCAACTCCGAAAACATCATGAAATCCCCTATGAAGAAGCAATAAATCATATGCTGCATTTGAAGAAAGCCTGTACTTGGAAGCATGATGATGCCCTTTATTCACACATTTACGACCCCTTGAAAAAAAGAGTCAAAAACCATTCGACTACAAACGCCATCCAGAAAACGGCTCTCGCGTTCAAACGAAAAATAGAACAAGAAGGAGGATGGCTGCATGATTCTAGGTGAATTGGACCGGAAAAGAAGGACGATGGTTTCCTGCTCCATCATCGAGCTGGTCCATATGTATCGCAACGGTCAGATTGCCACGAGGGAAATCAACCAGCTGCGGGTCCGATCGATCAAAAACTATCTTTTGGACAATGCGTTAACGAAAAATATCTACCTGCCGCCACTTGTTGCCAGCAGCAGGGAAGGAGCAGCCCCTAATGGAGATCCCATCGAACTTTCGATCATCGACGGAACACAACGAATAGCGGCTTTCGCGCAAGTGGAGGACAGTATCCTTAAAGCGTTAAAGAAGGGTGAAGAAAAGGTGAAACTAGCATACGAACTGGATTCACTCATGAAGGACAGCTCGATTGCGATCCAAGTATTTGAAGGGCTAACAAGAGCGGAAGAATCCCAGCTCTACCTGGATCTCAATCTAAAAGGCAAGAAAGTTGCCCTTTCCAAACGGATATCATTCGACTCGCGAAACAACCTCAACGTCATTACCAATCAGGTGCTCCATACCCATCAATCGCTAAAAACAGCCGGTGTCGAACTTGAAAAGCGTTCCATCAATCGTCCAGCCAATAAAAACCTCTTATCGCTATCGCAATTGAGGCAGGTCATCGGCATCTTCATGACTGGGAAGGCACACGTAAACATCGAAGAGAAAGTATCACAAAGTCCGCTTTCGAACAGTGAATACATCACACTCATTCATCTCTATCTTAATGAACTATTCGACATATACCCGGCAGGACAGATGGGTGATTACACAAAATGCATGCTTGCCAGTTACCCGCTTTTCATTGCCGTTGCCCTTTATATCAATGACAAAATGGAAAACCAGCCAATCGAACAAAGACAACAGCTGATTGCCACGAGAATGTCAAAATTGAAAGAGGTGGACTGGAGCCCTGATAATCCCATTTGGAAAGAGTTTAAAGGAACATACAAAGGGCGGCCGCCATTATTTCACCTAAGCAAAGATAAAAACAATATCGAAGAGCTAGTACTCTGGCTGTATAGCTGTTGAGGAGGTGAGGGGAAATGTGATAATGAAAAAGTGAAAAACCCCTAGGTGAGGACGTCCGGTCAGACAATCACCTAAGGGCTTGCGAGCAGGAGTATACCTGCCTCTATGTCCAGTATACTCCATAAAAAGGAATAGTGAAATGGGGAGTGAATGGAATGATGATACGAAAAAACTATTTATTGAATATGGAAACGGTAGGAATGATGGAGCGATACGACGCCAATGGTGTCGAGATGACTACGGTAGTGGAGGGAGACAGCACTTTCCATGTTAGGCAACCGCGCCAGGAAATCCTGAATAATACGTTAAACCACTTTGGATTGGATCTGGATGGCGGACTAGCAGCAGCCAAATCCGTACTAGGCGGTAAATACAGACTGCCCGTCTGCATAAATGCCCAACTGGGGATGGTCTGGTTCTCCTCCCGCTCATTCCGGAAAAGAGGAGGAGTCTGGTTTTCCTACATCCACATTCGTGACCTAGAGGAAATGAACGAAAAGGAAACACTGGTCCACACAAACTACGGTCATTGCTTACCAGTAAACTTAAGCAAAAATCAGCTCGCCTTCAAAAGGGACCAAGCAGCCTATCTGCATACGACCTTCCATGAACGCTCATTGGGTAAAAAGACCTTTTATTACGAACCGGGAAGCGGAATCACCTTTTGCAAAGAACCTGGGGAGGTCCATTACAGGGTGAAGGGAAAGGAATAATATAATCTATGGGACCGCTGAATTGGCGGTCTTTTCTTAGGGGTGGATTAAGTGAGAGCGGGTATTATTTAACATCCAGAAAAATAGTTATTATAAAAAATGGAATGATACATTATGATTAGTAAAAAGTTAATATTTAGGGGTGTAGGTACGTATTTTGAAACGAATATTTGCTATTTTACTATCTTTTGGACTAGTTTTAGGTCTCTCGTTTGGCGCAAATGACGTTGCCAGTGCCAAAACAAAGGTGAAGACTTATAAAAACTGTACAGCATTGAATAAAGACTACAAAGGAGGCGTAGCCCGTACATCTTCCGTTAAAAATAAAGGGGGAAAAACGAAATACAAGCCTCACGTTTCAAAGGCGCTTTATGATGCCAATAAAAAAAGCGATCGCGACAAAGACTTTATCGCTTGTGAAAAGTAAGGATTATTCAAAGAGACCTTTTATAGGAAGGTCTCTTTTAATTTTTGTAGATAAAACGTGTTCCATATTGATTGGAGCGGGTGTGAGAGGCTCCTGCGGAAAGCAAGTGCCTGGAGAGGAAAGTTCATATTTGTACAAAACTAAAAAAACGGAAGCTAAAGCCTAAACAGGTTTTTAGCTTTTTTCTCGTGGGTTATCTTTCAAACCGTCCAAAATGTGTATTTTCCCGATTTATAAGTGCATCCCCAAGATTGATTCTGCTCATAAGTCTTTCATGGTCAGAAGGAAAACGTTCTTTAACATTTGCGACACCCTCTGTTGTTGGGATATTACCATTAGGCATAGGGCGTTCTTCTCTTTGAAACCCGGGGTTCAAACTATCATTATTAGGGTCTCTGCGAGCATCAAGGTTCCCGGCAGTATTATTTGGATCATTGTTATTATCTTGTGGCATATATTTCACTCCTTCGCTTATATTATCCGCTGATGGCATTAATCTATTCGCACACTGTACTTTATCCTTTATTTATCCTGTTTTCCTCAATTTGCAGCAACGCCAATTTCTCTTGATTGATCAACAAGTATGAAGGGTCTTTTTTATGCTTAAAAAAAACTTCTAAATATTATGATTGACTTACATTTTAATTTGTCTTACAATTTCAATGTAAATAGTCGAAAGATTCAATCAAATGGAAGGAGAACTTACTTAAGAGCTAATTCACTTCAACAAGAAGCATGACAACATACTGCGCATTAACTTTATGTCAATTCCGGAAATGATGTAAAGTTCTGTCATAATTTCAATATCTGAATGTCTAGAGTTATCTAAGTATTATTGCTTTAGAAAAAATGAAAGCGAATACATACTCTTTGGAATGGAGTGAATAACTTGAAAAATCAATCAAATCTTGCTGAATCCACTGTGATTGCTCCGGAGGTCGAAAGTAAGAAAACAAATTTCTTCACGAAGTTTAAAACCGCCTATGGTCCAGGAATTCTTGCCGTGTTAACGTGGCTTGGCGCCGGGGATCTGGTGACTTCTTCTGTTGCCGGTGCAGATTATGGATATAGTTTAATGTGGATTTTAGCTCTGTCATTAATTCTTCGTTTTCTTATCGTTAATGTTATTGCCCGTTTCCAGCTTTGTAACACAGAGGGTTTAACCATTCTTGAAGGCTATGGACGTATCCACCCATTTTTCGGTTATTTCATGTTTGGTTATGCATTAATCATGGGCCATCTGTTTAATGCCTATATGATTAAGGGAGCGGGAGAGGTATTATCGACACTCTTCCATGTCAATCAGCCATTCTTAGCTTCAATGGTAGTTGTAGGATTAGTGTTTATGCTTATTGGCAGGAATATTTATAATAGAATTGAAAGTGTAATGAAAGTGCTTTTGGCATTATTGACCATTGCCTTCTTGTTCCTGGCCATTCAAGCTACACCGGATGTGGGGCAAATCATTAAAGGAACGGTTGGTTTTAGCATTCCAAGTGATACTGGCGTTCATGGAGCATTATTGGTGGCGATTTCAATTATCGGTGCAGTGGCAGGATCGATTTCGAACTTTGTACATCCATATTTCATGAAGGAAAAGGGCTGGACGAAGCCGAGTCATGTCAAGGTTCAAAGAAATGACTTACTGTTTGCCATCGGAGTTTGCATTGTGATTAATTTAGCCATTTGGGTGGTTGGGGCAGAAATTTTAAAACCGAATGGAATTCATGTGGAAACGATTGATGACTTGGCAATGGCATTACAAATGTCGTTAGGACAATTTGGCTGGTACATTTTTTATCTTGGGGTATTTGGCGTATTGTTCGCGAGTATAGTAGGGAAATCAACTGGTTTTCCAAGATTGATAGTAGATGCCTTTTACGTAATAAATAAAAACCGACGCGAAAAGTACAATGGTAAATATGAAAAAGATCCAATGTTTAAATGGATTATGATTTTTGTATTAGTTACGCCGCTTATTTGGTCCATTCCCGGCATGCCTGGTTTCATTGCATTGACAATTGGCGTAAATGCAATAAATATAATCGGCTTTCCGGTAATCGCAATTGGCATGCTCGTGCTTTCAAATAAAAAAAGCTTGATGGGAAAATATAAAAACAATTGGTTCGAAAATATTATTCTAACGTTAGCTTCCGTTTTAGCGATTTGGTCCGCCGTTCAATTAGCTACTACCTTTTTTTAAAATAATGGTAGATTATAGATAGAGGCGTAAAACAAAAAGGTTATATCAGCATTCGAACCCGATGGGGTCCTACTTTATTGGAAGTGAGGTATCAATGATGAAACCGAAAGTAATCGTTTATAAGAAAGTGGATCAAAAGGTGTTGGATTATATTCAAGAGACTTGTGAGGTCGTTTATTTTGAGGGTCTTGATTCACAAAACTATCCTGAATTTCTTCAGGAGCTGAAGAACGCACAAGGTATATTAGGTTCAGGATTAAAGGTGGATAAAACTTTACTGGATCAAGCACCGCAATTAAAAATCGTCTGTAATTCATCGGTTGGTTACGACAATTTGGATATAACCGAGTTGTCCAATCGAGGAATCATGGCTACGAACACTCCCGAGGTATTGAACGAGACAGTCGCCGATACGATCATGGGTTTGATGCTCTCCACAGCGAGAAGAATGCCTGAGTTGGATCAAATGGTAAAGTCAGGGCAATGGACATCGAATATCGGGGAAAAATCGTTTGGGTTGGACGTCCATCATAAAGTGTTAGGCATTATCGGAATGGGCGGAATCGGATCTGCCGTTTCAAAAAGGGCCCGTTTTGGGTTCGATATGAACATCTTATATCACAATAGATCCAGAAACGAAGACGCGGAACAAAAGTATGGAGCTACATACTGTTCTCTGGAAGATCTGTTAAAGCAATCTGATTTTGTCTGCTTAATGACACCGCTGACTCCTCAAACCGAAAAGATGATGGGGGAAAAAGAATTCAAGCTCATGAAAGAGTCCGCCATCTTCATCAATTGTTCAAGAGGGAAAACAGTGGATGAAGAAGCGTTGATCGATGCGCTAAAGACCGGAGAAATTCACGCGGCAGGACTGGATGTCTTTGTACAGGAGCCCGTCCAGGAAGACAACCCGCTGCTTTCCATGAAGAATGTCGTCACTCTGCCTCATATCGGTTCCGCAACATATGAAACCCGCCTGAAAATGGCGATGCTGGCCGCAACAAACCTTGTCGCCGGATTACAGGGCGAAACTCCGCCTACGTTGATTAAAGCTGGCGTAAAGGTGAAGTGATCTTTTATAAATTAAGCTGGATAGCCTTAATTGGGGCTATCCATTTTTTTGTTTCGGATTATGATTTTTACTCATTCTGCAAAACAAAAAGCCCTCCCATAAAGGAGGGCTTTTATATCAATTCCCCAGACTTTTATTATTCATCAATCACATCAGCCATTTCATCAAAATCGGAAACTGCGATCTATCAAACAGTTCAGCACAAGAAATACCTGGGTTTGTCATCGCGTAAGACTTGTAATCGGAGACTGCACGCAATGTTTGGATACATAGTATGCATGCACTGGTACTTGTTTTGATCCCTAGAAGTCTTTCTTAATACGATCGTCATGACCGTGTTTCCTCCTCTAGTTTATGCTACGTCTGATTGTTTAATTGAATTAACGTAATGGTTTGCTTTATCCTGGTCAAATTCCCCTTCCCATTTCGACATGACAATCGCCGCCAATGAGTTCCCTATGACATTAACCGCTGATCTTCCCATATCCAAAATTCGGTCGATACCGGCAATGAACGCAACACCTTCCACCGGCAGTCCCATAGAACCAAGTGTTGTTAAAACAACAACAAATGAGGCACCCGGAACGCCAGCCATTCCTTTTGACGTTAACATCAATACGAGTAACAAAGTGATCTGTTCTGTAATGGATAAATCTATACCATACATTTGTGCCACGAAAAGTGAAGCAAGTGCTTGATAAATCGATGAGCCGTCTAGATTAAACGTATAGCCTGTTGGAATAACAAAAGAAGTAATGGATTTCGGGCAGCCAAACTTCTCCATTTTGTCCATAAGCCTTGGTAATACCGACTCTGAACTTGCTGTTGTAAATGCCAAAATCAATTCATCCTTTAACACTTTCAGGATAACAAAAATGCTTGTCCCTGACATTTTCGCTATCATTCCAAGAATGGCGAATACAAAGAATACCATCGTCACATAAACAGCAATTACTAGGTTACCTAAAGGAATTAATGTTGCGATACCGAATTTTGCAACGGTTACACCAATCAGTGCAAACACACCAAAGGGGGCAAATTTCATGACTAGATTCGTCACCCAAAACATTACTTCCAACACACCTTCAAAGAATCCAAGAATAGGCTTTCCTTTTTCGCCTATCGCAGCCACACCTAAGCCGAATAAAACAGAAAAGAAGATAATCGGTAATAAATCCGCTTGAGCCATTGATTCAAATACATTTGAAGGAACAATATGAGAAATTGTTTCTCCAAAGCCACTGCTGCCAGCGGTATTTGTCGTTTCTTCATATTTTGAAATATCACTTTTTTCAAGATTGCTTGTATCTAAGCCAGACCCTGGGTGGAACAAGTTTGCCGCCAGTAATCCAATAACAATGGCAATTGTGGTGACAATCTCAAAATAAAGAAGAGTCTTCCCGCCTAATTTTCCCAGTTTCTTTATATCGCCGACCCCCGCTATGGAGACGACTAGTGCAGCCATGACGATCGGGATGACGATCATTTTAATTAAATGAATGAAAATATCGCCGATAGGCACCAAAATGGCCATGACTGTTTCATTACCATGGAATAAAGCACCGACAACGATACCTAGTACAAGTGCAACAAAAATTTGAGTAGCTAAGCCAATCCTTTTCATTTGAATTCCTCCTTCGATAGTCGTTCTGTTGTTAGCGCTTTCAATTTTTAGATTATTTCAAGTTTATGATCATCCTACTGGAACCTACTGAATCCTACGGATACTTACAAGGGCCATAAAAAATAATAATTTCAGTCAAAACCCTTCTCACTTTTTTACCTTTTCATGTGTTATGTTTTTAATATAGTGACTGGGGAGGGACCGTATTGAAAAAGAGTATAAGGATATTACTATTGATTATGATTGCGGTGCCTCTTGCGGGCGAATTCAAGTTTTACCCCTTCGATGATACATTCAGAGTCAGTTTGGGAACCCCCGTCTTCTTCTTGTTTTTACTATGGGGGAGGAGCATCCGTCCGATAATTGCAGGCATAGTGACGGGAGTGAGTGTGTTTTTTTTGCGTTTTTCACTGGCTGTCGGGATACGGGACATATCTGTTGAGGATGCGATCTATCTTCATGTTCCCGCCTTTTTCTACTACTTCATTTACGCGTTGGCCTTTCATAAAACGAAATTGAACGAACGGCACGATCAGCCGTTTATGATCGGGCTTTTAGGGGTATTGATCGAGCTTTTTGCAAGTGTATCGGAGATGACGATCCGATCCATCCTGGCGAATCAGGGCACACCCTTGTTAGCCATTGACCAACTTGTTTTAATCGCCTTTATTCGAAGCTTTTTCGTTCTCGGCTTTTTTAATATATTAAAGCTGAGAGAAGCGAAATCCGCAGAAGCGGAGCAACGCATCCAAAAGGAACAAATGCTGCTTTTCATTTCAAGTTTGTATGAGGAATCGGTTCAACTGAAGAAAACGATGCAAAATGCGGAAGAAATCACCCGAACTTGTTATGACTTTTACAGTCGGATAAAAACGAGGGGGACTAATGGAAGCGATGCGCAAACTGCGTTGCAGATTGCCGGTCTCGTGCATGAGATCAAAAAAGATAACCAGCGGATTCATGCGGGGCTTTCGAAACTTATGTCATCCAAAAACCTGCAGGAATATATGAAGATCGAAGACCTTGGTAACATCATGATCGTGTCCAATAGACGATATGCAGAGTCCCTTCGCAAAGTTATTACATTTACCTTGCATATAGATGATGACCATCCCCCCTATCATGTATATATGGTATTATCATTAATAAATAATTTATTGGCCAATGCAGTTGAAGCCATTGAAGAAGAAGGATACGTATCACTGCATGTGAAAAGGAAAGATCAATTCGTGGAGTTTTGCATCTGTGATAATGGCCCAGGCATTGCGCCAAAGCGGAAGGAAATCATTTTTACAGCAGGTTATACAAAGAAATTCGATGCGGCGGGAAACCCTTCGACGGGAATTGGCTTATCGTATGTGAAACAAACAGTTGAAAAATTTGGAGGACATATCAGGCTAATGGATACCTATAAAGAAACCGTATTCATCGTAGGAATTCCGATTGATGCTATTATGGAGAAAGGGCTAACGAGATGAATTATTTCATTATAGATGACGATCCTGCCATTCGAGGAATGTTGACAGAGATAATTGAAGACGAAGATTTAGGCAAAGTGGTGGGAGAAGCAGAAGACGGAGCTTTAGTGAATAATGGCTTGTTGTTTTTAAAAAAAGCAGACGTTGTCTTAATTGATTTGCTCATGCCATTAAGGGATGGAATTGAAACAATCAGGTCTCTTGCTGATGGATTTCAAGGAAGATTTGTGATGATATCGCAAGTGGAAACGAAAGAAATGATTGGTGAGGCGTATAGATTAGGAGCGGAATACTACATTACAAAACCGCTGAACCAAGTTGAAATTTCATGCATATTAAACAAAGTGAACGAGCGAATACTGGTTGATCAATCGATCCAGGGCATTCAAAAGTCGTTGAACGTGTTTACGGACCGCCCGAAGTCTTCTAAAACCTTTCATACAAAAAATATCATGGAAGCCGGACGGTCCTTGATTTCTGATTTAGGTATGATTGGCGAAGGGGGAAGCGAGGATTTATTAAACATTTTAGGATTCCTCCAAAATGAAAAGCAAAGACTCGGTCCTGCCTACTCGTTTCCATATTTAAAGGAGATTTTTGCTGGGATTGCTGCTGAAAAGCTGGGAGATCAAGCGAAAGAAGCCGAAATCCAGAAAGAAATGAAAGCTTCCGAGCAGCGTGTCCGTCGCGCTCTTAACCAGGCACTCATCCATATCGCTTCATTAGGATTGACGGATTATATGAATCCAAAATTCGAAGCCTATTCATCCACATTTTTTGATTTCTCGGAAGTCCGAAAAAAAATGCTGGAGCTAGAAGACAAAAGCAAAAAAGTAAGCAGTCAGAGCCGCAATAATATGAAAAAATTTATCCAAGTGCTGTTTATGGAAGCAAGGCAGATGATGAAATAATAAACCAGTAACACAAGCGGAATAGATTGAAAATTCCCAAAAACATTTTCTTATTTTTCGTTGGAAGAAGCATAAAGGCAAATCCGTTTATATGGGATTTGTCTTTATCGCTATTTTCTCCGTATTTTTTTTATGGCTCTTTTCGTAAAGTTTGTTGTTTTTAAACGAAACTATTTAAGGTTGATTGGAGCGGAAGTCCGAGACTCCTGCGGGAGCAGCGGGAGAGGTGAGACCCCACAGGCGTTTACGCCGAGGAGGCTCACCGCCCGCACCAAGGAAAGCGAGCATCTTGAGGGGAAATCAACCACAGCCCACTACCTGGTGAATAGCAACAAAGTATGTGAAAACAGGCTTTTTTATTAACAGTATTGTTTCAAATCTATAGAAAAATGATAAAAAAGTTCATTCGTTTTCTATTCGTTGATTAATTCCATCGCTCTAATTTTGGGATGCCTCTAGTGAAAAACTTAGCAATAAATTTAGGCATATTCATATTTTCCATCATATGATTTTGAACAACTTTTTGCATTTCTATCGCAGTAATGTTTTGAGTGAATTCACCATTTATATAACAATGACTGCAATATTTAGTACTTATCCTACCATCTTTTTCAGTTCCACCACCTAATTCATCTTTAGATAGCGGCATTCCACAACTTTGACATGCTTTATAATTTTTCATGATAATTTCTCCTACAAAAAGTTTTATCCTAAACATTATCTAACAAACAAAGTTAAGTCAAGACAATATGAATCACATCTCATCGAAACGAATCAAACGTTGATGTGGGTGTTGCAGATCTTATGAAAGGCGGGACTGGCGAAGCTTTAGGCCTTCAATAATCATAAAAATAACCAGCCAAGCTATTGCTCAACTGGTTCTGGCTTTACATGTTAAATTCAAGTTTAAAATGACGATTCATTATGGCAACTGTTGTGTAAAATACATTGATATCATTCGGAATTTATGATAAATTAGTATAGAAACACATTTAAATACGCACTAAACAGTTTACCCCTTACTATAAGTATAAGGTAAAACTCACCTCTAGTCAACCCCTAATTTCTCATTTTTTAAAGGAGTGTCCGTTATGAACAATGAAATTCGGCAGGAGCAAGAACGTTTGAATGAGGTGATAGAAACAATCACGAAACAAATCAGCAAAATAGAAGGAGAAACTTCAAAGCGTAAAAAAGAAGTTGTTAATATCCGTAAACACTTTTGGGATGACCTCAAAGTTAATATCGATACTTTCGATGATTACCTCGAGACCATCATTGGCTTAAGGCAGCAGGCCCAAGACTTGTCACAAAGCGAAGGCGCACATAGATATGCCTTCAAGAGGCTGTCAACACTACGCCGCATGCAGGAAGTGCCTTACTTCGGCCGGATTGATATCACTGAAGAAGGGTCTCCCCTTACGGAACAAATTTATATTGGGACTTCCACTCTAACTGATGCAACAGGAGAAAACTTCATTATCTACGATTGGAGGGCCCCGGTTTCGAGTGTTTATTATGACTATCCTCCCGGTCCTGTAGAATACTCCACTCCCGGAGGCGTAATTCGGGGGATGTTGGAGAACAAGTGGCAATACACCATCAAGGGCGGCGTTATCGAATCGATGTTCGATACGAGTCTCACCATTGGGGATGAAATCCTGCAGCAGGTACTGGGCAAGGGAACGGATAAGCATATGCACAGTATCGTGTCCACCATTCAACGTGAGCAAAATAGGATCATCCGGAACGATCGCGGACGTCTGCTCATTGTTCAAGGTGCAGCTGGCAGCGGGAAGACATCAGCTGCCCTTCAACGGATCGCTTACTTGCTCTACAAGAACCGAGAAAGGCTGAAAGCCGATCAAATCATTTTATTCTCTCCTAACTCCATGTTTAATAACTACGTATCCAATGTGTTGCCCGAACTTGGCGAAGAGAATATGCAGCAGGTAACATTCCAGGAATATCTGGATCATCGTCTGACTGACTCGTTTCAAGTTGAGGATCCTTATGAGCAACTGGAATATTTGCTGACTGGAGCGGAGGATCCTTCCTATAGCACCAGGACAGCGAGTATCCAATTTAAGGCATCCATTCGCTTCTTTGAAATCATCAAGACCTACAGACAATCACTGGAGCAATCCGGAATGATCTTTAGAGGGGTGAAGTTCCGAGGGGAAACGCTCGTCTCCGCCAAACAAATCTCGGAAAGATTTTATAACACAGACACCACATTAAAATTTCATAATAGGATTGAAAAGCTGAAAGAGTGGTTATGTAAGTTACTTGATGAAAGGGAAAAGTTCGAGTTGAAACAACCCTGGGTCGAGGAGGAAATCGAGTATCTTAGCAAAGAAGACTACCAAAAGGTATACACCTATTTAGAGAAAAAACGCAGTGATAATGAAGATTCCTTTGACGATTATGAGATGGAAAATAAAATGCTTGCGCGTATGATTGTTCGAAAGAAATTGAAGACGTTACGCAAACGGATAAAAGCACTTCATTTTATCAATATTAAGGGCATATACAAGCAACTTTTTGACGAACGAATACGGATCGAACTGTGGAATGAGGGTGAAGCACCTGCCGAAAGGGAAATTTGCTTATCAACCCAAAAAATGCTGGACGAAGGTAAACTGTATTATGAAGACGCGACTCCATTTTTGCTGCTGAAGGAGTTAATTCAAGGATTTCAGTCGAATACAGCTATAAAATACGTGCTTGTAGACGAAGCACAGGATTATTCTCCATTTCAATTCGAGTTCTTGAAACGATTGTTTCCTAATGCCAGGATGACCGTGCTCGGTGACTTTAACCAGGCAATATTCGCTCATGCCAGCGAACGGGTGGATTTCCAGACTCTGACCAGTTTATACGGGATAAGTGAAACCGAGAGCATTACCTTGGATCAAAGCTACAGATCCACAAAGCAGATTATAGAATTCACACGTGAACTAATTCCAGAAGGCCATCGAATTAAGGCATTCAATCGTGAAGGCGAGAAGCCGGTACTCACTCAAGTGTCTAGCCGTGATGAATTGCACCGTGAGATCATGTCTAAGGTCAAAGACTTTCAAAGCCGTGAGTACAATACAATCGCAATAATCTGTAAATCTGCTGCCGAAAGTGCCGCCGCATACGATGCCCTTAAAGCCCACGGTGAAATTAAACTCGTACAGAAAGGCACAAATGAATATGAACAGGGTGTAGTTGTTATACCGGCTTATTTAGCCAAAGGCATCGAATTCGATGCAGTCATCATTTATGATGCATCCATGCAAACATACGGTGATGAGAGCCTGCGTAGATTGTTTTACACCGCATGCACCAGGGCTATGCATGACTTGCAAATTTATACGGTTGGCGAACCCAGTCCCTTCTTGAAAAACAGTGCAGCGGAGAGTTCACTTCTGACCTCCAAATAACAAAGAATGGAGTCATTATTAGTGCTTCCTTTTTTCTCCTTTCATTTTATTGCTCTTTTATCGAAATACTATAAAAGAAAAGCTTTAGAAAAGGAGGAGATGGATTGACTAACGATAAAGAACAGGTGGAAACGGGAGGAAGCCAGGTGACTGGTGAATCAACGACTCAAACAGTTAATGATGGCCATTATCATTATCCAGGGCCCGTGGAAGAAGGCTATAGCGGAAATACAGGA
This sequence comes from Peribacillus sp. AS_2, assembly GCF_026891895.1. Classification (NCBI taxonomy): domain Bacteria; kingdom Bacillati; phylum Bacillota; class Bacilli; order Caryophanales; family Bacillaceae; genus Peribacillus; species Peribacillus sp. AS_2. The sequence goes on from NZ_JAPTGA010000010.1 coordinate 108,994, forward strand.
AGAGCCGTACAGCCTGCCGGGAAAAAAGATCCTGATGTTCCTCAGAACAAAGACACATTTAATTACACCCGTAATGTAAAGTAGATCCGTCCAACATCATATACTTGGAGGTGAAGGAAATGAGTAAAAAGACAGGAAGAGGTCGCATCGCACCAAGTGTTAACCCGCAGGGACATGGAAAAGATGTGGAATTCTCCACCGAGCCTAAAAGCGATCTTGAAAACAAGGCAAAAAAGTCCAATACAAAATAAACGTATTGGATAAAAATGCGTTCATACTTTATAAGGAAAGCCCTTCTCTTAGTCGAGAGGGGCTTTTATAATCTAGAAGGCTTTAATCATCATATTGGTTTGGTTATGGAAAAAATCTAATCCTTACTCCTCGTTTTTTGTCGATGAATCATACGTGTTTGAAGCAGCGGAATGTGAAAGAATAGAAGGATGGGGTTACCGTTAAAAAAATACCAAATACATATACCGCTGTGCTAATATGAAAGACTGAGCTTAAAAAAATGAGAGGAGTTACAAATGAAAATAAATCGATTAATAGCGAACAATATAAGCCATTTAGATTCATCACTGCCAGACGACCAATCATTAGGAATTGCTGGTTTATCAGGTTCCGGGAAGACGACTTTTTGTCAAACCATTGGCGAAGAATCCAAGAAGCGTCTCGTTTCCTTATTGCCGAAGTCTGAATATCAGTATTTATTCCCTAATATTATGGAAACCAACTTCAGTGCCATCAAGATGGAGGAAATGCCTCTGGTCCTTTTTCTCGGCAAATCATCCATTTCAGCTAATCCCCGTTCGACCATTGGTACACATACTGGTGTGTTTAAAGAGATACGTGTTTGTCTTGCAGAAAAATTCAATCTTTCTCCGGAAGTTTTTTCATTTAATAATGCCTTAGGCTGGTGCCCCACTTGTAAAGGACGCGGTACGACGAAAAACGTCGAATGTCCAAAGTGTGAGGGCAAGCGCTACAATCAAGAAGTCGAGCAATATACCATTGAATTATTAGACCGCCCGCATACTATATCCGATATCAACAACTTAAGCATCGAAACGATCCTTTCACTCGCAGAGACCTTACATATAAGTGAAGCCAAACAGCATATTCTCCAAAATATTATCAATATGAATATTGGTTATTTAGGCTTGAACCGTATTATGGGGACAGTGTCAGGAGGGGAATTAACCCGGCTTTATTTGGCCGAATTCATGGCAACAAGTGAAAATACCGTGATCATCATCGATGAAATCTCCGTCGGTCTTGATCATCAAACCCTTTTGAAAATTTTGGAGCAGATTAAGCAATTAGGTTATAAAAATCAAATTTGGCTCATTGATCATTCAGACACGGTGTTGGATAGCACGGATGACCAATTGTTCTTTGGACCCGGCAGCGGAAAATATGGCGGGAAAATCGTTGAGGAATCACCGCGGCCCAAACCAATCAGCTGGAAGCGTAATGAAGCAGCGCCAACGGAATACTATCAATTTCAGGATCTTTACTGCCGTAATATTCAAATGGAAGAAATCCGGATTCCCAAGAATAGACTCGTTACCTTTACGGGTGAGTCCGGCTGCGGTAAATCTACACTAGTCAATGAATGCATTTCCAAAGATTTTCAGAAGCGGTATCCAAAGGATAAGCTGGTCATGGTCGGGCAGGACCGAAATAAATCGATCACCAGCCGGTCGACCGTTGCGACGTTTCTTGATATTAAAAAGAAGCTAACCAAATACAGTGATGAAATTGATGATATTTTTCAGCGTTCGATCGAAGATATCATCGAAGAACTCCCAAAAGAGGACATCGCACATAAACGTTTGAGCTTATTGATCAAACTTGGGCTTGGTTATTTAACGTTAGAGAGAAAAACACAAACACTATCGACGGGTGAATTTCAATGTGTCCACTTAGTTTCCGAGCTGTTTGCGAAGACAAGGAACCCGCACACGCTGTTCATTTTTGACGAGCCTTCAAAAGGGTTATCGCAAAATATTTTAAACCAATTCATCGACAGTGTCAGGGTCATTCTGGAGGATGAATCCGTCTCCATCATCATGATTGAACATAATGCCTATATGCTGGAAAGCTCGGATTATATCGTGGATTTTGGCAAAAGACAGCTAACACCTGTCCAGCATCTTGACGTTGTCAGTCATGATGATTATTACAGTCACAAAAACAGTGACGAACGGGTGGAGCCTTTGCATATCTCTTCGACGATCCGGTCAAAAACTGGTATCGATTATTTACAGGGAAATCATCTGGACTATTTCAAAAACGCAGAGAACGTTTATAAGGGCGGCATTTTAAAAAGCTTATCACCAATCGCTCGCGTGATTTATGGGGAGTACGAGTCCGATACGATTGCCCCTGTGATCGCCATTGATCTTGAACGGCACTTGTACAGTCAATATACGTTTCTTTATGAATTGTGCGGAATGATCAACCATATAGTGGCTGCACATCCGACCAATAAGGATACAAGAAGCTTCGATTTCTATTCTGCAGAAAATCATTGTCCAAGCTGTTCGGGACGCCGGTTCATTGAAAAATTCGATTTCGATGTAGTCATACAAGACAAAAACGTGCCATTCTGGGATGGTTTATTACATCCGGACGTGATGGAAGTATTAAAATATTATCAGCATTCCAAACTGCAATTCCTGTTTGATGAGATCAAGAATGAACTAGGTCACGACATTAGTAAAAGCTATAATGAGATGACAGATGCCGAAAAGCATACCTTCTTATATGGGTATTGGGAAAAGTCCTTTTACGATAAAGCAGGCAAGGCATCGAGAATTTGGGAAGGGTTCAATTTCATCATTGGGCGTTATATCTTCGTATCGAAATCAATCATTAAAGAGCAGATGAAAGAAACAAAAGAGATGATCGACTGTCCAGTCTGTCAAGGAACGGTTCTCAAACATCATAAAAAGCTGATGTTTGGTGATACGGACATTCGCGAGATCATCCAACAGCCAATTGATCAAGTCATCAAAATTGTAGGAAAGCTGCCGGAACTGGAAAAACTAAAAGCGATTGTGGGCAGCGATACCGCACTCACTGATGATGTCTCATTCCTTCCACGTGAAACAAAAGCGGCGTTGAAAATGCTCGAACTCGAACTAGCAAGCTTTGTCGGCTATGAAGTGGTTTTACAAAATACCCAACCATTCTGGGACAGCATTAAAGGCAATATCGAAGCAATCAGCAGCAAAAATCAGATTACCATCTGTGACTTTGCCAATATTAACGAAACAAGAGAAACCATTATTGATAAATATTTCACCAATGGCAAATACAAAAAACTAACCTATGTCTATGAAGCATTCGGCTACAAAAAAATCGTTACCCAAATCAATAAAATTAAAGCAAGTCATAAATGCCCATTCTGTAATGGCAAGAAAGTCATTTCAGAAGACAACATCCATGACGGTGTGTATAAATTAACGATCCCTTGTGTGAGCTGTCATGCCAGTGGCATCGATGATGAAGGGCGCAAAGAAACCGTCGAAAGCATCGACGTCCAGACCTGGCTGACAGGGAAAGTGAAGGATGTCGTGGCCGAAAGTGAACGTACCGAGGCCGTGGCCGATATCCCCATTTTCGCCCGGATACGTGAATTGAACAAACGAGACATGATGGCGGTTCATCAATGCCTAGAACAGAAAAAATAAAGTAAAAAGTCCGCCGTAAATGGCGGACTTTTATTTTGGGGACATAAGGGGTTAAGAGTCCGAATAGTGAGGTGAAGGTCGAAAAAAATTCGTGAGCGGCGAATACTATGTGGTTCAGGACGATAAACTGCGTCAATGGCCTAAGACAGTGCAGACAGTCGGCGAAAAGTGATTTAAAACAAAGTTGATAGGAGAGCGGGTGTGCGAGACTCCTGCGGGAAAAGCGTGTCCAAGTGAGACCCCGCAGGCGAAAGCCGAGGAGGCTCCCCGACCGCCCGCGGAAAGCGAGTGCCTGGAGTGGAAATCAACGGTCAAATTAAAAAAACCTTATACAAACTAAAAGTCCGCCGAAAATGGCGGACTTTTTTATTATTTTCCAGAATGATCTTCTTGATAAACGGGAAGTGTTATTGAAATCGTTGTTCCCTTATTCAAAGCGCTAGTTAAATGAAGTGTACCATTCATCGTTTGGATGGTCTTGACAGCCACCATAGATCCCAACCCAGTTCCTTTTTCTTTGGAACTGTAATAAGGCTCACCAAAACGATTTATTTGTTCCTTGTTCATTCCCACTCCATTGTCACTGATTTCGATAATGATATCGAAATTATTTACATAAGAAACAATATTAAGTTCCCCGCCGTTTGGCATTGCCTCTATACCATTCTTGATGAGGTTTAGAAAGCATTGCTTGAAATGTTGAATATTCCCCCGGGTGATGCCTGGAGCCAACTGATTAGATATAGTAACTAAATTCATGTTAGCCAATGGTTTGATCATTTCAATTACATATCCTATTTCACGGTTAATTAAAATATTTTCCACTTTCTCAAGTGCAGGTTTCGCAAATGCTAAGTATTCACTGATAATGGATTCTGCACTATTAAGCTCTCTAACTACATGTTGGATATATTGTTCTCTTACTTCCTGAGTCAGATCAGGAGCCTTTAGCAGTTGAACAAATCCTTTCACAACCGTTAGAGGATTTCTAACCTCATGTGAAATGCTGGCTGCAAGCTGACTGACTACCTCCATTTTTTCAAGCCTTACCATTTGTGTCCGGATTATAATGGCATCTTTTAAAATTTCTATGATATATAAAGCCAAAACGATAATGAAAGGAGGGAGGATAATAAAGTAAAATACATATGCCTCCGTTATTCGAAAATAATCAGACATAACGATTGAAATGAAGCTCGTTAGTATTCCAAGAAACAAAATTAATAGTATCGAGCTATTAAGCTTATTTTTTCGATTGAAATTTTTGAATTTGGAAGAAAATAAAGCCGTTATAATAAAGATTACGATATATACAGTTAACGTAAGTAAATTGAAACCATAAAAAGCAAACCTAAAAGTTAATATGATGACTAACAGTGCAGCTCCTACAGGCCAACCACCATAAAGGGTCCCTATTATAAAAGGGATTTGCCTGAGATCATGGACACAATATTCATCGATATAAATAGGAAACTTCATACATAAAATAATAGGAATGCTCATGCATGCAGTAATAAGGGTCTTGCCATAATGACTTAACCTTTTGCCATGATCTAATAAAATGTAATAAATCAAAATGCTTACTAAGATATAAAAAAGATTATCTAATATGTTTTGATTAATATAAATAAAATTCATAAGATTCTCCTGAAAAAGTAACCGTTTGGTTTATTATACAAGAATAACACCAAAAAAGAGAATCTTAATAAGTAATTTATTTACAGAACGACATTTAAATTAAAAAAAAGTTGGTTAATGTATCTATTTAATTAGAATTATTTAACGATTCATCCGTTCGAATTTGGTTATTACATAATAAAGGAAATATAATAGAGGCAGAGGTGATTTTCATTGAAAAAATGGACAAAAGAAATAGAAATAAATGCCCCAATTGAACAGGTATGGAAGTTTCTTGATGGTTCTGTAGAAAATTTGCAAAAAATCATGCCTCAAGTAGTTGAACAAAAGCCGGTTAAAATAACGGAAGAAGTGGTTGGAAGTGTATATCGCCAAAAATATCGAGAAGGAAAACGAACAGAAGAGTATGATATAGAAACATTGGAATATTTGAATGAAACTAATGAGAAAAAGCTAAAAGTAGGATTTATACTTGCAAAAATGTTTGATATTACGGCTTTTTATGAACTAAATAAAATCAATGACAATAGAACTTCTTTTACATATACAGTCACCAGTCGCCCATTGAAGTGGTTTTTGAAATTACTTTTAGTATTTGCTACCGATAAAGTGGTCGTGGAATTTTTAGATCGTGTCAAAAAGGTAGCTGAAGCAGAAACAAGTACCAACTAGCTCCTCTTCGATAAAGCTAGAAAAATCTTCCCAGCCGGGCACGATTCTGGAGGAATACAGATAGAAAATGATTCATCTTTTTTTGTGAAATTGTGACATTGATTTCCACTGCAGGCACTCGCTTTCCGCAGGCGGTCCGCCCTCGGCGCTTTGCGCCTGCGGGGTCTCCCTTGGACGCGTATTCCCGCAGGAGTCTCGTACCTTCCGTTCCAATCAACTTATTTTAAACTTTTGATAGAACCCCTTTTGTCTACAGTCTTTTGAAGGTATGTGAAAATTAGATTTCCACTCCAGGCACTCGCTTTCGCGGGCGGTCCGCCCTCGGCGCTTTGCGCCTGTGGGGTCTCCCTTGGACGCGTATTTCCCGCAGGAGTCTCGGACACCCGCACCAATCAACTCTGCGTGAAAACTAAGTCGACACAGCAACACAAATTAAAAATAATCCATCTTTTTTCAAGGTGGATTCAAACTGAAATACAAGCCACATGGCACTATATGATGCCAATAAAAAAAGCGACCGTGATAAAGGCTTGATCGCTTGTGAAAGATATGGATTATTCAAAAGGCCCTTCCGAAAGAAGGGTCTCTTTATTTAAAGATGAAATGTTACTGCAAGCTTGAACGTCGCTTGTTTCGGGTTGTTATTACATTCAGCGTTAGCAAAATGTATGACTTCTTCTATACCTCAATCTCCATCCCGATGTTCCGTTCTTTCGATTGGCTGTAAACACCTTTTGCCACAGCGAGGTCAAAATAAGCAGCACCGACTGATTTAAAGAAGGTAATTTCCTCTTCGTTTTCCCTGCCTGTTTTGGTCCGCATGACAAGTTCATAAAGCTCCCCGTGTATATCATTAAACGACCAATTCCCCTGATTGGCTGCAGAAATGAGTTCTCCTGCTTCAGCCTTCACGCCCGCCAAATCGTCGACGATAATTTTAGCAGCGCGTGAAATGGTGGTATTATCCACTTCTTTCATATCCGGTAAGTAAGACCCGACCCCATTAATGTGTGTGCCCAGCTTTACATCCTGCCCATTAAATACAGGCTCGTTCGAGCGGGTTGCACAGCAAATGATATCTGCTTGACGAACAGCTGCTGAAACATCTTCGCAAACTTCAAAAGGAGCGGTTACTCCGAATGCCCGCAGCTTTTCACCGAATTTCTGCGCTTTCTCTTGTGTGCGATTTACTAATAAAATACGCTCAATGTCCCTTACGGCTAACACACCAATTGCTTGTTCAAATCCCATAGCTCCTGTTCCGATGATCGTGAGAACCCTTGCGTCTTTACGAGCAAGAAAGTCTGTGGCAATGCCGCTCAATGCCCCCGTTCTGAGACGTGTTAAATAGGAGGCATTCAACAATGCTAGGTGTTCGCCATTTTCTGCATCTGACAGCAAGATGACTCCTTGTGTGGTTGCCATCCCCCTTGAAGGATTCTTTGGAAAAATGGTAACGACTTTGACTGCCGAAACTTCTTCAGATAAATCAGCGCTTGGCATGTAAAGGGCCGATGCCTCGTGTTGAGGGAAAGCAAGCACTGTGCGATGAGGGTTATCTATTTGTTGAGCACCATGTGCACGCAATACGGCCTTTATATCCGCTATTGCGTCTTTCATTCCATATGATTGTTGAATTTCCTTCTCACTTATTACCAACATTCAATTGTCCTCCTTGAAGTGAAAAATCCATAGATTACATGGCACTAGTATTATGTGTTTCGTCTAATTTCTGATTGCTGCGATCCTTAACTGCCCAAATCGCTGCTAGTGACAGGACAGATGCAAAAATAATATAAATGGCGACAGGAACATAGGAGTTATTAAACCTATCAAGTAAAGCCGTTGCAACTAGCGGCGCTGTTCCTCCTGCCAGAGCTGCTCCGATTTGATAGCCAAGCGTGATGCCGGTATAACGGATCTTTGCATCGAAAATTTCCGAGAACATCGTTCCAAGAACAGCTGTGATGGGAGCCCAAATAACCCCTAAACCTATCACTGTTGCAACGATTAATAGCAGGACCGATTTTTGCTGCAGCAACCAGAAGTATGGGAATGCAAACAGGGCCATCCCAATCGTTCCGCCTATAAACAGCTTTTTGCGGCCAATCTTATCAGATAAATTCCCCATGATAGGTATTAAAATCGTCGTTATAATTGTCGCAATCATGACTGCAGTTAATGTAGCTGTCCGTGAGAAACCGAGATTTGCAGTAGCATATGATACGACAAACGTGCTAAAAATATAAAATGGAGCTGTTTCTACCACTTTGGCTCCGACGGCAATAAGCACTTCACGCCAATAATTCTTAAGAGTTTCCACAATCGGCAGCTTTGGAACTTCTCCCGATTCCTTCACTTTTTTGAATGAAGGTGTTTCATCAATTCCTTTACGAATCCATAGGCCAAAAAATACTAGCAGAGCACTAAAAATGAATGGGATACGCCATCCCCAAGTCATGAATGCGTTTTCAGGCAGCATTGTCATAATGGATAGGGCAACGGTTCCAAGCAGCATTCCTATCGTAACACCCATTTGGGGAATGGCTCCGAACAAGCCCCGTTTCTCAGCGGGAGCATATTCAACGGCCAATAAAAGCGCGCCACCCCATTCACCGCCAATTCCCAGACCTTGTACTAAGCGCAGCGTGATTAATAAAATCGGCGCCCAAATCCCAACGGCTTGATACGTGGGAAGAAGTCCCATCCCAAATGTTGCGATCCCCATTAAACTAAGTGTTATAACAAGGGTTTTCTTTCTCCCAATACGATCACCAATATGACTAAAGATCACCCCGCCAAAGGGACGGATGAAGAATGCTAACGCAAAGGATGCATAGGAAAGCAACAGCCCTATTGTCGGATCCTCATTCACGAAGAATAGCTGATTGAACACGAGAGCTGCAACGGTCCCATATAAAAAATAGTCAAACCACTCAATCGAACTTCCGACTAAACTCGCGACTAATATTCGCCGCATTTGTTTCTTCTCCATCTTGAGTCACCCCGTTAAAATTGAAGTGTCACTTCAATTTATTATTTCCTTCATTGTAAATAATTTATAATTTTCTGTCAATTATTTTATTAATGACGGAACATTCATCAAAATTTGTACTGTATAATGAAGCTAGATACTATGTAAAAAAAGGGGGCATCTCCATGCCTTTTGATTCAATCGGGGAAAAAATGAAATCATTGAGGAAAGTGCGAAAACTAACATTAAAGAGCCTTGCTGAACAAACAGGTGTTTCGATCAGCTTTTTATCACAAGTAGAACGGGGTAAATCAAGCGTCACATTAGAGTCATTAAAAAAAATCGCTGATACATTGGATGTCAGCCCAAGTTTCTTTTTTTCTGAGGACCGTTCCCAAGGAAATTCAGATTATAATCATGAACAATTTCACTATCAGAATTTATCCAGCGGCATTCGTGATGCTGTTTTTTCGCCTATTCTTGTCACCTTAAAGCCAGGTGAAAATAAAGGAAGCGCCTTTTCTCATAGCGGACATGAATTCTTATTCATTATCGAAGGTAAGTTGACAGTGGAAATAGAGGGAGAAAGAATGGAACTCCATGAACAGCAGTCTTTCATGTTCGATGCTCGAAAAGCCCATTACTGGTTTAACTTCTCGGATCATATTGTCCGGTTTTTGGTGGTGTCGTCGAAATAACGTCACGGTGCTGTGTAATAAAAGTATATCCAGTTAACGAAACATGTCGTACAAAAGGATAGATGTAAACAGGGATTCCTCACTGTTCATCTATCCTTTCTAACTGTTAATTTGTGTCTTTGCATTAGGTCCTCATTAGTTGATAGAATGATTTATCAGCTGTGTTTCTTTGATGAAACTATTAATGAGGAGCGCTATACATACCTTTCAACAAATAGAAAGTGGGATTTTATGATTAACCTGGATCAAGTGAGTAAAAATTTTTCACAATTTCAGGCTATTAAGTCTGTTACTTTAACAATACCTAAAGGTGAAATTCATGGAATAATCGGAGCAAGCGGAGCAGGGAAATCAACGCTGCTGCGGCTAATGAATTTGTTGGAGACCCCAGATGTGGGCGAAGTGGAGGTAAACGGCCAAAGCTTGACAACATTGAACAATAAAGCACTTCGAGGGGCACGGAAGTCGATTGGCATGATCTTTCAGCATTTTAATCTTGTGGCAAATAAAACGGTTTATGACAATGTTGCAGCCTCTTTAGAGCTGGCAAATTATCCAAAGAAGGAACGTCGGAGCCGTGTTTTAGAATGTCTCCAATTTGTCGGATTGGAGGGTGAGATGGAGAGATATCCTGCACAATTAAGCGGGGGACAAAAGCAGCGTGTTGCCATTGCAAGGGCATTGGCAAATAACCCTCAAGTGTTGTTATGTGATGAACCGACCTCTTCCCTTGATCCAAATACAACCGCTGAAATATTAGACGTGCTACAAAACATCAACAAACGCTTCGGTGTTACGATAGTCATTGTTAGTCATGAGCTGGATGTCATTAAAAGTATATGCAATCGTGTATCGATCATGGCAGAGGGAGAGATTTATGACACGGTCTTAATCGAACCAACCGGGATTCAAAAAAAGGATAATCGTCCAGAATACTTTATCGAACAATTAGCAGAGAATGGTGGGCGAGGTCATGCCTGAGATTTTAGTTCAATATGAGGTAGAAATTTGGCAGTCAATTGGAGAAACCATTACGATGGTTGGTGTGTCCATTTTAGCTGCGATTTTGATTGGATTGCCTGTCGGGACCTTGCTATTTCTTTCTAGGAAGGGTCATTTGCTTGAAAATCCTTGGGCTTTCTCGATATTAAATTTACTTGTGAATATTATCCGTTCATTCCCGTTTTTATTATTGGTTGTTTTTTTAATCCCTTTTACAAGGCTCATAATCGGCACAGCCATTGGTACAGCAGCTGCTTGCGTTCCATTAGCGATCATTGCCATTGCCCATTATTCGCGATTGGTCGAGCAATCTTTATTGGACGTGCCAAAGGGTGTGATCGAGGCAGCCATTTCCATGGGGGCTTCCGTTAAGGATGTCATATTTAAATTTCTTTACGTGGAGGCTCGTTCAGGGCTTGTCCTCGGACTAACAACATCGATTATCAGCTTTATTTCCTATTCAACGATCATGGGGGTGGTCGGAGGCGGCGGTATCGGCGACTTTGCCATCAGGTATGGCTACCAGCAGTTTAAAACAGAGCTAATGATTTATATGATTATCATTATGATTATTCTAGTACAGCTTATCCAATTCATTGGAACAGCTGTAGCCAGAATGATTGATAAAAGATAAATAATGGAGGGAAACATCATGAAAAAAATACTCTTTCTCATGGCAGCAATTATGTTGTTTTTAGTAGGATGTGGAAAGACGAATGAAGTAAAAGAGAAAGAAAACGCGCAGAATCAGGAGAAGGAAGAGGTAACATTGAAAGTGGCCTCACTCATTCCCCCAATGACGGAAATCCTTGAGCTTGTTAAACCAAAGCTGGCAGAGGAGGGCATTAACCTGGAAATGGTTGTATTAAGTGATAATGTGCAGCCTAATACCGCACTAGCGGCAAAAGAAGTGGATGTGAACTTCTTCCAACACGTTCCATATATGGAGGAATTCAATCGAAACAAAAATGCCGAGCTAGTACCCGTGAAACCCATTTATTTTGCCAATTATGGTGTGTACTCCAAAGAATACGATTCAATGGATAAATTGCCAGAGGGTGCCGTTATTGCCATTGCAAATGATGTGTCGAATATCGATCGCTCATTGGCCTTGCTGGCACAGCATAAAGTGATCACTTTAAAGGAAAAAAAGGGTCCATACTATACAATGTCTGATATCACTGAGAACCCTAAAAACTATAAGTTTAAAGAAGTAGATTTATTAATGCTAGCGAGAACGTATGATGAAGCAGATGCGATAGTAATAACACCTGCTTACGCTGCACCGCTTGGTTTGACACCAAAAAATGACGCCCTTCTCACAGAAGGTGTTGAAAATGACTTTGCGATTACATTAGTGGCACGCAAGGATAACGTGGATTCCGAGCCAGTCCAAAAGTTGGCCAAGGCCATGACAAGCCCGGAGGTACGCAAATTTTTAGAAGAGAAATATAGTGAAACGGCCATACCGGCCTTTTAATTTTGATACAAAGAAAGGGCTATTCCTTCAATAGGAATAGTCCTTTTTTACGTATTAGTTTAACATTGCCAATTTTGTGGCTCCTGGAAAATTACAAAGCATAAAGAAATATTCTATTATCCTACCTTCTTTATACTATAAATCCGTTTAATAAAAAGTCCCTTCATTTCTTGAATAAATATAGAAACTCTTCTAAAATATATTTAGTCCATAATTTTACAGTGAATAAAAATATTACATAGAAATGAATAAGAAAAGAAGTTGAAAGGACTTTCCATTATGTCGATGATTTACGAATCTCAAACACTAGTTTCTGCCATGCAAACGCGTGTCGGACAATATAAGGATCTAAAGGAACAGCTCACGGAATTAAAAAAAGGATTTGAGAGTATCGTTCATTTGGATGATGAGCTGCAGGGGCAAGGCGCAGAGGCCATTAAAGGGTTTTACAAAGCACAGATCGATGTCGTGAATTCTTGGCTGCGTCTGATTAATCGGCATGTAGCATTTTTAAGTGGAATTCAAGGAGATACAATCGAAGCGAACCTTAGTGAAACCGTGGTTACTGTTCCTTTTTTAGAGGAAGAGCTGACAAATGCGACTCGAAATTCAAAGGAAATGGTCACAGCCCAGAAAAATGATCTGAAAAAAATATTGGCTGGAATTGATGACATCATTCAGTTAGAGCCCTTTTCCGATGATGCGTTCTTTGAAAATATCGAGAAGGCAGAAAAGAAACGGACCGAAACGATAGACAAAGTAAACGAAATCGATCATAAGTGGACGACTGAATATGCCAAATCCGAAGCGGACCAAGCGGCAGTGGCAGCACTCATGGAGCAATTGAAAATATCCAGTACAAGGGGAGGAGTAGTATCCCCTCTCTATTTTAATGCAGCAGCTTATAAAAATAGTGAAGCCTATAAAAACCTGGAAGTTAGGAAAAAAGAAACCGCGCAATATCTCAAGGTTAAGAAAGAAGAAGCGGAGAATCGCCGGATCAAAGACCTGAAGGCCCAACTCGATCATGTAACAGATCCAGATGAGTTCCTCAAAATCGCCAAGCAGATCGGGTACGAAAACTTAGCACCCACCCAGCAGCAATATGTCATGCAGCTAGAAGCGGCTAAGCAAACCGCAGACATTACAAAAGGAATCGGCGTAGGCCTTTATGATGTAGGTAAAGACTTTGTGACAGGAGTTTGGGACTTTGTCACAGATCCTGGGGAAACGGTTGAAGGTGTAGCAAATTCAATCATGCACCCGATTCAAACCTATAAATATATATCAAAGTCAATCTCAGATTCATATGAACGGGATATGGTAAATGGCGATGCCTACTCGCGGGCTCACTGGGTATCCTATGCCCTTGGAACTGTCGTCACATCAATAGTCGGAACAAAAGGCGCAGGAGCCATAACGAAGACTGGCGTAGCCACTACAAAAGCGGCTGCAGTAAAAGGTGTTACGAAAGCAAAAGAACTGGCCACTATCCCTAACCTATTGCCATACAATCCAAAAAACCAACTGTCGTTGGCAGGTGGAGTACCTTATAATGTGGTTAATGGTGCTGGGTTGAAGGATCAGTTAATTTCTATGGCGAAAGTGGAGTCTCAAGTCAATGGAGATGGTGGGAAAAAGTTTACTATAGATACAATGAGGCATGTTTATCACGGAGAGATTAATCGACGTGGGAAAGCTGTCGGTTATCATCACGAGAGTATGATGGGTGGTAAGATAGTTCCAGGTACAGAAACAAGGCCTGATAGAAATGGAGTATATAGAGCAACGATCGAAATTAATGGAGTTAGAAAAAATGTAGATTCAAGTTTTTTTCCAAAAGAATGGGATCGTGTTCAGGTATTAAAATCTATTGAAGAGGCTTTTAATAATAAAAGGCAAATAGGTAGAAATAAATATTCAACTTTAACTTCTTCAGGAATTACAATAGAAATGTATCTAAAACCAGACGGTTCAATTGCAACTGCCTATCCAATTTATGAAGGAGGTCGATTATGAAATATTCATACGAGTTTTATAGAGATCATTTAGAAATGCTTAGAATAAAATTACCAGGTGAGATAGAATTATTCGCTGATTTTATTGAAGACATTTCTACTGAGCAAAAAGCAGATGAGTATATTACAAAGGTTGAAAATGTTTTAAATGGTTTATACCAGGATTTTGAGATTCAACTCAACGCCACAAGTGTGTTAATAAAAAAAGATATGACAGTCTTGGAACATCTTTTTACATATGAAGAGCCTTTTGAAAATGAAATGGAGACAGAACAATTTAAAGAACTCATGTTAATTTGGAAAGATAAAATTCCAGAAAGATTCAAGAAGAATGAGAATTGAATTTATGCTTCTAATTTGATTATTCCCTTAGTTTATCTTCATACTTGTCCGTGCTCCATGCGTTACGAAACTAAGGATTATAAGGTGATTTCGTTGAATTATTCAGGTCTACAGGAATTCATTAAGAAATATGGAAAAGATGATGATTTTACTGGTGGTGTAAGTGAAGACAAAGTAAAAGAAACTGAACAAAAATTACAGGTTTCATTACCGGAAAGTTACAAGTGGTTTTTAAGAAATTGTGGTTACGGTGGACTTTTTGGAGTGAGGATAATTGGATATGGTTTTACGGGACCAGCAGTAGTAGATGCTACCAAAGGTCATCAAAAGTATTATGATTTATTGGATGGACTTGTGGTTATAGAAGACATTGATGAATTTGCGTATTGCCTCGATACTAATAAAATGAAGAATGGTGAATGTCCAGTTATAATGTGGGATAATCATGAAGGCTATGGTCGAAGGCTTGCCGATAATTTTTTAGACTATTTTATGGAACGCCTTGAATTGGCAAAAGAAGATTGGGATGAAGATGAAGAGGATTGGTAAAAGCTGAGGGGAATAGGTATTTATCATGATTTACTATAAAGTTAGAAATACTTTATCTAAAGAAAAAAGGATAGTGCCTTTCGAAAAAGGGGCTATCCTTTTTTTTATTCAGAAAAAAGGAACAAAACTATTCATATAGGTAAGGAGTTTGTGGATTTTGGGACTCTGTCACAAACTCCTGAGGTAACCACTCTAAAAGCAGCTGTAGTAAAAGGCGTTATGAAGGCAAAAGAATTAGTCTCAACTCCTAAGCTATTGCCTTACAATCTTAAAAACCAACTGTTGTTGGCAGGGGGAGTACTGAATGAATAAAGAGGAATTAACAAATTTTATTAATGAACATAACGAATCAGATGACTACACAGGTGGAGTAGTTGAAAGTCAAATCAATGTTGTCCAAAATGAGCTAGGGGTGGAATTACCAGAAAGTTATAAGTGGTTTTTAACGACTTATGGTTCTGGTGGGTCATTTGGTGTTGATATTTTAGGAGTGGCTAAGTCAAATAGAGCTCCAGTTGTTGTTAACACGAAGAGTTATAGAGATTTAGGATTGGAAAAGGATTTAGTAGTTATTGAAAATGCTGAAGAATATGTATATTGTTTATATACAAACAAAATGGAGAATAATGAGTGCCCAGTAATAGCGTGGAATAGACAAGGTGGACTTGATGACTACAATACAGCAAAGAACTTTTATGAGTTTTTATCACAAAGGTTATTGGATGCAAAAGAAGCATGGGAAGAAGATTTCTAAAATTGATAACAAGAAGCAAAATATAAAAGGGATCTCGTTATCCAATGGGATAAGTTTTTTAGGTTTATATGAAACTTAATTGGGAAGATAAAATGTATTGGGAAACGTTGGTAGTTTACCTGAAATGTGCATAAAAGGATGTGGTTATAAATGAATAATGATAAACATCTTAAATCAGAAACTCCAATATTAGGAACAGACCATACTATTTTAGATTTCTGGAAATGGGGATTTTCAAATATTCTAACAAACAACCTAAGGGGAATTTTTGCTGAGTTTTTAATCGGAACTGCTCTTGGCTGTTTAAATCAATTACGAGTTGAATGGGATTCATATGATTTAGTTTATAAAGGCATGAAAATTGAGGTCAAATCTTCTGCGTATATCCAAGCATGGCATAAGGAAAAATATTCAAACATCAGTTTTAGTATTGGGGCAAAAAAAGAATATGATTATTCTACAAATAAATATAACCCTACGGTAAAACGGAATGCTGATATATATGTATTTTGTTTACTAAAAGAAAAAAATCATGAAATAATTGAACCATTAAATGTGAAACAATGGGATTTTTACGTTGCATTAACTAAAGACTTAGATATATATTTTCCTAATCAAAAAACAATATCTTTAAATTCACTAAAAAAAATAGTTCACCCAAGTACATATGAAGAATTAAAACAGATAATAGATGGTCTATTGTAAGAGTTTTTTACGATTCTTGGTGTTTTGGAATAATAACAATTAAGAATAATTACGATAAATATTTAATAATATAAAAGCAAAAATGGTCTTTTAAGAAATATGCAATATAAAAAAGATAAAGACTTACTAAAACTACTTAATGAAGTAAGAATAGAATATATTTTCCTATCTCATAAAATAGTTGAAGAGAAAATATCGCCTAAAGAAACAGGCCAGAGATATATAACCACAGTCAGGAGCAAATCATGAACATCGAGAAAAAGCTAATTGTCAATTCAGACAAGGGTAATTTATTAAATGAATTAATTTCTTCAATTAATGAGTGTGAAAGGTTTTATTTCAGTGTGGCCTTTATTAATTATAGTGGTCTTCAGATGTTGTTGGATACCTTTAAGAACGCGGAAAAAAGGGGAGTAAAGGGGAAGATTATTACTTCTACTTATCTTAACTTTACTGAAGCGAAGGCTTTAAAGAAAATAAATGAGTTTAGTAATATCCATTTGAAGGTTTTTGAAACAGATAAGGCGATTGGTTTTCATACGAAAGCGTATATTTTTGAATTTAAGGATAGTTATAAGGTGATTATTGGTTCTTCTAATATTACTCAAAGTGCCCTTAAGAGTAATATTGAGTGGAACGTTGAGATCATTGCTAAAGAGGATGCTCAATTTCTGAAAGATGTTTTAAAGGAATATGATGGCTTATGGAATAGTAGTGTCGTAGCGGATGACAATTTCATAAGTAAGTATGAAGAGTTTCTGAGTAAATTAAAGGGCTATACGAATACACAGCAATTTATTTATGAAAGCTCTGAATATATTATTCCCAATAACATGCAAAAACGTGCGGTTGAAAACCTTGAAAGAATTAGATCGTTTGGGGAAAAGAAGGCTTTGGTTATAGCAGCAACAGGGACGGGTAAAACGTATATGTCTGCTTTTGATGTAAAGGGATTCAAGCCTAAAAGATTACTGTTCATTGTACATAGAGAAGAAATATTAAAAAAAGCAAAAGAGACCTTTGAAAAGCTCCTTCCTAATGAAAAACTGACATTTGGATTACTGACTGGGAATCAAAAGCAAAAAAATGCCGATTATATTTTTTCTAAACTTTGTCTAAATGCTATGAGGAATTTAAACGAGACGAATTTGATTATATTATTTTTGACGAGGCTCACCATGCAACAAGCCCAAGCTATCAAGCAGTGCTAGAATATTTCGACCCACAGTTCACATTAGGGATGACAGCTACTCCAGAGAGAAGCGATCAACAAAATGTCTTTGACCTATTTGATAATAATGTGGCATTAGAAGTTCGTTTACATGAGGCTTTAGAGGATGAACTGGTTATTCCCTTTCATTATTTTGGTATTACCGATATTGAGGGAATTGATTTAAGTGATGTAGATATTGACGATGTAGCGGAGATAACTAAGAGATTAAAGGTAAATGAGAGAGTCGACTTTATTATTAAGAATATGGATTTCTATGGCCATGACGGTGAAAAAAGAAAAGGTCTAGGTTTTTGCGTAACCGTTGAACATGCACAATATATGGCACAAGAATTTAATAGTAGGGGTATTCAAAGTATCTGTTTATCTGGTAATGATTCAGTCGAGCAGAGATCGTATTATATAAATAGATTAGAAGATGACAATGATGATTTAGAATTTATTTTCACCGTTGATATTTTTAATGAGGGTGTTGATATTCCTTCAGTAAATACCGTACTAATGTTAAGACCTACTAATTCTCCGATTGTTTTTATTCAACAGCTGGGAAGAGGACTTCGTAAGCATAAAGACAAGACTTTCCTAACGGTACTTGATTTCATTGGGAATCATAGTAAAACGTTCTTAATTGCCATCGCATTAAATGGAAGCCGTTATTATGATAAAGAAAGCTTGAAGGTTGCTATTGCAACTGGCTTTGCAAATATTCCAGGGTGTACGCATATTCAAATGGATAAAATTTCTGAAGAACGGATATTAGCGCAGATTGATAAGGAAAACTTTAATTCTTTGAAGTATTTGAAGGAAGAGTACTTTGAATTTAAGAAAATGAATCAAGGTAGAATTCCTTTATTATTAATGGATTATATGAAATTTGATGGAGCTCCAGATCCGACTAAGTTTATTAATCGCGAAAAAACATATTTGCAATTTGTAGCAAAAGTAGAAAAAGAAGATTCCTTGAAAAGGCTTTTACTAGACGAAAATTTTGAAGGAGTATTAAAGGAATTATCGAGCAAGTTACCTTTAAAGCGAGTGTATGAATTTGCTATTGCTAAATATCTATTGGACCATAATGAGATTTCTTTAGAAACCGCAAAACATGAGATATTGAAGTTGGTTAAAGAGGTAGATGAAGATAGCGTATTACATGCCTTGCAGTGTCTAAATCAGGATTTTTATGATCCTGGTCAGAAAAAGAGGAACTTTAAGTTATTTGCTCTTGAAGATGGTCATTTAACTAAGACAGCTTCTTATCAAAAGGTTTTACAGAATGAAGAATATAGAAGATATGTAGAAGATCTTATTATTTATGGAATCTTTAGATATGAAAAGGAATTTAAAGAAGACTACTATGGTGTGCCACATTTGAAGCTATATGAACAGTATCAAATGGCTGATGCTGCATTACTCTCAAATTATCGCAAAAGCCACAGTGCCTTTAGGGGTTCTGGTCTACTTTCAAATGGAAATGACTATTTCTTATTTATTGATCTGCACAAGGAAGAAGATATTAAAGAGAGTATTAATTACCACGATGAATTTATAAGCGAACGCATTTTTCAATGGCAGACTCCAAATAGTACTGCCCCAAGTTCTGAGAGAGGAAAGAATATTGTATTCAATCAGGATAGAGGGATACATTTACATTTATTTATTAGAAAGTATAAAGAAATAGACGGAAAGACAGAACCGTATATTTATATTGGTAAGGGCAACACGGTGGAATATGAAGGGGAAAAGCCAATTACCGTTACAATGGAATTGGAGAATGAAGTTCCGGCTAGTTTATATACGGAGTTCACTAAAAGAGTATAGTCTTCTCATTTGAGAAGACTATTTTTTTCGTCTATTAATTGTTCCACAGCTGGTATGTCGGCGGGAGCCCATTTTAGAGAACTTAGATTCTCTCGCTTTAACCATATCAGTTTAGAATGTTCATTGGCTGTTGGGGTACCTCCAATGATTCTACATTTTATAGACAGTAGGTTAATGATGAAGGTTTCATATTCATGCGTATTATCATTAAAGATTGAAGCCTCTGTTTCAACCTGACATTGTAATTCCTCATCAATCTCTCTTTTTAAAGCAGTAAAAATATCTTCTCCCTTTTCTACTTTTCCACCTGGAAACTCCCACAAGTTTGGGATGCTCATTTCTGGAGAGCGTAACGCACATAGTATTTCATCATTTTCATTTTCAATAATGGCTGCAACTACTTTAACTTGCTTTTTCATGTTATCCTCCTATAGGTTTTGCTATGATTAAATAATATCATGATTAAGTGGGGTTTGTTATAAATACAAAATTTGGGTAAGTGATATAATTGTAAGATAAACTTTGAAGGAGGCCACTTTATGCCAGTTCACAATAAATTAGTCCGTGATCGGATTCCAGAAGTGATTGAAGCTACAGGTAAGAAGTTTACAACAAGAGTGTTAGATGAGAAGGAATACATAGAAGAATTGAAAAAGAAGAGCTTTGAAGAGTTACAGGAATATGTAGAGACAGAAAGTAAAGAGGATGCGATTGAAGAGTTGGCAGATGTGTTAGAAATCCTTCATGCTTTGGCTGAGTATCATGGGGCTTCTATCGAGGAAGTGGAGAAAGTAAGGAAGATCAAAGCAGATAAGCGCGGAGGATTTAAGGAGAAGATTTATCTGATTGAGGTTGAAGATGAGTAAGGTCCAATTAATTACCGGTCAATTAGGGACACACCTATTGAAGCAGATTGATTCTGCTTCTTCTATTTGTATTTTGACCTCTTTTGTGATGAAATCTGGTGTTCAATATTTGAGAGAAGCATTAAAAGCGGCTGCTGACCGTGGAGCGGAAATTAAAGTGTGTACTGGCGATTATTTGTTTGTGACCCAGCCAGAAGCATTAAGGATATTATTAGGGATAGATTCAAGGATTGAGGTCAGATTATGGAAGAGTAACGGGGTATCCTTTCATCCTAAAGCTTATCTATTTCAAAAGGAGAACCAAGATAGCCTGTTTGTTGGCTCGTCTAATCTTTCACGTTCGGCTTTAAGTAATGGAGTGGAATGGAGTCTTTCTGTTAGTGATGACGAAGAAGTATTTTCTCAAGGTCTGCATCTATTTTTAGAAACGTTTTATAGTGACCATACGATTTCTTTAAATCAAGAAACGTTGAAGAATTATGAAGAAAGCTATGAGAAGTTTCATATAACTAATCCAAATCTTCCTCAAAAGTGGACAGAGACAGAGGAAATGGATTTAATGCTTCCAAGTGAAGTTGATGAGTCAATTCCGACAGCGGAAATCATTCATGAATCATCTGCACCGTATGGGAAAATTTATCCTCGCTTTGCACAAATGGAGGCATTAGAGGAATTAAATAAAACAATGGAAGAAGATTATGATAAGGCGTTAGTCGTAATGGCCACTGGATTAGGAAAGACATATTTAGCCGGGTTCTTTGCGCGCAATTTCAAACGGGTGCTGTTTATTGCACATCTTGAAGAAATTCTATATCAGGCTAAGAAGTCATTCCAAACGGTTATGCCAGAAGAGAGCTTTTCTATTTATAATGGCAAGGTGAAAGAAAGGCATGGACATACCATTTTTGCATCGATTTACACGTTAAGCATGCAGCGGCATCTTCAAGTTTTTGATCCTGAAGAATTTGACTTGATTATCGTCGATGAGTTTCATCATGCAGCGGCCGAATCTTATCAACGAGTATTAGATTACTTTAAACCGGAATTTTTGCTTGGAATCACGGCCACACCGGATCGAAATGATAACAAGGATGTATATGCTATCTGTGGTGGAAATGTAGCATTCCGGATCGATTTCCTTGAGGCAATTCGACGGAACTGGTTAGCGCCTTTTAAATATTTTGGTGTGTATGATGATACAGATTATAGTCAGATTACTTGGCTCGGAAATCGATATGATGAAAAGGAGTTACTACAGCTTCAATTACGGGATGAGATGGCTCAAAAGGTATTGAATGCATGGAAGGACAAAAGAAAGACTCGTACAATAGGCTTCTGTTCATCCATTAAGCAAGCAGAGTTTCTTTCTTCCTATTTTAACCAAAAGGGATTTAGAGCAATTAGTCTGCATTCAAAACAAAAAGATATGAATAGAGATGATGCAATAAGTCAGCTTGCAACTGGAGCCCTCGATATTATCTTTACAGTCAATCTATTCAATGAGGGAGTCGATATCCCGGCTGTTGATACGCTTTTATTTGTTAGGCCAACAGAATCGTTAACGGTCTTTACCCAGCAGATTGGTAGAGGGCTAAGACTACATGACTCTAAGGATCATTGCGTTATTATTGATTTAATCGGTAATTATCGAAATGCAGATGTTAAATTAAGTTTGTTTGATACAAATTTGAGCAAGCAAAAGACGAAAACCATTGAGCCAATTGTTCCTGAGTTATGCGATATAAAATTAGATATCCAGGTTATAAACCTCTTAAAGGAAATGGCGAAGAAGAAGAAACCTAGACGAGATAAATTAGTAAATGATTATCACATATTAAAGCAGGAATTAGGAAGAAGGCCTTCCTATTTGGAATTACATCTAAAAGGTGCCTCTGATTCCCCGCATTATCGTCAGGAATTCTCTTCATATTATGGATTCTTGGAATATGCTAAAGAGCTTTCAGAACGTGAATCTGAAATCTATCATCGGTATGAGCCATGGCTAGTGGAAGTAGAGAAAACGGGTATGGCGAAGAGTTATAAGATGGTCGTTCTGCTAGCCATGCTAGATCGTGGAGTTGATAGTTGGTTCAAGTCAATCACTTCTAAGGAAGCAGCACCATTCTTTCATAGCTACTTAACAGAAACAGAGTATCGAAAACAAATCGACTTTGCTGACAAATCATCTAAAAAGCTATGGAACTACGATGTAGCAGGAGTGAGTAAGTTGATTTCGACTATGCCTATGTCTAAGTGGAGTGGCAGCTCTAAAGGGTTAATTTCTTACGAAGATGATATTTTTATGCTGAACTTTAATGTCAGACCAGAAGACCAGAGGGTTTTGTTTGATATGACCAAGGATATTTGTGAATATAGACTTCATTATCACTTTGAGCGGAAGGCTAAGTAAAAGAACCCATCCTAAAAAAGAGACATTCCCAAAAGGAATGTCTCCAACTCCTTATTGTTTCAGCAGTTAGGAACCCAAAATGAAAAACATCAATTAAAAAAAGATTCGAAACTTCATTTCGCATTAATATGGGAGCTTATTTTTGTGGTTCCCAAGGGGAATGTGGTTGCAGGCAAAATGAGGGGACAATCAACTATTTTTCTTGAAGGAGGTTCCTTAATTTATTAATTGCTAGTTTGTGGTTTTTAGAAACTGCCTGCTGCGAAACGTTCATAATTACTGCTATTTCTTTAAAAGCCAAATTATCAACATATTTTAACTTTAGTGTTTTCTTTTGAGTATTGGTTAATTGGGATAGGGCGTTGGCAATTTCCTTATCTGAGGTAATATCTTCGATGGTTTCGGCATCTTCATTATAAATCTTTTCATATCCTTCTTCTTTAACTTCAATCGTGTTTAATAAGGGGATAGACTCATCATTTTCAGCATTTAGAATGATAGGAAAATTTTTATTTTGATCGTTAATACTTATATCGTATTTAACTGCTGTAAAATGTATAGTTTTGGATATAAGCGATACAAAACGAATATAAAATAAATGTTTTTTGAATTCTTCATCTAATTTATTCCTATTTTTGATTGAAGGAGTACATATGGCTTTTTTATACAGTGCATAATTTTTTTCTTCTTTTAAAAAGGATTTTAAAATCTTACTATTTATAAACTTTCTATTGTTATCTTCAAACTCGAAAAGTTGATTGCTGCAACAATCAGATTTAATCATTATCATCACCTCCTTTTTGTGGATAATACTGTTCTATTTTATTAGAGATTTTTGATGTCCGTTGAACTAAATCAATCAGAAAATCTCTGTCTTCATTGGAGAGTGAGTTGTCATCTAAACATTTTGTGATAAATGTTTGTGTATTTCTTACTTCGCAAAAACACTTGAAAATATTAGGATTCATTTCCTCTCACCTCGAATATTATTTCCTAATTCCACAATAGCTTTTTCAAGCTTTTCCAACTTTTTTTCGAACCTAATAAAAAGATATAAGGCAACAAAGATTGGAAATCCGAAATTACCAATTATATTAACAAGGGTCGTGTAAGTTTTCATATAAGATCCCCTCCATTTTATTTCTTTTTGTGATATTTAGTTTGAAACTCAAAAAATCCTGGAGTTTTATCAACGTCGTATCTATTAATGATTTTAATAATCAAAATAACTAATTCTTGAGTTAAATCTTCTCTTTCTTGTTGTTTTGTTTGAAATAATGATTTTAGAATCTTAGGTTGAAATAAAAAGATAATCGGCTCTAAATTATGAGGTTTAGACTTAGCTTCACTCACCAATTCATATAAATCTTTATTCATTTTATATCCTCCTTAACATCTATAACATTGTTTATTATTAGTTAAATAATACTTTAATTGGTTATTTTCTCCTATTTTATAAAAAGAAATAATTGGAGCATATGTTTGTTAATGTTCCTTTTTTAACCTAGGGATAATAGGATAGTTTACAGCTCAAATGGATAGTAATCGGGATTTGAAAATATAACTATCCACATTGCCATTGTTTCCAGCAGCACAACCAGAATATTAGAATTTTCCCCCTTCTCTTCTTAAAGTCCGAAAGTCACAAATAAAACAACCATTTTAGTGATTTTCTTAATTTAGTTTTTTAGTATTTTAAAATAGAAAAAGAGACTGTCTAAACTAGACAGTCTCTGAAAATTATTTTGGACATTCTTTTGGTCTTGCGGCACCTGGAACACACATTCTGCAGGTCCATGCAGCACCTACAACTGCAACTGCACATACTGCACATACAATACAAGAAAGTGGATTTAGACAGGTACAGCACGCACCAAGACAACTTCCATATATTATTAAACAACTATTCCAAGTAGAACATCCTAATTGTTTGTTCATACATGCAGCCCATGATAGAGAACAAGATCCTGCCTGGATTGTTACGATTTCTCCATTTTCATGAACAAATATTCTTTCATTACCAATTAAAATAACTGGTTTCATATTACTTTCATCAATAGATAGCATACCAACTAAATTTTCCTTTTGGTATAAAGGAAGAGAAAACATATTTAGGGAGTATGAAAGTACTTTACCTTCTTTATCTTCTAAATACTTGGTGTTCTGAATTACATACTCTTCATCATTGTTTAGAGTATAACCATCTTTAGTGATGTGCTTTGATAGTTTGTTAAATTCCTCATTTGAATTAGCAAGTTTACGAAGATCTGCTAATAGCTTATCATCTGTCGTTTTAGTTGCAACGTTATAAAGGTAGGACCCATTTACTTCGGTGTAATGTACTTCACCATCTAATCCTTCGTGTGTTTTCACAGGAATAGTAAATTGCTTACCAATCGTACTTTCCATTTTTGCAACTTTGCCTTCATTTAACACAGAATAATCAATTTCGTTTGCCTGCAACTTACCAAAGTAAGCTGCAAGATTAAATTGGGATGTTACTTTTTCCTGGATTTTCTCTTTAAATGATTGTTTTTCTAGGGCATTTAAAGATAATGGTTTAATGATTGTCATTTAAAATCCTCCTTATAATTTTTTACCTTACAATTCTATAAGGGAGGATTTACTAACTTTTTTACAACCGATATGAAGTTTTATTTGGATTAGTGTACAAAGCGTTGCACAATTTGAGAAATCATAAAAACCAACAAACTTGAAATAATAGCTCCGACCAAAATATTATAGCCTGAAATGAAATCATTATAGAATCCAATTGTTCCAATCAATAAAAAAATCAGAATAAAAACATATGATATAGAGAGAGAAACTAAAATTTTACGAAAAACACGTTGATCTGCAACAACGTAACTATCGTTCCAATTATCGTTTTTTTTCTTGACTAAGAAATTAATTACTTGATAACCCATAACAAGAGAAGCTATCCCCCACATAACCCAGAAGTTACTTCCTGTTTCATCTACAAAAATTGAATAACATGAATATCCAAAGCCTAAGAACAAGCACATATAACCAACTAAAAGCATCCACTTTTTCAAACGCATAAAGATCCCTCCTGAATTTAATCTGTTTTTTCTTCTAAAAAGAATAATTTATCGATTGGTTCATTTAATACAGCAGAGAGCATTAAAACAATTCCTATTGATGGTTCGTATTTTTGTTTTTCCAAAGCAACGATGGTTTGTCTGTGTACACCTATTCGATCCGAAAGTTCTTCTTGAGTAAAATCATGTAATCTTCGAAAATATCTCACGTTGTTTTTTACTTTTCCTCTTTTCAAATTCTCCACCTCTTATGTATAGTATTATATACAAAATGGATTGAAAATAATACATTTTAAAGTATAAAAGGAATTGAATTGGAGATAAAGAGAAAAAAATAGAGTATATAATAGTTGGTTTAAAGTGTTAGAAAAGAAGATAAAAATAAGCCAGTCGTGTCAGACCTATATCATCAAAAGAAAGAGACATCCCCCCAAGGAATGTCTCTTTTCTTCATAAACTTATAACACTCATCATCCCTTCATGCGTAGCTTCTTCTATGGTACGCGGACCAAGGCAATCTCCAATCTGTTTAACAATAGGTGCATGGCCTTTCATTTCTTCGAATAGTTCTGTGTTGGGAATGCGGCCTAGGGAGAGGACGATGGAGTCCCAGTTGGTTAGTTCTTGTTTTTGTTGGGTGAATAGGTTCCGGATGATGACGTGATCTTTTTTGATTGCCCCGATGTCGTAATGGGGGAGGAGTGTGACGTTTAGGTTGTATAGTTTTTTTAGGTATTCGTTCCTGAGATATTGGTGGACGGTTTCACCGATGTGCAGTCGTGATGATATGAGTGTGACTTGGTGGCCTTTTTCGGCTAGATAGATGGCTGCTTCCATGCCGGGCCAGTCGCCGCCAAAGTCGAATACGAGTACGTTGTCCCCGACTTTTTTTGTTGAGCTGAAGAGGTCATCACTCATGATGATCCGTGGGTCATCGATTCCTTCGATGGCTGGTGTATAGGGCCGTGAGCCTGTGGCACAGATGATGGCGTCCGGTTTTGATTCGGTTATTTCCTGGGCGGTGGCTGTTTTGCCTAATTGTACATTTATATTGCTTCTCATTAGTTTCCTGGAGTAGTTATCGAGCATCGATTCTGCGAGTTCATGCCTCATCGGTGCTTTGCGCATGGTGCGAAGCAGGCCGCCGATGGATTTGCTTTGATCGATCAGTGTAACGGAATGACCTAGGTAGTCCGCGGTTATGGCTGCCTGTAATCCCCCAGGTCCTGCGCCGATGACGAGGACATTCTGTTTGTTTCTCGTTTTCTTTAATTCTGGTAAAATCCATGCTTCTTTACCTGTTGTCGGGTTTTGGACACAGCCAATCGGCAGTCCTTTATGATAGTGACCGATACAGGCTTGTAAACAGCCGATGCATGCATCGATTGCCTGCAGGTCGCCATCTTTTGCCTTGTTGGGCATGTCTGGGTCGACGATTAAGGCCCTGGTCATTCCGACGACATCGGCTTTTCCGGTGGATACGATCTGCTCCGCTTCAACGGGGTCGACGATTCGATTACCGACAAAGACCGGTACGGCTCCTGCCATCCTGATTTTGAATCCATGTGGTGAAAGGTAAGCGTGCTTTATCGGTGATGGCGGCACGATATGTGTTGATCCCTCGAAGGTGCTTGAATCTCCGGCTGTGACATTGATGAAATCCAAACGGACTTTCTCAGCGAGATATTCGACGATTTGCACGGAATCCTTCATCGTTGTCCCGTCCATCGTCAGTTCATCTGAGCTCATGCGAATGCCGACGGTAAAGTCTTCCCCGACTCTTTCCCATACCTTCTCCAATATTTCCACGATGAATCGCATCCGATTTTCAAATGATCCGCCATAGATATCCGTACGCTTATTTGTATGCTGTGACCAAAACTGGGCAGGAAGATATCCGTGTGAACAGCAAATTTCCACTCCATCAAGTCCGCCTTCCTTTGCCAGCTGTGCTGAATGGGCGAACCCTTCAACCACTCCTTCAATATCCTCTAAGCTCATTGGTTTTGGCATCACGCCGAAGCGCAGGCTGGGAACGGCTGAAGGCGCCCATGCCGCATTTCGATAGTCGCTCGATACGACTTCCCGTCCGCCATGGAATAACTGCGAGAAAACCTTCGTTCCATATTTATGAAGCGTTTCGGAAAGCTCTTTGTAGGCATCGACGATTCTCCGGTCATAGCCTGCGATCGTTTTGGATGTAAGCATGCCGGATGGATGTACCGATGCCGCTTCAAGGATGATCAATCCGACGCCCCCTTTAGCACGGGCTTCATGATAGGCCACCATATCGGAAGTGGGGATTCCGTCCGTGACATGATTTGTTTGATGTGCTGTACTTAAGATCCGGTTTTTTAATTCAGTAGAACCGATCGTTAATTGGGTAAACAGATTCTTGAATTGAGCCATATCCATGACCACTCCCTAATGTTAGATAGAATGAGAGTATAGAGGGCAACCGCCTCTACCTATCCCTATACAGGTTCAATATGCAATAACCATGCCGTTTGGGGGAGTGGGGTTTCATATTCGTTTTTTTACTTGGATAAAGAGGGTATGGCTCATGAGTATCGTATTTTATAGATAGATAACTGAACCTTTTTTGAAAAGTGGTGATTCATAAAAGGTTCAGCATTAGATTGGTTGATATATAGACATTCGTCGCTTATGAAAATGATACTTATTTCTTTTCGTATAAAAAAGTGTAACAAAATCGGTTCGAAATCAAAATATGGGGTGATGTGATGGAAGTAAAAAAGGAATCACTAATTGTATTTTCCGATATTTCTATTTTGGATGTGAAAGCATTATTGAAAATTAATTCCTCGCCTTTTATTGTCATGAAAAATCACTTGGAGATCCTCGGCATATTGGATGAAGGTTTCTTTTTGAAGAGATTGGATAGCGATGGCGATAATCAGGAAATCTCGGCTTATCTTAATACTTCGTTTGTCGTCGTTGATGATTTAGATAAGCTAAGTGAAGAGGATATAAGCACCTATGATTTTGTAATTCAACATGGCGATAACCAATATAGCTGCTATCCGATCTCTGAGGTCAGGGAAATGCTGCTTAAAAAGAAGATGAAGAGCTTACTAAGTCTAAATGAATCACTGCAGAAAGAGCTGGAGGTGAAAAGAAAGAAGGTAAAGGAGCTAACGCAAATCTTGGATTCCAGCTATGATGAAATTTTCGTGACGGATGCGAACGGAAACACGTTATTCGTGAGTGAGGCGTGCAAGAAGCTTACAGGGCTGCCGCCGGAGGCCTTTATTAATAAGAACATTAATGAGTTAGTTGAAAAGGGACTGATCGTCAATTCGGTTACATTAAAAACGATGAAAACGAAAGCGATCCATTCGGCGGAGCAAACCTATCCGCATGGATTGACGGTATTCAGCACAGCGAAGCCGATTTTTGATGAGGAGGGGAACTTATATAGAATCGTTTCGAATTCCAGGGATATCACGGAATTGGTTGAGATGAAGAATCAATTGAATAGAGTGAACTTTAGGAACCACCGGGCCCAGCATGAAAATTTGAGAACCGTTTCGTTCAATAACTTCATTACAAATTCGGATAAGATGATAAAGGTTTTGGAATTAGCTGAAAAAGTCGCTCCGATGGATTCTTCCATCTTTATTCATGGAGAAACCGGAGTCGGAAAAGGGGTTTTAGCAAGGGTAATTCACGATCTCAGCAGCAGAAAGGATAAAAATTTCATTCAAGTGAATTGTGGCGCGATTCCATCGGCTTTAATTGAGTCCGAGCTGTTTGGCTACGAAAGCGGTGCATTTACGGGAGCTAATAAGCATGGGAAAAAGGGGCTTGTTGAGAGTGCTGATGGCGGCACGTTGTTTCTTGATGAAATCGGGGAAATGCCGCTCGACATTCAAGTGAAAATCCTCCATTTGGTACAGGATCGAACATTCATGAAGGTGGGAGGAACGAAGGAGAAAAAGGTGAACATCCGCATCATCTCCGCCACGAATAAAGACTTGAAGCAAATGATCAAGAATAATCAGTTCCGCGAAGATCTATATTATCGGCTGCATGTCGTTCCAATGGAAATACCGCAGCTGCGTGAGCGGAAGGAAGATATCTTATTATTAACCGATTATTTTCTGAAGAAATTCAATGAAAAATACGGTCAATCCATCACAATTGATGATCATTCCAAGTTAATTCTGCAGCTGCAGGATTACCCGGGCAATGTTCGGGAGTTGGAAAATGTAATTGAACAAATCGTCGTGACGGCTAGAAAGCCTATCGTAACGATTGAGGATTTGCCTTCCGATTTAACCTACAAAGATACGGCACTGGTCAATTTAACAGGAATCATTCCCTTGAAAAAAGCGTTAGAGGAAACGGAAAAGCAATTATTGTCACAGGCCCTTTCCACCTATAAATCAACAAGAAAAATGGCCAAGGCCCTGGAGGTCAGCCAAACGACGATCATGCGCAAACTGGGCAAATACCAATTTAGCTATCAGGACGATTAATAATAAATTAACCTCTTTAAAATCTGAATATTCAAAAACTTGGTATGGATATTGCATATTTAATGATTGATATTTTTATTTTGATAAGGGGGTCAAGAAATGGGTGAGCTGATTTTCTCTTTAAGCTATGGAGGTTCCTTAATTGTCATGGGGTGGATCACGAAGGTTTTCCTAGTAAGAATGAAAAGAAATCAAGAAGAAATAAAGGCAAAAGATCCGATTGAAAAGGTGGGGATGTAATTGGCCTTTCTCCTTGGTATTATCATATCCTTTTGTGTATACGTCTCGATTGGTATCTTTTTATTCAGGAAAGTGAAAAGCTCAGAGGAGTACTATGTTTCTGGACGAAGCGGAAACACATTGATGATTACGGGTACGCTTGTGGCCTCTTTCCTAAGTACGGTATCTTTCATGGGAGAAGCGGGATTTTCCTATGAAGGGTATCCGATCCTGCTGCTTATCCTCGTTATTTTTAATGCAAGCGGCTATATATTCGGAGTGTTCCTGTTTGGCAGATATTTAAGAAGAAGCAAATCATTGACCGTTCCTGAATTTTTTGGTAACCGCTTTCATTCTAAGAAGGTAAGGCTGGCGGCTGCGATCACGACGATTCTTGGAATCGCTGCATACTTGGTTGCTGTTACTCAAGGGGCAGCCGTTTTATTGGCCGAGGTTTCTGGTGTTTCCTATCCAATGGCTCTGGTGATCATGTGGGTCGTGTATTCATCCTTCACCATTCTCTCAGGAGCGAAGGGGGTCATGGTCAATGATACGGTGATGTTCTTTTTATTCTCGATCGCAACGTATCTTAGTTTTCCTTATATCATCAAATCCGCAGGCGGGTTTCCTGATGCCGTTACGAAAGCGGCAAACCTGGCTGAACGACCTGATTTATTAAGCTGGCATGGCATTACCGGACCTGCCGCAACGATGGGCACTCCTTGGGAAGCATTGGCCTGGGCCGTCATCATGGGCTTGGTCTGGGGCATTGTCATTGCCGTGAGTCCATGGCAAAGCAGCCGATATTTAATGGCAAAAAATGAACACGTAGCCATCCGGGCCGGCGTTTGGGCAACGATATCCATTTTGACCGTTTATTTGTTTCTTCATATCAGCATATCGACAATCACCACCATTAAAGCGGATATCGCTCCGACGGAAAAGGTATTCATTTGGGCAGCGATGAATATTGTCCCGACATGGCTTGGAGTCATCATTGTCAGCGGCATCATGGCTGCGGCCTTATCATCCTGTTCGAGCTTCCTGCAGATTATAGGAAGCAGCATTACACGGGATATCATGGAACAATCGCGGAAAAAGGAATACACAGATCATCATCTATTACGGGCCAGCCGCATTTCCATGGTCGTGATCAGCTTGATCATCTTATTGATTGGATTGTTCCAGCCGCCTGCCGTCATGTGGATCGGCTACTTTGCGGCTACACTATTTGCGGCATCATGGGGACCGATTGCCATATCAAGCGTATTTTCAAAGAAGGTAACGAAGGAAGGCGCATTCTGGAGCATCGTATTCGGCTTCGTTGGCGTGATACTCGGAGAAAGTCTCGGCATGTTCGGAATCAGCCTACCCGTTTACCTCAATCCTGTCATCATTGGTTTAATCTTAAGCATAGGCGCACTTATCATTGGCTCCAAGTATGGAACGATTACCATCGAAGAAAGGGAATTTCATGCAAATATCCTTCAAACCCCGATTGAAATAGACGAGCAAAAAGAAATGAACATCACCCGCAGATACCCTGCCTATTTAATGATCAGCGGCGTCATGATCATCATGGTTACACTGGTGTTTTATTATTGGCCGATCAATATGAATTGAATGAGATGGCAGGGGGGAATCCCCTGTCATTTTTTTCTGAAAACTATCACTATGACTATTTTCAATCGCCTCATGAGTAAAAACCAAATGATTTGTTTATGTCAGTCTTTCAACTAAATTAATATTGTGTTGAAAGAGTAGATTTCAATATTTATCTCCCTTTTATCAAACGAGACACAAAAGTAATATATTTCCATGTTATACTTTGAGTAAACAAATAAGGAGCTGCATACATGATTAGAATATATGCTTTCATTTTAATTTTACTTGCTGGCTTAATGGTAATTGGTTGTTCTTCTCAATCGAATGTAAAGGCATCTAAAGGAAAGACATCTAAAGAAGAATCTGAACTAAAAGATCCCGCAGACTCTTTTATCTACGAAACAAACAAAACTGAACATAAACAAACAGTGATACTTGAATTCGAGTCGAAATAATATTAAAAAGAGCGACTGCAGTTAATTAGCAATCGCTCCTTATTATTTATTTACCTGGTCTCATAGTAGTTTTCAGCAGTGTATATAGGCCAACTCCAAAACGCCTCACCTTGCGAAATAATGTAACGGTCTAAGAAGATTTCAAAATTAAGGTTTAGAGATGATAAATCTGTAAACTCCATAATGTTAAGGTAATTTGGATCTCCACCCTTTAATTTATCCGTATCTAATATTAGATAACAATCCTCTAATAGATGTGCAATAGGAATCCCGTGTTCACTTAGATATTCAATCTCTTGATATTCTTTTATTTTGTCTAAACTAAATATCTCAAGACCATCACCTAGTTTATCACCGTCTTCATCGATAGACTCATATATTCTAGCTCCATTATGGAGTGTTAAGAAGGCCTTATAGTCTTCAGGAAGTTTGATGCTATTTTCATTTACAAACTTTTCTATTTCAGATGCAACAGCTTCGGAATTAAAAGAACAAGTTATCTCTCTAACTTCTCCTTCGTAAGATATTATTTTCATTTGGTCATTGGTATTCAACAATTTTTTAAGTCCGGATAGGGTGTTTTGTATAAAATTACTCAATTCACTAATCCCCTCCATTATTAATTAATATGAAGCCCGCCAGAGTTACTGTTTGTTGATGGAGTCATCTTGGCAATAGAAATAAATTAGACATCGAGTTTGTTCCGCCATATTTTATTGGCAATTCATGATGATCATTTCGATGTGGAACATGCTTTATTGAAATAGAAATCAAAAGTAAAATTATTCAATGGTTTCAGCAGTTGTTTTTCCTTCAGTTGGAGCGTATTTATAGAATGTCATTCCCGCTGACCCAAGAAGAATGGTGGCTACTAGAACACCAGTAACCCACATGAGAGGATTTTCTTTTTCATATTTTTCAATCCTTAGATGCTATCGTTTCATTGCTCTTACCTACTTAATTATTAATAATATCATGCAAAATTTAATTGTAAAATAATTACTTTTTAGGGAGCGGTTTTTTTAAAATCAAAACAAAAAGGAACAGCCGACGTCAGGCTGTCCTCTTCAGTCTCCACATTATCTTCATGATACGTACCTACCAACCTTTGATAAAAAACCTCCAGAGTTATTAATCATCCATTAAGGATGAATCGTAACCGGCGTCCCGATTGGAACAATCCTTGATAATTCCTCCACGTCCCGATTATGCATGCGAATACAGCCTTTTGAGACGGCTTTACCGATCGAGCTGGGGTCATTCGTTCCATGAATGCCATAGTGTTCTTTTGATAAACTCATCCACATCGTACCGAATGGGCCTCCGGGGTTGGGGGCTTTATTAATGAGGATGAATTTTCCTACCGGTGTACCGAACAGCATTCTTCCAACGGCGATCGGGTATTGCTTTTGCAATACTCCATTTTTTAGCAGCCTTAGCTTACGATTGTTAACGGACACATCGATCTGAAATGGAATGGTATCAGGAGGGGGAAAACCAGGGATCATAATGGGTTGGCCAGGATAAATGACATTAGGGTTTATTGTCGGGTTAGCATTGATGATTGCCGATAGCGGTTTCCGGTAGTCCCTGGATATCTGTGTCAGTGTTTCACCTGGTTTAACTGTATGAATCAGTCTGAACACCTCCATAGGTTTAGTGGTCATGTTCCATTCTATGTGATTTTTCAAAAGTGTTTCATAACTCGCTGTTATCTGTTTTTAATAAAACTTATATGTAAAGTAACTAAGCCGAAAAGAAACCGAAATGTTCTTTTGATAAAATAAGTTTTTAGCGAGATGGATTTTTTGTTAGTTGAAGAGGGGGAATAAGGGTGGAGGAACATGTGAAAAAGGCTTTAATCGAATGGAATGAAGAAATCAGTGATGTATTAAATGGGATAGAAAAAGAGTATGAAGAAGTTAAGCGTGACCTTCAGGTTTATTCCTATAAATTCAATATCACCAAGCAAGTTGTGCAATCCACTATAAATGATGAAATAATTCGAAACATCCGCGAGCTCTATCATAAACCTTTTGAACAAAAATTGAACGAATTGAAAGAGTCGATAAAAGAGCTGGAAGAAAAGAGAAAGGTTTTTCAAATGTTTGTCGATAAAATCGAAAAGGTTAGTGAAAGAGAAGAAGGAAAACCGCAAATATCAGTCATATAAGGCAGCGAAGGGAAGGATACTCATAAGTACTCTACTATTCTATACCCAAAAACTAGGCAGCGAATATACCTGCTTTTTTTTGCTGGAATAGCAAAAAGCGTCCCTTGTTTACCCCAACATTAACCCGGGTACACTATCCTATAAAAAGGAAATGGGGGAATTCTATGTGGAATGCGGTCTTTTGGGGAGGGGTATCAGGTTCTGCCGTCCTGCTTGGCGCACTTGCCGCCATCCTCATCCCGATAAAGAAAAACATCATTGGCTATATTATGGCCTTTGGTACGGGTGTATTGATTGGTGCCGCGGCATATGAGCTGCTTGCTGATTCGGTGAGTGATGGAGGAATCTGGGCGACGGGTATCGGATTCATAGCAGGGGCCGCCGTGTTTACTGCCTTGGATTTTCTTATTTCCAAAAAAGGTGCGGATAAAAGGAAACGGTCCAATAATAGCTCTTCGAAGGAAGCGGGCATAGCCATTTTCATCGGGACGGTGATGGATGCCATACCGGAGTCGATCATGATTGGCGCAAGCTTGATAAGTGGCGGCTCGGTAAGCTGGCTATTGGTCATTGCCATCTTCATCAGTAATATTCCAGAGGGGCTCTCAAGTACGACAGGTCTGCTAAAAAGTGATTACTCCAAGAAGAAAATCATGCTGCTGTGGTTTTCCGTCCTGATCATTTCGGCACTTTCCTCGATGTCCGGCTATCTATTCCTCGATCATGCCCCGGACTATGTCCTGGCAGCGATGGCAGCCTTTGCGGGAGGGGGAATCATCGCCATGATCGCCTCAACGATGATGCCTGAAGCATATGAAGACGGAGGGCCGATCACGGGCATATTCACCGCTGCGGGCCTGCTTATCTCTTTAGTTCTGGATTCGATGTAAGATTGTCCCCTTGGAAGGAAGGGGGGCAATTTTTTTTGTGAATTCTATCATAGAAGGAAATGTACAAGGAATCTATCTCGAAAAAGAATTGTTGGTGTTAAAATATCATTTCAAATCATACACTCTTCATATAGATTTTAGACATTGAGGAGCTGTTGGAAATGAACTTCGAGATGCAAATAGCGAATATGTTAGCTGATAATTTAAATGGTTTCATTACATTCGTCCGGGAAAATCATGAAAATGAAAATAATTGCTTTTGTTTAAATAAAGATAAATTGTATCAATTGAAGCTTCTTGTTGAGGAGTTTAAGTTTCAAGTATTGGCCGATGAACTTAAACGGATCAACCGGTTTACCTGGGATGAAAACTATACGCACTTATTAGTTGATAGATTCAGAAAAGGGATGGCAATCATTGAAGAGTACGTTGAAAATAACTACAGCGATTTATTCATTTTCACCGCTAGACTTTACACGTTGAATAGCCTCAGCTTAACCTTTTGCAAGGAGGAAGAATCAATAGTCAGCTAATTAGGGCCCGCGAAAAAAAGAAGAGCACATATTATGTGCTCTTCTTTTTTTCATTATAGGGATAGTTGACCAAAAGATTCTAATTCTATATGCTCCGAGCCCGATCTTATTTGCTTGGCATCGAAGAGATATATTTTTTGACCACTTCATACACATATTCTTGATTGGCTGCTGCTGTATTAGGGTTATATTTACCGCCATTCACTTTATTATTGGATAGCACTCGTATACCTAGGAAGGGCACATCATAAGCTTTGGCGATTTGTGCTGCCGAAGCTCCTTCCATTTCTTCAACAGATGTACCATATTTCGTATGGAACCACTTAATTCGATCCACTTCATTATTCCAAACGTCTGCAGAACCGATAGTACCATCGACAACCTTACCTTTTGTGTAAGTATCTTTAACTGCATGAGCAGCTGCGAGTAAATCCTTATCTCCCTCGTAGAAGCGTGGTTTTTCAGCATTAGGATCTTCTCCTGCACTTCCTTCAGAAGCCATTAGGTCCATTGGTTTCCAAACGGTTGGATCGATTCCTTCGTTTTCAGGTTTATCGGCCGTTTTTAATGAACCTAGGTTTACCGTTCTTTTTCCTAAAACAATATCAAAAACGTTTAAGCTTGGATCATGTCCGCCTGATGTCCCTTGATTGATGATGGCAATAGGGTTATATCTTTCAATGGCCAATGCTGTAGCGGCAGCCGTATTTTCCATCCCTTTACCTGTTTTTGCCACGATTACAGGATAATTGTCTAAAGTTCCTATGTAAAATACAAAATCCCCTGATTTTTCTTCTTTAACATTTTCTAGCCTTTTAGCGAAATTTTCAGCTTCGATCGGCATTGGACCTTGAATCATGATCGGCCTTTGAGTCTTTTTCTCGACCGTTTCATTTTTGGAAGTGGAACTGCAAGCTGCAATCACCGACACGAAAAGTAAAGTAATGATTCCTAATAGAGTGTACTTTTTTAACATGTTTTTTCTCTCCTTAAAAACAAATTATCCAATTGTTTGAAACACTCGCAGTTGTGGTCAAAGAAAAAGGTCCAGAACGGCAGAATGAATGCTGCCTTCTAGACCTACGATAGTCAAAGTATAGATAATCAAGCAAAAATGAAGCGATTGCTAAATCATTAGCTGCTCAAAAAGCGGGCGGCCGAATACTTTAACTCGTAGTCTAGTTCTTTAACTGGGAACCAGGTAGAAACGCTCAGACCATATTTCCGAGCATATACGAGTAATGATATGTATGATTATTACTTTGCTAATATAACAAACAAATGCTAGATAATCAATGAGAAAGTGAACATTAAAATATAAATATAATTTAATGTTCGTGTTTAAGGGGGCTAATTCGATAATAACGTTGATTTCCACTCCAGGCACTCGCTTTCCGCGGGCGGTCGTGGAGCCTCCTCGGCTTGCGCCTGCGGGGTCTCCCCTAGACGCGCTTTTCCCGCAGGAGTCTCGCGCCTTCCGTTCCAATCAACTGGAGAGTTTTTCAAATAAAAAAATATAGTCAAACTGACTATTCCTCTAGTTTGACTATAGTCTGGAGAGGGGGGAATGGCCTCATTCCGAACCATATAGGGGTGAGGCCAAAAAGCTTCTAATTCTTTATTAAAATAGTTAACCTTTTAAAGGTACTTTCCCTATGAAAGTATTCATTTGAATATCATAATGATTTTCAATATCCCTCCCAAGCCTGTTTGTAAGTTGGGTTAGCTTTTGTACTATATAGCTTAATTCAAAAACATTGTATAATTTATTCACTTCCCAAATGGATGCTAGTCTTGCGCTATTTCCAAAGGGAAGTAAAGAAATTATTGCTTCATCTTCATCAAATTCCAAAGAATAATATTTGAATTCTTGTACGTCTCTACCTTTTTTATTTGTTTGTACCCATTTTAGTAAATAGAGATAAAATTCTAACAATGCAATATCCGCTTGGAAATATATATCATTATTTATTTTAATTGTAAGAATCCCCTCAACCCTTAATGCAACGGCAGGAGAATGCCTTAAATCAAAGGGAATAGAGTCTTTATCAGTTGTAAACTCATATTCAAATTTTACGCTATTGGATAACTTGTCCATATTTCACCATCATCCTATCACCTTTTTATTTTTACATGGAAGCTAAGGTTATGCTTACCATGCTATATTAAAACAATTAAAAATAAAAGAGATTTATAGTTAAAAATACCTAGATAGTGTTAATTCATATTTGTGATTATATGCTAAAACTCCTACGGGAAAATCCATAGGAGTATGAGGTTGGGATTCGGTCATTAGAATTATTGGAGCCATTCTCTAAAAGGAGAAAGATTCCAGAAGCTGAAACATGGGTGACAAAAGTACGCAAAAAGCGGCGGTATGCAAAGTGCTGTCAGGGTTTATCATCAACCAAAGTTATCACGACATTTCCTTTTTTATGTCCTAGCTCTACGTATTTATGAGCTTCGGGAATCTGTTCCAGCGGGTAGCGTTTATCAATGACCGATTTTAATTCTCCAGTTTCGATTAGCTCTTTGAGAAATAGTAAGTCTTCCGTAAGTACCTTTGCTATTCCTTGCCCTTAGACGGTCACATATCGCCCGTTCGGGGTCAGTGCTTTCTTGCAATCGGCTTTCGAACTTTTCCCGACTGCATCAAAGATGATATCATATTGCTCTTGTCTTTCCGAAAAATCCTCTTCCATATAATCAATTACTTTATCGGCTCCCAATGATTTCACCAATTCAAAATTTGCGGTACTGCATACTCCGGTAACTTCTGTTCCAAAGTATTTGGCCAGCTGCACCGCGGAAGTGCCCACCGAACCGGATGCGCCATAGACGAGGACTTTTTGTCCGTCCTGGATATTGGCTTTTCTGAAAAAATGCAGAGCTGTCGTTCCGCCAAAAGAAACGGCGGCAGCTTCTTCATAGGTCATATTGGCAGGCTTCATTGCGATAGGGCCGTCTTCAGGTAAGCATGTGTATTCGGCATGGGCCCCGAAATTCATTCCAGTCATGGCAAAAATCTGGTCGCCTTTTTTGAATTTTGTCACATTCCTCCCCGTGTCTTCTATCTCCCCGGACAACTCCACTCCGAGTATCGGTTTTCGCGGTTTTCTAAGGCCCAGGAAGATTCGCATCGGCAGCCATAATAAGAACGGGCTATTGAAACTTCGGACTCTTACGTCCCCAGAAGCCACTGTTGCCGCGTGAACCTTTACCAGTATTTCGTTATCCTTTGGGGTTGGCTTTACTACCTCTTTGAGTTCCAGTACATCGGGTGAACCGTATTTCGTGCATACCATTGCTTTCATCGCGAGTCTCCTTAGTTTTTGATACAATCTTTTAATACTATGATAGAAGCTGTAATATAAAACTACATGTAAGAGAAACGGAAAAAACTTTAGAATGAATGCTTAAAAGCAGCAGGTATTTGTCCAGTATCGGTCAGGGGCAGTAACGCTGATCAACAAGGGGAATTCTATAAAAGAAGGAGATTAAAGTATGGCCATTAACGAAAGACCAAGAAGAATTATTTTAGATTTAGCAGTTACATTAGATGGATTTATTGAAGGGCCGAAAGGAGAAATCGACTGGTGCATTATGGATTCTGAAATGGGGTTCATTGATTTCTTGAATCAAATTGATACTATTTTTTATGGGAGAAAAAGCTATGATTTATGGGGGCAATATACTCCAGAAAATGAGGTATCCGATACTGAAAAAGAATTGTGGAATATCGTTCATGGAAAAGAAAAATTCATGTTTTCCAAAACGAAAAAAAGCACGGATAATAACGTAACAATCATAAATGAAGATATTGTTGAAGAAGTAAATAAAATAAAGAATATGCCTGGTAAAGACATCTGGCTTTATGGAGGGTCAAGTCTTATTACATCTTTTATAAAATTTGGGCTGGTTGATGAATTCAGATTATCTGTTCACCCTGTTATTTTAGGGGAAGGAAAACCTTTGTTTATTGACATAAAGGAGAGATTGAACCTAACACTGGTTAATACAAAAAGCTTTTCCTCTGGAGTTGTCCAACTTTGCTATCATCTTAATGAAGAGTAATTTTTAAGCATGATGAATAATTCACGAGTAAAACGTTGAAATTCACTAGTAAAACCCAAAAACTCACGAGTAAATGCTTAGAGTTCACGAGTAAATCCCCAAAACTTACGAGTAAAGCCATAAATAGGTATCCATACTTGATGTGTGGGTCCCTTTTTTTATACATAATGCAATTTATAAATTATAGAATGTAATATATATGTTGCAAAAAGTAAAATGAATCATATAATAAGGGGAAGAGATGGAATTAAATGGAGGTCGATTAAAGATGAATCTATTTAAACGAACGAAAAAGATCACGGATGAGCGGATTGAGAATGTAAGAAATAAAATTTATAAAGAAATGTACTATGTCATTTTGGTCATT
Organism: Peribacillus sp. AS_2; assembly: GCF_026891895.1. NCBI lineage: Bacteria > Bacillati > Bacillota > Bacilli > Caryophanales > Bacillaceae > Peribacillus > Peribacillus sp. AS_2. The sequence goes on from NZ_JAPTGA010000010.1 coordinate 149,729, forward strand.
TGCCTGGCAAGTGCACTTTTCAAATTATATAAATATGGTGCAGGCAGCGGGGAGTTATATCCGGAATTCGCGATCCTTGTTGGAGGGGGGCTGTATTACTTAGCTCGTTCGATTTTCTTAGGTGTATTCTGGGATGAGGTGGAGATGCATGACCGCAACAGCAAAACACCGATGAGCAAGAAGACGGTTCTTGGAGCGGTTGCTTTAGCACTTATCATCGCTATATTCATGGGCGTGAATAGTGCTGTATCCTATGCCGATGGCAGTTCCCAGGGCGTATGGTATTTTATATTGGTATCGTTTGTATCCGTTATGATCTATTTGCCGATTTTACTTCTGTTTTTTGGCGGTATATACTTGCTGGCGAAGAAAATCGGAATGAAAAATAGCTAAGATAATAAGAATTAGTAGGTGCTGTCCCTTGAAAAATATAAAACTGAAGCTTGCGAGAGTAGAAAAGGACTTGTCACAAGAAGAACTGGCCAAGATTGTCGGCGTATCCAGGCAAACGATAGGATTGATTGAATCCGGAAAGTATAATCCCTCATTAAGTTTATGTGTCGGAATTTGTAAAGCATTATCCCGTACATTGGATGATTTGTTTTGGGAGGAAGACTAATTGGGTATCCATTGACTTGGATATCTTTTTTTTCAGGAATTTATCATCAAAAAATGGGGGAAGGTATAGCATGTAAGCAAAAATCTAACATTCGAGAGGGATGGTTTGATGGATCGTACGATTGGTTACTTACGTGAGATATTGTCTAACTATACGGACCAATATCCTGAGGCGCAGGAAATATATAATAAAATCAAAAGCGGACACTTTCATTCGGAAGAAGAACTCGTCAATAAGCTATCCGGTAAAGAGGCCAGTCTCCTTAACCATATTCTTCCTCAGGAAATCAAGCATGCAAAGGAAGCGAGTGATTCGGAACGGGTCACGCAATTATCAGAGGTATATGAACTGATCATTATATGATGAAACCTTGTCCATGATGATCATGGACAAGGTTTTGTTGGTTTTATTCCATTTCACTAAGTGAATCCATATGACTGGCTATCATGGCGATGATCGTGCTTGCTTCTTCCTTGCTAAAAATGAAATTCGTTTCATCCTTTATCAGGTCATCATCCGCTGTCCGAATCCGATTGATCCGTTTCAGCACACCATCACCCGTCTCCTGAACGATACCGAACTGGTAGGTGACCTCCACTTCATTATCCTGAATATAGGCAGTCACTTCAGGCGTTTCCCAATCTACATCGATTTCGTATATATCGGAATTTTCGCCGTCAGGATCATACAAATCATCATTATCATCATCCATATCCATTTCATATGCATAATCGTAATCATCATCATCCTCATCTTCTTCCAAATAGTTATGGAAGCTCTCATGGACAGCATCGATGATATCTTCAATATCCGAAAGAATGACCTTGCTGATCTGCCCTAAATCCGGATCGAACGATTCCATATAAAATTCTTCATTATACGGATCAAAAAACAGCGAGGAAAAATAATCCCGCTCATCGTCTTCCAGCTCTGTATAAAACTCGATGCGTGGATGCTTAGACCCGCGCTCCACGATCATACTGCCATTGCGATCGTATTTCTCACAAATTGATTTAAGATGATCCTGCAATTCCCCGCTTACTCTGTCAAACCATTCTAATGACATCAACATCCACTTCCTTTCGAGATTATTATTTCCCAGAAAAGCCGAACATGACATGCCATTTAAAGGCAGCTGCAATTTAACTTCGTATCAGGAATGTCGGTTATAAAAAATGAATATAAAGGGAAAATAAGATAAAAGCAAAAACGTTAGATTTCCCTATACCTTTCAATGATGAAGTCAATAAAATACCTGCTGGCGATTGGCAATACCCTTTTATCCTTATACGCCAAAGTAATGGTTCGGATAATAGAAGGAGAGATGCTTTTCGTTACAATATTATAGGGACATTTATGTAAGAGCAGTTTCGGTAAAATCGAAATGCCAAGCCCTTGTTCAATCATGGACATAATCGCATAAGGATCATATACCCGGTATTGTGTATCAGGTTCAAAATCGAACTGTTTAAAAATCATTAATGGTTCATGTATCACTCCCTCATCCAACAGAATATAAGGATCTTTTAGCAATTCCTCCAAGGAGACTTCTGTGGATGATGTTAAAGGATGATCTACTGGCATCACAGCCACCATCTCATCTTCTTGCAAGGGAATCGTGGTTAAATCCGAAACATTTGAATTCACAAAGCCAAAGTCTACGCTGCCTTCTTTAATCCAGTTTGAGATTTCCGTATAATTTCCTTGATGTAATTCGAAATGTACAGTTGGATAAAGTTCCTTAAAATCCTTGATCAATCCTGGTATCCAATGACATGTAACACTGGAAAAGGTGCCAATTCGAATAAGGCCGCTTTGCAGTCCCTCCATCTCTTTATGCTTTTCAGTCAGTTCCCTATGTGAATTGCAAATCTTCCTGATATATGGCAAAAATTCCTCGCCATCTGGTGTCAGTGTAATACCCTTTCGAGAACGTAAGATAAGAGTGGTGGAAAGCTCTTCCTCTAATGAATGGACCATCTGGCTAATGGCGGACTGCGTATAGCCAAGTTCTTCAGCCGCTTTTGTAAAACTGCCTGTTTCTATGGTTTTGATAAAAGCATAATACGAATTCAACCGATCTGACCCCTTTGCATTAGTAATTCTAATAGAACTATTATAAAGATTGGTTTTACTAATGTAAATGGAAGAAATAAAATATAGTTGGAATCTAAAATTAAATCATGGAGTTGAAGCAGAAAAATAATGGAGATTAACGTTAAATACAGAAATATTATTTATGCATGTTTAATGGCTTTTTGTATGTCCTTTTTTATTTCATTCATATTAGTCTCAATAAATAGGGGGTATGATGATCAATTCTTATCTGCATGGTTAAAAACTTGGTCACAGGCTTTTATTTGTGCTTTCTTTGGAGCTTACTTCTTTCCGAGAGTCATACAACAAATAATGAGAAGAATTAATTTTGTAGAAAAACCGCTCATGATTGAGAAGAATTTATTAGTGAGAGAAGAAGACAATGGATGATGCCAGTAGATAATTAAAAGGATTTCCTGATTTTAGTGCTGCCCAAATGATGGGGAGCCTTTTTTGCGTTTACCTGCAAATTTTCAAGATCATGCTACTTTCATCCTGTAAAAGTTTATATAGAGTGTGAAAGGGGGTGAGTGGCATGGCAAAGCAGATTCCAGTTTCAAGTACGTTGCGAATCGATTTTGAGACGGGGTTAAATGAAAAAGGGGCTCTCGTTTTCAAGCGGAGGACCTTTTCGAACATCAAGGTCGAGGCTACGGCGGATCAGTTGTTTTCGACGGCTGTTGCAATCACAAGTGTGCAGAATTATCCAATGGGTGAAGTAACCAGGGTCGATATGTATTCATTGATTGGCTAAACAGTATTGGAAAGATACCGGAAGCGGGGGAGGTGATTGGAAATGGCTAAAGTACTGGAATTGATTTTCGTTACGGAGGAAGGAAAGTCAGCGACGATTTCCGTTGATAATCCGAAGGAGCCGGTCGAAGCGAATACGGTTAAACTGGCAATGGAAAAAATCATTTTGGGGAACGTGTTCGTTACATCTTCAGGGGATTTCGTCGATTTGAAAGCGGCACGCCTTGTCGAGCGGAATGTCGAGGAAGTGGAACTCATCTAAGAACGGGTCTTGTTGTCACCCTGGAAGAGAGGTGGAAAAAGTGGATCAAATCCTGCCGTTTGTCAGTGATATTGGGTTCCCGATCATTGTTACCCTTTATTTGCTTCATAGGATTGAAACGAAATTGGATACTTTGAATGAAACCCTTGTGGAGCTGCCAGAACGCCTGCGAGAAGGAATTCCGAAGTCAGGTTAAGGATAAGCGGGGAGCCTCGTGGGTGATATCATCCATGAGGCTTTTCCTTTTAAAATGGAAAAGTTTTAATAGATTCTAGTTTTATATCAAAACTATCGGGTATACATAAAACTGTAGCTAGTTCATCAAAAATCCAAATAATAAGGAGGAGTTTTAATGGCTAACAACAATGAAAAAATGAGCAGGGAAGAAGCTGGCCGCAAAGGCGGGGAAGCTACAGCAAAAAATCATGATAAGGAATTTTTCCAAGAGATTGGTCAAAAAGGCGGAGAGGCCACTTCCGAAAATCATGATAAGGAATTCTATCAGGAAATCGGCAAAAAAGGCGGAGAGGCTAGAGCCGATCAACGTGATTCCGATGATTGAAAAATGAGCAGGAAAAAGCAGGACTTAATGGCGGGAAAAAAAAGCCGCCGCTAAAAAAAACGATCTGAAGTTTATAGCTAAATCTAGTTTTATGGCTGTTCAAGCGGGTACATGACATATGTAGCTAGTACATGGAAAATCCAAATAATAAGGAGGAATTTTTAATGGCTAACAACAATGAGAAAATGAGTCGTGAAGAAGCAGGACGTAAAGGTGGAGAAACAACAGCGAAAAATCATGATAAGGAATTCTATCAAGAGATTGGCCAAAAAGGCGGAGAGGCCACTTCCGAAAATCATGATAAGGAATTCTATCAAGAGATTGGCCAAAAAGGCGGAGAAGCAACCTCCGAAAATCATGATAAGGAATTCTATCAAGAGATTGGCCAAAAAGGCGGAGAAGCCACTTCCGAAAATCATGATAAGGAATTCTATCAAGAGATTGGTAAAAAAGGCGGAGAAGCCACTTCCGAAAGTCATGGCAAGGAATTCTATCAGGAAATCGGCGAAAAAGGCGGAGAGGCACGGGGCAATCAACGTGATGATTCCGATGATGGAAAAATGAGCCGTGAAGAAGCAGGACGCAAAGGCGGGGAAAAAAGCCGCCGTTAAAATATAATCCAGTGAAACTTATAAATGACCGAGGGAGTAAACATTCCCTCGGTTTTTTTATGCCATCACAGCACATCGCAAAGTGTGCTCAGGGATTAAAGTGGGTAAAGAATAACACCTAGAAAAGAAGAGGTGATGAAGAAGTTGATTGCCCATTATTCATTTCCCCGTTTAAAAGTAGGCGGAGTTACATTCACTGCACGGCATTCATTGCTTGCTCTTGGTCTTGCGGGAATTGCTTATCTGGTTTCCAATAAGAGGAAGCATCAAGCGGTATTCAAAACGGCTTCATTGATGTGCAAAATTGAACGGAAAGAAGATTCGATAAAGCTTATTTGGCCTGATGAAGGTGGTTACTATCGGGTATTCAGGGGGCGAGAGCTGATTTACAGCGGCTCGGAGCCGAAGATGGCAGATCGGGGTCTGGCTCCAGGAACCATCTATACGTACACGATAGATAGCTTGAATGAAAAAGGACAGGCAGTGAACAGGATGAAAATACAGACATCAACGACCGCCGAAAATAAAAAAGAGGATAATATCCTTTTGGATTTGGTATTCACCACAATTGTCGCAAAAGGCCAAGCCAGCCTGGAATGGGAGCCTATCAAGGGAATAAAAGAATATACGATTTATCGAAACGGCGTGGATATTGGGAAAGTGAGCGGATGTTCCTTCAATGATCGGAGTATTAGTGAAGATCAGGAATACACATATACCATTAAAGCGAAGCGGCCCCTTCCGCGCTCGGAGCAGGAGTCCTTTGCCGTGAAATCCCTTGTAGCTAGTATTGTCGGAACCGTAAAAAAAGGTTCATCCCAAGCAAAGGCGGCGATCGAGGAAATAACGAATACTAAAAAAGTAGGACCTGTAAAACAGCTTTTGCAGTCAGTTGAAAACGATGTGGATGGTAAAAGGAAAAGAAATTGGCAGCTGCGCTATTCCACTTTTTTACCGGAAGAGTGGCTGAAAAACCCCAATCTGGCCTCAAAGGTTCCCTATTTTAAAGGAGACAACCGCGGGTTTGATCCTGAATCATCCCGTTTCCGGACTAGGGTCGATGTGTTCATTCACGAAAAGGAAAGGGAAGCCGAGATTGAATTTTCCAAAGAGGTCGGGAAAAGTGAGGCTTACAACCATGATGGGGATTTCCTTGAGGAGGGAGTGGCCTCGGATGAAGGTGTTATAGTGAAGCGCGTAGTATCCAATCATGAGAAAACGACAATCCAGCTGACACACTCTGTAGGCAATCCGATCATCATTTCACCTGCCGTGGATTATAAAGTGATCGGGACCTTTTACCGAAATGGTGAAATCAATATCGCCGGCTATCATGATCAGGCCCCGCATCACGAAGTCTACCTTAAGGAGGCAGACGACCAAAACTGGGAACCGCTGCACCTAGCGGAAAACAAAGGGCTCGAAATGATGGCGCACCCTACGGCCAATCATTTATGGAGATACTCCACATTCACACAATGAAAAGGACGAAAAGCCAAGATCGCTTATCGTCCTTTTTTTTGTTGGGGACCAATGCCAATCCAACCACTACATTTTTTTATAAAAACCGCTTTCGAACACTTGGCGACGGCAGCATACAGCTTTCTTCTTTCTTTCCGAACCATTTGTAACGGTTCCTGGCAATGAAATCATAAAAGAAGTTCCGGATGAAGCTTGGGACGATGATGAAACCGTAAAGCAATTTCCATGCCCCTTGTAAGCCGCGGCAAATCCTCAAGGCTGCAGACGATTTATAGTAGGCCTTATCCTTATCGATCAGCACCATGCTATCTATATCTGCAGGAACATCATACTTCTTCAGCAACTCTTGTCCTGCCTCACTTTGAAGCGAAGCGTAATGAAAAAGCCCCTGCGGATCCCGCTTGATAATGAACTGGACACTCGAATCGCAAAAGTTGCATTCACCATCAAACAAAATGACCGGATTCATGAACATTCCTCCTATAGAGAGACGTTATCATACTCATGCTTATAATAATACACTACCCGTTTTGAAAAGACGAAAACGTCTGGAACTGCCTGGAGTTTTGATGATCGAAGAGATTGTTCGTTCCGGCAAGTCACTAACGGGTACGTAAGCCAATTGGCGGGTGGATTTTGACTGTTATCAAACTGTTATTTTCCATTAACTAAACTGTAAACAAGCTGTGATATGGTAGATACTCCAATGAAGTTCCAAGCCGGCAATCCTATAGTAGAGGAACGCCGGCTTTTTCATTCAAACCATAAATGAAGGTTAGAAAATATAACTGGCAGTTTCTTTATAGGAGGTAAGATTTCATGAAACGTGATCCGTATTTTGACAATGCGAAAGCTGTCTTAATCGTACTAGTTGTTTTAGGGCACACATTAGCTAGAATGGTGGAAGAAAACCAATGGATTTTAACTATTTATCTGTTTGTTTTTTCATTCCATATGCCAGCTTTTATTTTAGTATCCGGTTATTTTTCCAGAAAGATAAAAAGCAAAAAGGACCTCTGGGGGCTCATTAAGAAAATATTAATTCCCTATGTAATATTCCAGGTGATATATACCTTCTATTATCGGAAGGTATTTGATGAACCAATAGACTTCACAATATTGACTCCAAGATGGGCTTTATGGTTCTTAATAAGCTTATTCTGCTGGAATATATTATTGTTTATATTTTCCTCCAGGAAATATGGAATCGCCCTTTCAATCATTGTCTCTCTAATAATCGGTTACTTTGGTGAAGTGAATGAATGGTTAAGTTTGTCGAGAACCTTCTTTTTCTTTCCTTTCTTTTTAATTGGTCATTTTTTAGAAAAAAATCATTTTGAATGGGTTAAAAAGAAAAGTAATGCCCTTATCGGCTGGGCTGTACTAGGGTTAATCTTTATCGGTATTTATTTCAATGGGGAAATGACTTGGAGGGAATGGTTTTATGGCCGCTTAGGTTATCAAGAATTAATGGAAGGCTCCATTGCCCTCGGTTTTATATATAAGTTACTCGTATATTTAATTATGGGAGCAGCAACTTACTGTTTTTTATGTATAGTTCCTAAAAAACAAACGTTTTTTACTGAAATAGGATCCATTACATTAGGTATTTATCTTTTTCATATGTTTTTCCTGGAATATGTTTACAACTCATTTATTTATGATTGGATCAAAGAAAGTGGCCAATACTATGTTTTATTAGTCATACCTGTAACCATAATATTTATATTATCAAGAAAACCGATAGTAAAAGTGGAATGTGCGTTAATAGGAATGAAAATGAAAACATAACAGAAATCTACCTATAAAGTAAATATCCCTTCAGTTTAAAGGTGTGAGTTAGGTTTTATCTAAATTTCAAAACAGAGTTGATTGGAACGGAAGGTACGAGACTCCTGCGGGAAAAGCGCGTCGAGGGGAGACCCCACAGGCGCAAAAGCGCCGAGGAGGCTCCCGGACCGCCCGCGGAAAGCGAGTGCCTGGAGTGGAAATCGACGTTCCAGATTTTATAAACCTAAATAAAAATTAAGGCTAACTTGTTCTTTATTGAGTTTCTCTACAGCCAGAGCCCTTCCGTTTGAAGGGTTTTTTCATGAAAAGAAATTTCCAGGTATTTAGTGAGCTGCTAAAAAATCCGTTTAATGGGGATTAAATGGAGGCTCCACTAAAAGGGTTACAACCCTTTTAAAGTTATTTCAGGAAAGAAAATGAAGGTGATTACCCGAAATGTTTCCAAAATTATTAAGGGGTAATTACTTTTGTATTTCACTTTCAATAAAACAACTTTAAACATTTAGATTTATTTTATTATAACTATATAAGATTTAACTATCATCAAAGGAGCGGCATATGAAAAAGTTTTTCATCATCTTCATTTTGGCTTTAATCCCTTTCGCCTCTACGAAGGTAAGTGCAGAATCTGACTTACCTCTCAATAGTGAAGCCGGGATCATTATTGACGCGAAAAGTGGAAAAGTATTATACGGAAAAAACATGGATAAACGTATGTATCCAGCCAGTCTAACGAAAGTGGCCACGGCGATATATGCTATAGAACACGGGGATAAGAACGAACTGGTGACTGTTAGCAAAAAAGCGGCGAAGGCAGACGGGTCTTCCGTATTTATTGAACCTGGGGAGGAAATAGAGCTTTCCAAATTAATTGCAGGCATGCTGATCAACTCCGGAAATGATGCAGCCATCGCAATTGCCGAGCATATGTCTGGCAGTGAAAAATTGTTCATGGAAGATTTGAATGAGTTTTTAAGAAAAGAAGTAAACGTCACCGATACTCATTTTACGAACCCCCATGGATTGTTTGACAAAGACCATGTAACTACGGCCAGTGACCTTGCGAAAATTACCCAATATGCAATGAAAAATGAAACATTCCGTGAGTATTTTGGGAAGAAGGAGTTACCATGGGAAGTGGAAACATGGGACACAACTCTGATTACCCATCATAAAATGTTAAAAGGCGAACTCCCCTATAAGGGAATAACCGGCGGGAAAACCGGTTTCGTAAGTCAATCCGGCTACACCCTGATTTCTACTGCCACTAGAGGAGAACAGGAATTGATTGCTGTCACTCTAAAAGCTCCTTCAGACAAAGTTGCCTACTCTGATACCAAGCTTTTATTCAACTATGGCTTTGAAAACTTTAAATCAGGAAAAATTGATAAAAAAAGCAAACTTTATTCAGCGGATTACTCTAATTCCTACACGCTGAACGAAGACATATACTATACTCATTTAATCAGTGATCAACCTAGTCTAAAAACGAGTAATGATGGAATGCTTTCAATCATGAACCAAGAAGGGGAAGCAATCGACTCCTTTGACCTTAAAACGGTCGCTGATGTTAGGAACACAGTATTGCCTGCCCCGATTAAACAAGAAACAATCGATGATAAGCTAATTAAATTTTCTGTCCCATCTTTAGGGTTGGGAGGATTTTAAAACTTGTTCCTATACATACCCCAGTTTATAAAAAATAAAAGTGTGCCCTTATCATCCATGAATGATAGGTGTACTCTTTTATTTTTATTGATGATCCGAGGACAGGACTATACTAATCGGACAGCAAAAGGCTACCTGAATTGGAAATGGAGTATATGACCATAATAGTATTAAAAAACTATTAGGGATGATTTCATGATGTATATCTATAATGATTATGGGGGTACACATACCACGTCTTTGGCTGCCGCCTATCATTTAAAACAATTACCTCAATCGGAAAGAAAACTAACTTCTGAAGAAATATTAAATGTGAAATATTTTAATAAATTAACGAAAAAGGAATTTGGAAAGCTGATTTTTCGCGGGATCGATGAAGATGGCAATTCCGTTTATACAATGGGACATAAAAGAGAGAAACTCGTTGTACCGGCATTAAAAGAATTGACTTTACTACTGGAGGAGAAATTTCACTTTAACGAAAAAATAGTATTCTCCAATACATCCCCTACTGTCCCTATTGCCATGTCTATAGGGGGATTTTTATCAAGAGCATTAAAAATTGATTTCATAGGTGTGCCATTATTAATTATAGGCACCAAACAATGCTGTGATAATATTTTTCGCTTGGTTGAAAACACGAAACAAATAGGAAAAGCAGCGAATGGGGAAAAAGTGATTATAATAGAAAATGAAAAATATAAGTAATCCTATTAAAAATTTACTTAGCCTATCAAAAATCATTTTTGAAAGTGCAGGCTGTCAACTGTATAGGGATACAAGTCAACAATTGATGTTGGCTTTTTTTGTTACGCTTCTGGATGGATACATGCTATATAAGAGGTGGTGCTTGCACTTAATCGAACAATAAACCACCACCCGGAAGTGGAGGTTTATTAATGAATCGAGGAAATTACTGTTCTTGCAGGCTGGTTACAGAAACACTTTGTTTTTTATTTGGATCATCAAGGGGATGGATTGTAGCTGTTCCATTTTGTTCATCCACGTGCTCAATGTAGATACTTTCCTCATTATAGGTTACAGTAACCATATTTGGTGAAGAAGCAATTTCTTCTGCTCGTTGTGCGTTCATTTTAGCCACCTCCTTTGAATTTGCAACATGTTTAATATTTGTTCCGATTTACTTAGATATACTAGTTGTAATTAAAATTCTTCCAAGAATCCCATATTTAACGAACTGGTGGGTGAGTTATTTGTATGGCAGTTTTTAAATATTTCGATAACGCAGGATAGTTCAAGATAAAATCAGTTGATATAATTACAGAAAATTTAAAAAGTATAGGGGGATGTAAAATGAATAATGATGGATTTTCGATTTCTACTGATAAAGAGTATTTAGATGTAGATGTAATACATGATTTTTTGAATCATGAAGCTTACTGGTCAAAGGGGATAACTAAGGAAACAGTAATAAAGTCAATTGAAAATACGACCTTATGTTTTGGGGTTTATAAGGGTGAAATAGGAAATGAAGGTTGTGATCAAGTTGGATTTGCAAGGGTAATAACCGATTTAGCAACCCATGCGTATCTTTGCGATGTGTTTATATTACCTGACTATCGTAAATTAGGATTATCAAAATGGTTAATGGACGTTATCACCGACCATTCCGAACTAAAAAAGGTTCGCAGGTTTATGTTAGCAACGAATGATGCACATTCATTATATGAAAAGTTTGGTTTTAATCAGATTGATAAACCAGAGCTATTTATGCAAAAAGTCGGTAAAACCCCATTTCAACAATAAGTACTTTTAACACAAAGGGATTAGACCCTGCATAATCGTGCACAGAATGTCGGATGTTTCATTTCAACTCCTGCTATTCTGTTGATATAAGGGAGGTCATTGAATGGATTCGCTCAAAAATATGAATGGTGCCATTAAATTCATTGAAGAAAATCTTACGAACGAAATTGACTTTAAAGAAGTTGCAAGGCTCGCTTATTGCTCGGAATATCATTTTAAAAGGATGTTTTCCTTCCTTGCCGGTATTTCACTATCCGAGTATATTCGGCGAAGACGACTTACACTTGCAGCGTTTGAGCTTAAAAGTAGCAACATAAAGGTCATTGATATTGCGATAAAGTACGGGTACAGTTCACCAGACTCGTTTGCAAGGGCGTTTCAGCATTTGCATGGTATCACGCCATCAGAAGCGAGAAGTAATGGCCATTCACTTAAAGCCTATCCACCGATGTCCTTCCAATTATCCATTAAAGGAGGCAGTGAAATGAACTATCGAATTGAAGAAAAAGAGGCATTTCACATAATTGGAATTAAAAAAAGGGTTCCAATCATTTTTAACGGGGTCAATCCAGAGATTGCATCTATGTGGAAAAGTTTAGACGAGAAAACGATAAATGAACTTAAAAACCTATCGAATGTCGAGCCATTAGGGCTGCTTAGTGCATCCGCGAACTTTTCCGAAGGCAGGTTGGAGGAAAAAGGGGAGCTTGATCATTATATCGGCGCAGCTACAACGAGGGAATGTCCAGATAACTTAACACAGCTGAATGTTGATGCGTCTACATGGGCGGTATTCGAAGCAGTCGGCCCCTTTCCTGAAACACTGCAAAATGTTTGGGGACGCATTTATTCCGAATGGTTTCCATCCTCTAACTATGAACAAAGAGAAGGGCCGGAAATCCTTTGGAATGAAAATAAAGACATAACCTCACCAACATTTAGAAGTGAAATATGGATCCCCGTTATGAAAAAGTAAGTTTACCAGGCGAAGAATTTATCGGAAAAGCTGTCTTCTGGCAGCTTTTTCTTATGGAGCAAACAGAGAAGGATAAGGGAATAAGAGCTGGATAATTTGCTTTAACGAGCTATAATGGTGGATAGAAAGTGCTAATATAAGGAGATTGGAAAATGCCTGTTATTGAGTATCAACAATTTATTAAAGCCCCAGTTGAATTATGTTTTGACCTAGCGAGGAGTGTGGATATCCATACCAAAACGACAGCGAACACAAAGGAAATGGCTGTTGATGGTGTGACAGAAGGGTTATTAGAGGAGGGAGATGCTGTTACTTGGGAAGCCATTCACTTTGGTATTAAACAAAGGCTGGAAGCCAAAGTGACACTAATGGAAAAACCAAATAAGTTTGTAGATATTATGGTGAAGGGTGCCTTCCATTCCTTCGTACACACACATCAGTTTAAAGAAGAACCAGGCGGAACTATAATGATGGATACATTTCAATATAAGTCACCGTTCGGTCCAATTGGAGTATTAGCTGATAAGTTGTTTTTAGAGAAGTATATGAGGGCATTTATCGTTTCTCGTGCAAAGGCACTGAAAAAGATTGCCGAGAATAGGTAATAACCGTTTAAGACTATACTCTGCTATCATGGGTTGCTGCGGCAGCCTTTTTATGTTCCCCTAGTATCAGGAGGAACTAATTCATTGATTAATAATGAAATTAATCCCTAAAAGTTCCCTAACGATGAAGATGGACAAGTGTTATAAATGCTTTATAGAACTAATGGGTGCTTAGCTGAAGTTCGGAGCTGTCTTTATAACCGGCACCCTAAAGATTAGCGAATGGCTCGGCTCAGCGGTACAACCGTGTTAGGCCCGCGGATACAACCGACCGTTAATTATAATTACGGATCAAATCGTTTGCTGCGATTAGATCTTTTCTTTTGTTTTTATAAGAATAACACAAACAGAACAAATGTTCCAGAGTTAATGTGTAAAATTATTACTTTTTTTCAAAAATAAATCTTATAAAGGATATAGTTGATTCTCTTGAAGATGAACGGGCAGGATAGTTGAAGCAGCAAGCGAATCATAAATCATATTTTCCAAGGTGGCGCAAAATGAGGCTGACGATGGGTATGTATTTGTTTCGGAAATGTGATAAAGGGCAACAGAATGAGTACTCAAAACATGTAAGGTTGATAGAACTCATCTTTTGGGAACAAAAAAAGTACTTTGATAATTAAGGTATCAAAGTACTTTTCATTTAACAAACTACCAATCCCATGACATATGACACCCAAAGTCAACATGGCATTTATTCTGCTTACAACAATGATCGTAATGCTCATTATCGCAGCGTTTTTTCTTCTTACAATCATGATGCTCATTATCGCAGCGTTTTTTCTTCTTACAATCGCAATGCTCATTATCGCAGCGTTTTTTCTTCTTACAATCATAATGCTCATTATCGTAGCGTTTTTTCTTCTTACAATCATAATGCTCATTATCGTAGCGTTTTTTCTTCTTACAATCGCAATGCTCATTATCGCAGCGTTTTTTCTTCTTACAATCGCAATGCTCATTATCGCAGCGTTTTTTCTTCTTACAATCGCAATGCTCATTATCGCAGCGTTTTTTCTTCTTACAATCGCAATGCTCATCATCGCAGCGTTTTTTCTTTTTACAATCGCAATGCTCATCATCGCAGCGTTTTTTCTTCTTACAATCGCAATGCTCATCATCACAGCGTTTTTTCTTCTTACAGCAATCGTGCTTCTCATTATTGCAGCATTTTTCCTGCTTCCAACAATGATCGTGATGCTCATTGTCGCAGCATTTCTCCTGCTTCCAACAATGATCGTGATGCTCATTGTCGCAGCATTTTTCCTGCTTCCAACAATGATCGTGATGATCATTGTCGTAGCATTTCTCCTGCTTCCAACAATGATCATGATGCTCATTATCACAGCATTTTTTCTTCCAACAATGATCGTGATGCTCATTATCGTAGTGTTTCTTCTTACAACAATCCTCGTGATAAGACATGGAAATGTCACTCCTTTCTATCTTTTAAAATATGGATAAAGGCAAAGCCTTCTCTATTTAGAGAGGGCTTTGCTAGTCAAGATTAAAAACTAATCAACACCGTCATTTACGGAGCAGGAAGAGTATTAGTTGTTGGAGTAGTTGTAGTTTCACAACGACGTTCATTTACGTCGCAAATACCACCTTGTGGATCTACAATAACTTGTCGAGTCACTGTAATTGTAGTGCGTAGTACAATCTTGACTAAAATAGCATTGGCAGTAATAAGTCCTGTAGGGCCGATGACTGGAACGCCTGGTTGAGCAAAGATTCCTTCTATTGTTAATGGGGGTTCTACTATCATATCCTCAGGGCAGGCACCTGGAAAATCTGTATGCTCCTGGAATGGTAAACTAGTTGCAAGTGTGGCTGTTAAAACAGGAGTGGTTGTTCCTGGTGCCGTAAACGTTACCGTAACAGTTACAGGAATAAGCCCGATGTTAACAACTTTGTCCCTAATAATTGTCGTGTTACGGGTAATACCAGCTAGATTCGGTACAACAGATACTGTTCTAATTGTGGATCCAGCTGGTATAACAGGAGCAAACGCGGTAAAAGGAAGTGTTGTTTCTGCAACCTTTTGTACCGCTTTTGAGCCTACAACTGAATTAACTAGGACACAGTCGCTGTTTAATGGTGCAGCGAGTTGGCGAGCTGGAGCTCTAAAATTGCAATTGCAAGCAGAAGCGTCTTGAGACTTACAAACGTTACATGATTTTTTGAATTTGGAATCATGACCAAATCTTGAATCATTGCCCATACCCCAGTCGCTGTCGGAACAGGCAGAGCCCCAGTTGCTGTGCATTGGATTTTGTTTACTGAAATTTCCCATAAAATCTCAATCCTTTCTTGTAACTATTTTTTTTTTCGAAAATGAAATGGAGTGTAGTATCGAACCGTACTAAAGCACTGCCAAAAGCATTTTCGTTGTAGTTACAAAATATAGTATTAATAAAATAAGGTAATTGCTTGGACAGGTTGCTTATATTTCCGGACAAGTCGTAAATATTTATCGGGCTTACACTTATATAATTTGGCATTAGAGGAAGTATGGAACGCGAGTAAAGAAATGGACGAATATAAAGGGAAGCAAAAAGCTAAGTTATGCCAGCGAAAATATAGATAACCCAAAAAGGACTTCTTTGCTCGCTTTTTACAAAAAGTGAACAAAGAAGTCCTAGGCTCTTTTTAAGGCGGTCTGAAATTTCGTTTTTAAATTCATGAGGTTTATAGAGGGGGAATTATTACTTTTATATATTGTTATTTCTTTTGAATACTAAGTGCCAGGGAAGCAAGACAGCCGAAGTATTTTCGGACTGTGCACGTATGCTATAATTATCCAAAAAAGGAGAAATATTTATGGCAGCGTTAATTATATCAATATATATAACTATTACACTTGTATCGCTCTTTACCTTCGCTGGGCCTTATTCGCCATTGGTGGGACTTGCAGTCGGTATCCCTATAATATACAAATAGTACTTACACAAATATATAAAGAAATAAAAGTGATATCTAAAAAACTATAGTAATAGTTTTTTGTCGACTCTATGTCCTGTTTATTAGATATAAGAAAAGAAGAAAGGAGTGGGGTTCTTTGGGTATCAATATCGGTGATTTAGTATATCAACTTATTATGTTTATTTTGTTGCTTGGTATGATTTTTGCAGTTTACTTTTTTGTTCGTTCTCTTCTTGCAAGGCTAAACAAATCCAATAACATAGAAAAAAAACCTGATAGAGTCATTGAGCTGCTTGAAAAGGATAAAAGAGAGTCATTTCTTTTTATCCTTTTTTTCATTTTTTTGTTTTCTGGTTAGGTGAATAAGAAGTCGAATATAACTTAGTGATTTCATCTAGTGCAAAAAAGATTATGGAGCATATAACCGCAAAGATAAAGAAACCTCCCGGGTCAATTAAGTATGTAGCCAATCCGAAACCAATATGTATGAATCCAGATAACCAGAAACGTATATTGGAAAACTTCATTGAGATGAATTCAGAAATTAGTGATACTGGTAAACCATAAAAGAAATTCCCAATCAAACTATAAAAAAGCACAACCATAATGATCAGGAAATCTCCATCCATTTTAAAGGATGGTTCTTCAAAATACGAGACTAGAAATAAACCAATTGTAAAGGTCACTGATGAGTAGAAGGCCACTTTAATTTTTCTGAATTTGTCTTTAAACAGAGATTTCCTAATGACAGGAAATACGAACGCAATCGTTATAAAAGCGAGTAACGTTTTAATTATTATTGGAGTAGTTGAAACAAGTATGATTGTCAACAGAACAGCCATGGAAAAAACAAGAATATAAGAATTTCCTTTTATCATAAATACCTCGGACCTTTTTACCTTTATTGTACAATAAGCTTAAGTTAGTGGGAATTAGATGTCGTAAAACAATCATTAATTTCAATGAGTAAATAAGGTGTCAGGCGGAGCTGTATGAAATCTCTAAACAGTAAAAATAGGCGCTGAAAAACTGTTAATTTTAGGTCGTGCGGGTGGTTGAAAAAAGTTTTTAGTGATTTTTGTGTCATTATCCTATTTAGAACATAAGTTGAATTAACCCATTTAATTTTTTCCTCCTAAAACAAATAAGGAGATGTTTCTATTGTCAAATTGTGGTCATGATTCAAATTGCGGTAACGATGTTGGTGGATTTGGTGGCGGTTTCGCTTTTATAGTCGTATTGTTTATCCTTTTAATCATTGTTGGAGCTGCTTGTTTTGGCGGCAACAATGGAGGTAACGATTGCTGTTATCCCGTTCAAGGATATGGCGGTTTCTGCTAACAAATGCATAAAGAAAAGCCGACCTTTATTGGTCGGCTTCCTTTATGCAAACTTTTTTAATTATCGCGAAGTAAGCTTTATGACTGATTCGATAATCATATCCCAGTCGTCACTATGAATTTCATGCCCTGATCCATCAAGAGTCACTAATTCAGCTTGAGGGATGGCTTTCGCAAGAGCAAGTCCGTGCTCGTATGGCAAGGCTGGATCTTCTGTGCCGTGGATGATGAGGACAGGTATGGAAATCTCACCCATTCGATCGAAATATTCGTCTCCTCCAGCAAGCATGGCATGATTGAATCTGCTCGGTAGCTGCTTGGCACGGTCTGCTTCTCTTTTTGCCAGTTTATGCATTCTTTCCTGCTCATAGGGTTTGGAACCGGCTAAAGTTTTCCATCCATCCGCAAGATAAGCGATGACCGTCTCCCGATTTGACCAATCAATGGAAGCGCTTTTTGCATGATGATCCAATATGCTCTGGTCCATTGGAGGCAGTTTTTCCATTACAGTCCCGAACACGCTTGAAGCAATTAGCGTAAGCGTATTTACGCGTTCCGGATATCTTAAGGCAAGAATCTGTCCGATCATACCGCCTAGGGACATCCCAACGATAGAAGCACGTTCTATGGAATAAGCGTCCAGGACACCCGCGGCATCGTCAGCCAAATCCGCTATTGTATAGTTGGAGGTACCGGGTTCATAAACGGTAGACCGTCCCAGATCCCGATGGTCGTAGCGAATCACAAATCTCCCCGAATCGGCAAGGCGGAGACAGAAATCATCATCCCACCAATCTAATGAAGACATCGCTCCCATGATCAAAAGCACGGCAGGGTCCTTAGGGTTTCCAAAACTTTCAGTACATATATCGACTTTATTGATTTTCAGTATCTGTTCACTCATGTTTTTTACCTCCGTATTAAATATTATCCAATAGCCGTTACGATGGCGCAGATCAATATATACTTTCCGGAGCATGATGATTGGCCTGCGCTTTTCATTATCGCAGTCTAACCCACTTAATAATCATGACGCGGCCTCCTTTTAATCGTTGTAAAATGGGAGGTATCCCTATATTACTTTAACATGGGGCATATCTTTTCGCCACCAATTTTTTCCACATTTCCATACAGAAAACCCCGAATAAGGAGCACTTTTTGGTGCCGTTTATTCGGGGTTTTAACATGCATTTTATTGAGCGGTATATCCGCCATCTAATACGACTGCCTGGCCTGTGATGCCCCGAGCTTTGTCGCTTGCAAGGAAAATGGCGTAATCGGCAATTTCACTTACATCGAGTAAGCGGTTTTGTGGGACAAGTGGATAGATGACCTCTTCCAAAACGCTTTCTAACGGTACCTGTCTTGTTTTTGCCAGGTCCTCCAATTGACCGCGGACGAGAGGCGTGTCTACGTATCCTGGGCAAAGGGCATTGACGGTTATGCCAAAAGAGGCGCTTTCCAGGGCAGCGACTTTCGTCAAGCCGATTACACCGTGTTTGGCACTATTGTATGCGGCTTTGTTGGCGAATCCAATCAGGCCGTTAATGGAAGAGATGTTGATGATTCTGCCGAAGCCTTGTTCTTTCATGATTGGCAAAACGTTCTTAATTGAAATGAATGGCGCGGTCAGCATGATTTTGATCATCAGTTCGAATTTTTCAGTTGGAAACTCTTCAATTGGTGCAACATGCTGAAGGCCGGCGTTATTGATGAAAATATCGATTCGTCCATATTTGTCTTTAGCTTGTTTGATTAGTTGGATAATATCCTCTTCACTTGTTACGTCAGCTTTTAAGCCGATAACCTCCAAGCCGTTGTTCCTTAGGTCTAGAGCAGCTTTTTCAACTGTGTTTTGATCAAGGTCGGACAAAACGACCTTTGCTCCATTTTCAGCAAATATCTTTCCAATCTCAAAGCCGATTCCTCTAGCAGATCCGGTAATTATCGCCACTTTATCTTTAACCATATTACATTCCTCCAATAAAAATGTAATGGTCCAAGTCTGTCATTTTATGTCGTGAACAGGGAAGTATTCCGTAGAGTAAGTATATAAAGGGAAGGGTATAAAAATATGGTTTAGGTTAATGAGTAAGAGTCTATCATGATTTTCAAGATAAAAAAAGAATTTTATTTCCCCTTATCATTGGCATGGATATTGCATATATAAAAAGGTGAGTAAATAAAGGTAATTGAAACGGAAAGGGGAAGCTGGATGATTAAAAAAATAGCCATTATCGGTTCAGGTGTAATGGGTAGTGGGATCGCTCAGTCTTTTGCAGTTAGCGGGTATTTCGTCACCATTAACGATATAAAGGAAGAGCTGCTATACCATGCCCAAAATCGAATTTCTGAGAATCTATCATTGCTCATGGAAGAAGGGGCTTTGACTGATCGGGAAAAGCAAGGTGCTTTAGCGAATATTACATACAGCGTGGACTTGGAAGGGGCAGTAAGGGATGCTGATTTTATCATTGAGGCGATTCCGGAAGTCATCGAGCTGAAATTAAATCTATATCAGCAACTGGAGGAAATAATCAAACCGGATGCAATTGTTGCTTCAAATACATCGACCTTTCCGATTTCCCAATTGATGGAGAAGGCCTCGTTTGCGGAGCGAATGGTCATCACGCATTTCTTTAATCCTGGCCATTTGGTTCCATTGGTTGAAATTGTTCAGCATGACGAAACGAAGCCGGAAATCGTCAAGACAACCATGGATTTAATGCGTAAAATCGGCAAGTCTCCGATTCTCTTGAAAAAAGAAATAGCAGGGTTCATTGCCAATCGTCTCCAGACTGCTTTGATGCGTGAAGCCTTTTATCTATTAAAAGAGGGCGTTGCCGATGCCGAGGATATCGATACGGCGATAACGGCTGGACCAGGTTTTCGCTGGGCATTTACCGGGCCGATCGAGATTGCCGATTTTGGCGGACTTGATACATGGCAGCGTGTTTTCGATAATGTTTCACCGGTATTGGACCAGAGTAAGGAAGCTCCTGATTTGATTCGTGATTTGGTGGCTGAGGGAAAGCTTGGGACGAAGTCGGGAGAAGGCATTTTTACGTATGAAGAATCTACCGTTTCTCAAAAAATCAATGAGAGGGACCGTAATTTTATTAAACTGGGAAAATTAAAAATGGAGAAGGAGGAAGTATTATGAGAGAAGTGGTGATTGTAGGGGCAGCAAGAACACCGGTTGGTGCGTTTGGAGGCAGTCTTGCCAATGTTTCGGCGGTTGACTTGGGAGTCGTGGCAGCTAAGGAAGCGATTAAGCGGGCAAATATTTCGGCTGACATGATCGATGAGGTATTGGTTGGGAATATTCTATCTGCTGGATTAGGGCAAAATGTGGCACGTCAGGTTGCGATTCATGCAGGGATTCCGGAAACAACGCCGGCCATGGCCATTAATAAACTTTGCGGATCTGGCCTCCGTACGGTCATAATGGGAGCGCAATTCATTGCCCTTGGTGATGCGGATGTGATTCTTGCCGGGGGGATTGAAAGCATGAGCAATGCTCCGTATTTACTTCCAAATTATCGTTTTGGACAGAAAATGGGCAATGCTGAAGCGGTCGATTCCATGACATATGACGCCTTAACGGATGTATTTAATCAATATCATATGGGCGTGACTGCGGAGAATATCGCCGAGCAGTGGGGAATCAGCCGTGAAAAGCAGGATGAATTTGCTTTAGAAAGCCAACTGAAGGCTGAAAAGGCACAGCTTGAGGGACGATTTGCAGAGGAAATCGTACCTGTTGAATATAAACGCAGAGGAAAGACAATTTTGGTGGAACAGGATGAACACCCGCGTCATGGACTGACGATCGACCAGCTAACGAAGCTGCGTCCTGCATTTAAGGAAAATGGAACGGTTACGGCAGGTAATGCCTCCGGAATCAATGATGGGGGTGCGATGTTAGTCCTGATGTCTAAAGAAAAAGCGGACGAGCTGGGACTGGAAGCATTAGCAACAATCAAGTCATATGCAAACGCTGCGCTTGATCCGAAAATCATGGGATACGGTCCGGTTCCTGCAACAAGGAAAGCTTTGGAAAAAGCGGGATTGACAATAGATGATATTGAATTGATGGAAGTGAATGAAGCCTTTGCGGCACAGTCACTCGCCGTGCTTAAGGACCTTGAACTGAAGCCGGAGAAAGTGAATGTGAATGGCGGGGCGATTGCCCTGGGTCATCCGGTAGGTGCTTCCGGTGCCCGCATCTTAGTGACTTTATTGTATGAAATGAAGCGCCGGGATGCAAAAACAGGCCTTGCCACCTTATGTATCGGCGGCGGACAGGGAACTGCGCTGATTGTGGAACGGTAATGACTTGGCCTCATTTTCCTATGATATAATGGAGGAAACTTCAGACGGGTTAAGGAGAAGAGGAATGGCCAGCGATATTGAAACGATTCAATTGGAATTAGTGAATGCGATATTGGAAGAATTGCCTTTTGGTGTTTTGGTAACGAAAAACGAAAAAGAAATCGTTCTATGCAATCGCGTATTATCCGAGGCTTTTGCCGAGAATCAATTTGATCGGCAAATACATTTGATTTTAGAAAAAAACCTTGTACCAGCTGTAAATACTCCGATCCGTTTGAATGAGAATAATGGGATTGTCAGAAAGGCCATCATTCAAATGGGGGATGAGGAGTATCAGATTTATCTCCTGTTATTTACAAATAATAAAAGTGATTTTCTTAATATCGATAATCATGAAGAACTTCTGTTTAAGGATATTATCGAATTTGCCTATGACGGCTTGGTGATGGTCGATACGGAAGGGTATGTCCAAATGCTGAGCCATGCTTATGCGGATTTTCTTGGGGTCGATCAGGAAAGCTCCATAGGGAAACATGTAACGGAGGTCATTGAAAACACCCGTATGCATGTGGTCGCCAAAACTGGCAAGCAAGAGGTCGCTGAATTACAAAAAATTAAAGATAATTATATAATTGCGACCCGTTCCCCGATAAGGAAACAAGGCAAGTTAATAGGGGCGGTCGGGAAGATTCTTTTTAAGAATGTCGGGCAATTCACCGCTCTTTCCAAGCGGATAAATTCTCTTGAAGTAGAGCTGAAAAAGTACAAAGGCGATTTTCGCGAGAGAAATAAGGCCTCATACACGTTTGATCATTTGATGGGAAGAAGCCCAGCTTTCATGGAAGTGAAAGGTCAGGCCAAAATTGCCGCTAAAAGCGACTCGAATGTATTGATTTTGGGTGAAAGCGGAACAGGTAAGGAGCTGTTTGCCCATTCCATTCATAATGACAGCAGACGGGCCATGGGTGTGTTTGTCAAAGTGAACTGTGCCGCCATCCCGGCGGAACTGCTGGAGTCAGAGCTATTTGGCTATGAAGAGGGATCCTTCACTGGTGCAAAAAAAGGCGGAAAAGCGGGTAAGTTCGAAGCGGCTGAAGGCGGTACGATTTTTCTGGATGAAATCGGTGAGCTGCCACTGCATATGCAGGTGAAGCTGCTCCGTGTTTTACAAGAGAAAGAGATTGAGAGGGTCGGTTCGACGGGAAGTATTCCGATTGATGTACGGGTAATCGCTGCAACGAACCGTAATCTGGAGGAAATGGTCTCGAAAGGGGAGTTCCGGCTTGATATGTATTACCGATTGAAGGTCCTGCAAATCCATGTTCCTTCCTTAAGGGAGCGACCGGAGGACATTGAAATACTGGTAAATCATCTTGTTGAAAAGTACCAGAATCTCATGAAGAAACGTGTAAGAGGGATGAGCGATCAAGCATTGCGCCTGCTTCGTCTTTATAAATGGCCGGGGAATATTCGTGAGTTGGAGAATATCATTGAACGCGCAATGAATATAGTTGAAGAAGGGGAAATGATACGTTCCAAGCATCTCCCTAAAGAAATAACGGGTCATAAAGAAGCCGTCTCGATCCGCACCTTGGCTGAAGTAATGGATGAAACCGAACGGGCGGCGATCGTTTCCTGTTTGGAAATGACATCCGGCAATAAATCAGAAACGGCAAAGAGACTCGGAGTGAGCCGAACAACACTGTATGAAAAAATGAATAAATATGGTTTATGATTGAAGAAAGGACCCTTTTGCAAAGGGGTCAGACTGCAGGCAAATTCGAAGGAATTCGAGTTTGCCTGCAGTTTTTTTATTTTTAAAACGTGCAAGATGCTTTCAGAAATCCGCTCCCTTTCCGCCGAATGTAAGCGAATGCCTGAAGTCCCCTCCCCAAGCTTTTACTAGTAAATATTTGCGTGTGTTAGGAAATCCGTACATAAAACGCAAGGGAATTTAATAGTTGTAAGAAAAGTCTTACACTTTTTTGGAGTTTATCTTTGTGTGTACTGAAACCTTTACAGTTTTAAGTGATTTTAGGGAAGGAAATGTTTGAAAAAGCTTTAAAAGATGAGATTTTTCCTTGTATTTAAGTTGGCACAATAATTGCATAATTACTTTAGTGAATGGCCCATCTGTCATTTTATATTGTGTTTCCACGTAAAATGAAAAGGGATTATTGAAAGCGTTCTCAATGTTTAGGAGATATTTAGAGGGATCATTCAGCTTGACTTGGGGAAGGAAGGCTTGAATGGTAAAAGCGGAAAAATTAAAAATATGAAATTTAGGAGATTGCTAGTCCTATTTAACGGCTTCCGAATTATTTGGGGGCAAGGGGAGAAAAGGGGGAATTGAATTGGTGATTCAAATTTTAGCCATTGTGGTGGCGCTGGGACTTTTAATCTTTTTAGCCTACCGGGGCTATCCGGTCATTATCATAGCGCCGGTTGTTACTTTACTGGCGGTCATTATATCCGGCGGACATTTGCTGCCGAGTTATACAGAAACATATATGACGTTTGCGGCTAACTATATAAAAGCGTTCTTTCCAATATTTTTATTAGGGGCCGTATTTGGAAAAGTCATGGAGATGAGCGGTGCAGCTGCATCCATCGCCAAGACCATCGTAAAATCACTAGGCTCCAAGCAGGCCATTCTTGCTGTAGTGCTGGCGTGCTCGGCGCTGACATATGGCGGGGTTTCATTGTTTGTAGTGGCATTCGCCGTTTATCCATTTGCAGCGGCAATTTTTAAAGAAGCAGACATTCCAAAAAGATTATTGCCGGGAACGATAGCATTGGGCGCCTTCACTTATACGATGGATGCCCTTCCTGGAACACCTCAGATTCAAAATATCATTCCTACGAATTATTTCGGAACAGATACGTATGCAGCTCCAATCATGGGGATTATTGGCGCGATCATGGTATTCACTGGAGGAATGATCTGGTTAGAGCGTCGCCGTAAACAAGCGGTGGCAAATGGTGAAGGCTACGGGGAAGGACATATCAATGAGCCGGAAAGTGCAGAACAGCAAAACCTGCCTAACTTTTGGCTGTCCATTGTACCGCTCATCCTTGTCGTAGCGTTTAATTTTGCTTTCAGCCGCAGTGCCATTTCGGTTAAGCACTGGTATGATGCTTCGATGTTAAAGGAAACTTTCAACATTGCCGATGTAAGCACAGTCACTTCATCCTGGTCTTTGATTGTTGCCTTGACAATCGGCATCATTGCAGCGATGCTTCTGAATGTTGGACGCATCAAGGTCAAATTGGCAAGTGGATTAACAGCTGCGGCAATGGGATCATTGCTTGCCATATTCAATACTGCATCTGAAGTTGGTTTTGGGAATGTGGTGAAAACACTTCCTGGATTCTCGGTCATTCAAAACTGGGTGTTCAATGCAAGCGGTAATCCGCTCGTATCCGAAGCTATTGCCGTCAATGTGCTGGCAGGGATTACCGGATCCGCATCAGGTGGACTTTCGATTGCGCTAGAAGTGATGGGAAGTCACTATTTGCAGGTGGCCCAAAGTGTCGGAATCACCCCGGAAATGCTTCATCGGATAGCATCCATGGCATCTGGCGGAATGGATACGCTCCCGCATAATGGTGCCGTCATTACCTTGCTTGCCATTACTGGACTGACACATCGTCAATCTTACAAGGATATTTTTGCGATTACGATTTTGAAAACAGTGACCGTGTTCATCATAGCTTTTGCAACATCACTGTTTATTTAATAGAATAGTATTAAGAATGGAGATGATGGAAAATGAGTAAATTATTAACATCTTTTGATAGCGCTATTCAACAAATCGAGGATGGAGCAACCATTATCGTAGGCGGGTTCGGATTAAGCGGAATACCAGAGAAACTAATCATTGCTTTGCGTAACAAAGGTGTAAAGGATTTGACGATTGTCAGCAACAATTGCGGAGTCGATGACTGGGGTCTTGGTCTATTGCTTGAAAATAAACAAATCAAAAAAATGATCGCTTCTTATGTTGGGGAAAATAAATTATTTGAACAGCAATTTTTAAGTGGCGAGCTGGAGGTCGAACTAGTTCCCCAAGGAACGCTGGCCGAGCGTTTAAGAGCGGGCGGAGCGGGAATTCCTGCCTTTTATACAGCTACAGGAGTAGGGACGGAAGTCGCAAAAGGTAAAGAACATAAAGAGTTTGATGGCCGCACATACATTATGGAAAAAGGAATAGTCGGGGATTTTGCCTTTGTAAAAGCCTGGAAAGCAGATCATTTCGGTAATCTTGTATATCGGAAAACGGCAAGGAATTTTAACCCTGTCGTTGCCACCGCAGGGAAAGTCACACTTGTCGAAGTGGAGGAGCTTGTGGGCACAGGGGAGCTCGATCCAGATGAAATTCATACTTCAGGGGTTTATGTACAAAAAGTGCTTGTAGGAAATGACTATGAAAAACGAATTGAAAGACTTACAACTGCTAACGCATAAAAAGGAGGAGTATCGAATGACTAGACAACTAATTTTAGAACGGGCCGTTAAAGAAATCAAAGATGGGATGTGTGTGAATTTAGGGATCGGAATGCCGACCTTGATTGCCAACATGATTCCAAATGACTTTAATGTCATGCTTCAATCGGAAAATGGCTTACTCGGAATCGGGCCTTATCCCCAAAAGGATGAAGTTGATCCGGATTTGATCAATGCAGGAAAAGAAACGGTAACGGCAAAAGCGGGGGCATCATTTTTTGATAGCGCTGAATCATTCGCAATGATTCGCGGCGGCCACATCGACCTAGCCATTTTAGGCGGGATGGAAGTTTCCGAGAATGGGGACTTGGCAAACTGGATGATTCCTGGGAAGATGGTAAAAGGAATGGGAGGAGCGATGGACCTCGTCCAAGGCGCAAAACGAATTGTCGTCATCATGGACCATGTGAACAAGCATGGGGAATCCAAAGTGAAAAAAAGCTGTACATTGCCATTGACGGGAGAAAAAGTCGTCCATTGCCTGATTACCGAACTGGCCGTTTTTCAATTTACAGACACTGGCATGGAACTGATTGAATTGCAAAATGGGGTAACACTTGATGAAGTGAAAAGTAAAACAGAGGCTGACTTTACAATAAGCCCCTCTATTGAAATCAAAGCGTAAGGTTAAGAGATTAATAAAATAATACATGATTAGACGGCTTTCATTCGCAAACGGGCGAACGGAAGCCGTCTTTTTTTGGGGGAATTATCTTTCTATTTGAAGAACGAAAGGCCTTTTCACCACAGTTATTAATACTTGGCAGGCATTCGGCGGAAAGGGAGGGGATTTCTGAAGGAGGGGATGTGTATGGATTTCCACTCCAGGCACTCGCTTTCCGCGGGCGGTCCGTCCTCGACGCTTCACGCCTGCGGGGTCTCCCTTGGCCACGTTTTCCTGCAGGAGTCTCGTACCTTCCGTTCCAATCAACTGGACTTCTTTTTTAGGAAATGTTGTAGGAAAACTGGCAATTCTCTCCATTCGTCTACAGTCTGGCGGTTCCATCAAATTTTCGGTAAAAGGAGTATCGGATTGCTCACCCCGAACAAGATTTTAAAAAGTAAATCATCAACTTTCAATGCTAGCCTTTAGAAAAAACCGCAGTGGCTCATCTTGAAACATGTTGAAGACTAGATTATTCTTCATGTTTTTATACTGTAACCCTTAAAGGATGGAAGAAATATGCGACACTCCTGCCGAAAAACTGGCTAGCCGAGACCCCGGAGACGTTTACGTCGAGGAGGCTTGGCAGACAGTCGGCGGAAAGGGAGCGGATTTCTGAAATCAGCGGAAAAAACTGTAGGCTACTCTGAACTGCCCCGTAAATGTTAGACACAAAACTAATATTTACGGGGTTTTTTTATGGCTAATTTTTCTGCCGAATAACTGGCTAGCCGGAGACCCCACAGACGCTTGCATCGAGGAGGCTTAGCAGGCAGTCGGCGGAAAAGGAGCGGATAAATAACATATCACTTCTATTCTCTATTAAATGAGAACAAACTTTACCAACTCTGCTACTTTTCCGTTAAAAAGTCTTATATAAACTTTGATGGGAACCTAAAAGGAGGGATGAAAGTGAAAGTAGCATTACGGACATTATTGGAGCGGTCAGTGAAAAAGATGGGCAAAGGGATGAATCCTATTGTGAAGGCAGCAGCATTGGAAATGGTGGAACGTGCTTATAATGAAGGAATCACTGTACAGATAAGTGCAGGTTACCGCTCTTTGGAAGAGCAAGCCAACCTTTTTGGTCAAGGGCGAGTTTACAGCTACAAAGGCAAAAACTATAGTAATCTAGCTAAACCGATCGTGACGAACGCTAAGCCTGGGCAATCCTATCATAATTTTGGACTGGCTATTGATTTCTTCATTGTGAGTGATGATGGCAAGAAAGCGATATGGACAGTGAACTCAAAATGGCAGCGTGTGGCTGCCATAGGTAAAGAATTAGGATTTATCTGGGGCGGGGATTGGAGTTCATTCAAGGATTACCCCCACTTGGAGATGACAGGCGGGTTATCTTTTACACAGTTACAAGCAGGAAAAGAACCTCATATTACTTCTCCAAAGACCAGCAAAGGAGATGGGCATATAATGTCCATACAAAAAACGATAAATAGCCGATATAAAACGTCTATTGCCGTAGATGGCGTTTATGGTCCCAAAACCCGATCGGCCCTTATAAAAGGTTTACAAGTGGAACTGAATAAGCAATTCAATAAAAAGCTAGTTGTCGATGGAAAATGGGGACCTAAAACCAAGACTGCGGTCATCACTATAAAAAAAGGAGCTAGCTGCAATATCACATGGATTCTACAAGCAGCGTTATATATGAAAGGATTTAACCCCGGTACTCTTGACGGAGAATTCGGGGAAAAAACCGAGGCGGCATTATATAAATACCAGAAAGCAAACAGGATTTCCGCTGATAAGCTTGCAGGCAAAGTAACATGGAATGAATTGTTTGCTTGATGGAAAATCCATACCGTTAGCAGAAAGTAAAGCTGTGCAAGAGCGCATCAACTACCTTTTCCTCATTACTTATACTTCCACTCAAATAGTAATGATGGATTGCAAAGTTCTTAATATTCCTTTGGAGTACGTACCTGTCGCTATTTTAGTATGAGCTTCCTTTGCTTCTTGAGTTGCATTCCCAACAAGGTAACCATGTTTAACACTTTTTAACATGAGCAAATCATTGCCGCTATCCCCGAAAGCAAAGGCATGCTCCCGATTCAGCCCGAATTTGTCTAGCATAAAACGGACAATCTCATTTTTTCCAGTGCCTAATGGAATGAAGTCTATATCATAACTATCTTCAGGATCGCCGGCAAGGGGATTGCAACGATTGATATTTATCCCTATCCCATACTCTTTGGCCACCCTCTGGATGGAAGCTAAATTCTTCTTGTCGACGGATTCCTGTTGTATTTGATAATAATAATTTCTTTTGTAGCGTGAACTTCCCATTTGAGTCTGAGGAATCAATGGTATATTGCCGTTAAGTAGAACATTATAAATTTCATCGACTTTCCCCTTATTAAATTCTTCGATATTAATCTGCGAATGCCAATCTGGATCACTTTCCAAAAAGTTATTCTCCGAGAAATAGGTGATTTCGGTTCCTAAGTCACTGGCAATAAAATGCGGGAAAAACCTGAATCCACCTTGTTTCATTTTATGTAATATTGATTCGATACTACTCCCGGTGACCCAGCCAAAGACAAGTTCGTCATCCATGCTTTTTGCTTCTAAGTAATTTTCAAGCTCATATAAATCTTCCTGTCTCTCGTGACTCATGTAATGAGGGCAATAGGTCTCATCGAAATCACAGAATACAATGTATTTTGGGTCTTCAACCTTTGGCAATAACTGAAACCCGCCCTTTTTATTCAAAAACATGACAATCCCTCCATTCGCTAAAGATATAACTTTTTAAAAATACAACTCAGATAAATTTTGTTAATATATTAGGAACGGTTTAATCATAACTTCTGAAATCGATAACATGTCAACCACTTATTACAAGGATGGGATTAAATGACGAGAATTAGCGAGATTGCCAAGATATGTAATGTCTCTAAAACAACGGTATCCAGAGTCTTAAATAATCATCCATATGTATCGAAAGAAAAGAGGGAACAAATCTTAAAGGTCATGGAAGAGCTTGATTATGCACCGAGTACACTAGCCCGGAATTTTAGGACAAATAAAACCCAAACCATTGCAATATCAGTCCCAAGTTTCGATCATCCATTCTTTGCCCAATTGGTTAAAGGAGTATCTCTAGCAGCCTTGGAAAATGATTATAAAGTTCTCATTTTTCAAACATTTTATGATGCGAAAAATGAATTGGATGTTATGGGGAAATTAAAGAATAGAGAAGTAGATGGGGTTATTTTAGGAGCGTTAGAAAATGAATGGAATGCAATCAAGCCTTATTTGAAATACGGCCCTATTTTACTGTGTAATGAATACCATCATTCCGCTTCTATACCGATTATTGGATATGATGAATTCGAAGCGACTTACAAAGCGGTTAAGCATTTAATAGAAAAAGGCCATAGGAAAATAGGTTTTTGTTACGATACTACTTATAGTCAGGCTCAGGGTCAAAGAAAAGAAGGATTTATAAAAGCGTTAGCGGATAATAATTTACTACATAATGACGATTGGATATTTGGACATGGATTTAATATTGAAGATGGATTCCGTATTTGTGATGAAATAGTAAAATTAAAAGAAAAACCTACTGCCTTATTTACTGGAAATGACCAGGTAGCAGCAGGAATTATTAAAAAGGCAACTGTGTTGGGCTACAAAATACCGGAATGCCTAGCCATAGTTGGTTATGATAATCAATCTATTTGCCAAGTCACAACCCCGACCATAACCACAATCAATATACCGATTATGGAACTGGGACAACGCACTGTAATAGAATTGATAAAATATTTAAATGAAGATTTGAAATTAAAGCGCGACATTATTAAATTGCCTACAGAACTTAAAATCAGAGAATCAACCTAACCTTCATAAAGATATAAAAGCTCCTTATTCAGTTCATTATCCTTTCAGACAAATACTCAAGAATTCTAAGGGATGTAATCGGCCCTGCCTCGGGAATAATTCGTCCTACCCCGGGAATAATCTCACCAACCCCAGAATAATTCGACTTTCCCGGGAAATAATTCCCCTAAACCTAACATAATTCGACTTACCACGGAATGATCCTTCCTATACACAAATCTGCTATTCATCTATGGAATTCAATCAAGTTCCAAGCACCAATCATTGCATTGCACAAAGCTTCCTGGCGGGTATTCGAATTCACATTCGGAGATGAGGTTGAAGCCGAGCTTGCGGCAAATTGCGTTAGATGCAGGATTAGTGATCGAAGGGAATGCGTGAATGTATTTGTAATTTCGTTCGGCTTTGATTTTCTCCATCAGTGCCTTGACGGCATGAGATGCGATTCCTTTTCCTTGAAAGGAAGGGAGGACGCTCCAGCCGATTTCGTACACGAATTCATCGTTCCACACTTTTTGCCAGTAGCCAACGGAACCGGCTGCCTTTGCCTCTGGAAACGGGATGATGCTAAACATGCATCCCTTATCACCAATCTGTAGATACCGCTGATGACGCTTCAAGATTTGTTCATTACTTTCTGGTCCGCCAAGATGTTCCATCATTTCTGGGGCATTTAGTTGAAATAGTAATGGAAGGTCTTTATCTTCCCACGGTTTAATTTCCAATCTAGTTTCCGAAATCCGACTCACCCCTAAATATTATATTTTCTTTTATAATCTTCTTGGCTTAATGCGAGATTCCTTTATTTGACCTTATTATTCTATTGCCTTTGTGCTGAAGTTTGATTTTAATAAGAATAAAGAGATGAATGTTTCCCATTAAATGCTATAATTTACAGGTGATTCTATCAAATGGCAGAGAACGGAGATGAAGAAATGAAATCTTCAGTAAATCAGTTTTCCACTCAATTTGAATGGATATTGAATGTGATCAATGTGGGTGTCCATATTGTGAATAAGGATGGGGATACGGTCTTTTACAATGAAATGATGGCGCATATCGACGGGCTGGATCGGGAGCAGGTGCTGGGGGAGAATATTTTTCAGCTTTATCCTTCATTGACAGATGAATCCAGTACGCTGCATGTGGCCTTGGAAAAAGGCAATGAAACGATTGAGTCCATTCAAACATATGTAAATTTAAAGGAGAAAAAAATAACGTCGATCAATAGTACGTATCCTTTGTATGAGGATGGTGAAATTATTGGGGCAGTGGAAATCGCAAAGGATATTACGAAGGTCATGAATATGTATGACCAAATTGTCGATTTGCGTTCCCAGCTGGCCGAGACGCATAGGAAAAATAAGTTTTCTGAAGGGACGGCGACCTATCATTTTAGTGATTTGATCGGCAATAGTCCTTCTTTTAAGCAAGCGATTTCCTTGGCGAAAAAAGCGGCCCGTACACATTCCCCAGTCATGATTTATGGACCAACAGGGACAGGGAAGGAACTGGTCGCCCAAAGTATACATAATGTAAGTGCTCAGCGAAATCAGCCTTTCATCGCGCAAAACTGTGCGGCCGTTCCAAAGGAATTGATGGAGGGGCTCCTGTTCGGCACGACGAAAGGGGCTTTTACCGGAGCGATGGATCGCATGGGCATTTTTGAGCAGGCAAATGGCGGTACTCTTTTCCTTGATGAGCTGAATAGCCTCGACCTCGGTCTGCAGGCAAAATTGCTGCGGGTGCTTCAGGAAGGTGAAGTGCGCCGTGTTGGAGGTTCGAAGGAGCAAAAGATTAATGTGAAAATCATAGCTGCGATGAACATTTCTCCGGAAGAGGCGTTGGAGCGGGGAATCATTCGTTCGGATTTGTTTTTTCGCCTCAATGTCGTAACGGTCCAGATGCCTTCTCTTTCCGAGCGTAAAACGGATATTCCGGAAATCGTCAATCACTTCATTCAAAAATTCAACAAATCATTTTTTACGGAAGTGCGCGGGATCAGTCAAAAGGCGATGCAGCGGCTTCTTCAATATCCATGGCCCGGGAACATTCGTGAACTGGGACATGCCATCGAGTTAACCTTTAACGTCATGGACGCTGGGGAAGATATGATTGATGAACATCATCTTCCTGCTTATCTTTTCCCTTCAGGAAATTATGCTGCAGCAAATGCGCAGAGCCAGCCTTCCCCTTTGAAAAACAGGATTGATTTACCTGTCGTTCTTGAAGAAATGGAAAGGGAAATGATCATCAATATGTTCGAGAAATATAACGGGAATATCAGCAAAACGGCAGAAGCCCTCAATATTAAAAGGCAGGGACTGCAATATAAGCTAAACAAGTACGGCATTGAAAAAGTTTATACGGCAGGGTCGAAGGAATCCAAGTGAATTTAGTTTTTTGGAAACGCTATCACTGTCATATCATGATGTAATCTAAAGAGACTTTCAGAATGTAGACAAGCTCGATGAAAATCGAGTTCGTCTACATTTTTTTGCTTTTACAAATTTGGACGTTGATTGGAACGTAGGGCACTCGCCTTCCGCGGGCG
Source organism: Peribacillus sp. AS_2 (assembly GCF_026891895.1). Taxonomy (NCBI): domain Bacteria; kingdom Bacillati; phylum Bacillota; class Bacilli; order Caryophanales; family Bacillaceae; genus Peribacillus; species Peribacillus sp. AS_2. Next base: position 183,117 of record NZ_JAPTGA010000010.1, read on the forward strand.
GTCCGCCCGAGGCGCATTTACGCCTGTGGGCTCTCCCTTGGACTCGCTATTCCCGCAGGATTCTCGCACACTCGCTCTCCAATCAACTATGTTTAAAAATTTGGATAGAACTCCTTTTGTCTACAAACTGGAGGGCTCTTGTGTAAAGAGAGCCTTCTTTTTTATTGCTTGGCGCAAAGAATCTGTCTGCAAAAAATTATGCATAATGAAAAATATCTTGCGGTTTTAAGCTCGTTTTACCCCCATTTGCTTATGATTTCCTTGTTATTAATGTTGGCATCATTCTTGCGAGAGTATATATATAAGTTCTTACAATAAGGGGGCATTTTAAATGAATTTGATGGGAATGGATGTAAAACATAAAGAATACCTAGGTGGACGCAGGCATTATAATGATATCGAATTGTGGAAGGATGTAACGGAAGAGCAGTGGAATGATTGGATCTGGCAATTGACCAATACAATTAAAACACTGGATGATCTGAAAAAGGTCGTCAACCTGACACCGGATGAAGAGGAAGGAGTCCGGATTTCGACTCAAACGATTCCGTTGAACATTACTCCTTATTATGCTTCATTGATGAATCCCGATGATCCTCGCTGTCCGATTCGTTTACAGTCGGTACCGCTTTCGGCAGAAATGAACAAGACTAGATATGATTTGGAGGATCCGCTGCATGAGGATGAGGATTCCCCTGTTCCAGGATTGACGCATCGTTATCCGGATCGCGTTCTATTCCTTGTAACGAACCAATGCTCCATGTACTGCAGATATTGTACACGACGCCGTTTTTCAGGTCAGGTTGGCATGGGTGTTCCCAAGAAACAGCTTGACGGGGCGATTGAATATATCCGGAACACTCCGGAAGTGAGGGACGTCCTGATCTCTGGCGGTGACGGCCTGTTGATCAATGATAAGATCCTTGAATACGTATTGAGTAACCTGCGCGCCATCCCGCATGTGGAAATCATCCGGATCGGCACACGTGCACCGGTCGTTTTCCCGCAGAGGATTACGGAAAATTTATGTAATATTCTGAAAAAGTACCATCCGGTTTGGTTGAATACGCATTTCAATCATTCACTTGAACTGACGGATGAAGCGAAAAAAGCATGTGACATGCTCTCGATGGCAGGTGTGCCGCTTGGTAATCAGGCAGTCATCCTCGCTGGTATCAACGATAGTGTCCATATCATGAAAAAGCTTATGCATGACTGTGTTAAAGCAAGGGTAAGACCTTATTACATTTATCAATGTGATCTATCTGAAGGGATTGGCCATTTCCGGGCGCCGGTTTCAAAAGGACTGGAAATCATTGAAGCGCTGCGCGGCCATACATCAGGATATGCAGTGCCAACCTTTGTGGTGGATGCTCCTGGCGGCGGCGGAAAGATTGCCTTGACCCCGAATTACCTTCTTTCGCAAAGTCCGGATAAAGTCGTTTTACGGAACTTTGAAGGAGTTATCACTAGCTATCCGGAGCCGAAGAACTATGTTGCCGGCAGTGCGGATGCTTACTTTGATGAAGTATATGGTACTGCGGATAGGAAAGAAGCCGTCGGGATTTCCGCGCTCATGACGGATGAGAAATTCAACTTGGTGCCAGAGGGCCTTCGTCGTCTTGACAAGAGAAAAGCGTATGAAAGCACTGATGAACATGCTTCTTTGAAGGATCGCCGTGATAAACGGGATGAAATGAAGGAAAAATTAAGGTTGGCCCAAGAAAAAAAGAATGCCTTGGCCGCTAGCGGCTCGGTGAAATCTGATGGCAAGGAGGAATGAAGATGGACTGCTTATGGTGCAATACCCCAAACGTAGAAGAAAGTGAAAAGAAGGATTGTTACTGGATCATGCCTGACGGGAAACGCTCAATAAAAGTCCTTCAAGTTCCGGCTATAAACTGTCCTGAATGCGGAATCTATGTGTCTGATTCAATGAATCAAAAGGTGGATGAAGCCTTATCCATATATGATGTGAGTGAATATCCTGATGAGTTTACGTATGAACAGCTTCTTCAGGCACCTGTCAAAAAATTATTCAATTGGAAATAGAATGCCGGGAGAAGCGGATGTTAGGCATCTCTTCTCCCGAATTCTTTAAATAAGGGGGATACATGATGCCTGTTCAAAAGCTGCCTTTTTTCACCCAAATGGAGACCGGGGATTGTTATACGATGGAGCTCTATCATGATCATGCCAATCAGCGCTTGCGCATGGATGATTATCGGGGAAATATCAAAAAAGCGATCGATCGGGCCCTTGCCATCGCAAAGGAGCAGGGCTTTACAAAAGTGATACTTAAAGCAAGGAATGAAGATTTACCAGCGGCGTTAGGTCAGGGATTCATGCTGGAAGGAATATTGAACAAGTATTTCAAAGGGAATGATGCCTATTTCATGGCCTTCTATTTAACGGATGAAAGGCGGACTAGCGACTTTTGGGTCAAGGAAGATATGGTCATCCAAGATGTAACCAAGGTTTCTAGACCGATTGAATCCCTGCAAATACCTGACGGTTATATCCTCCGGTCTGCTGCGGAGAAAGATGCACAAGAGCTGGCGAAGCTATATGGTGCCATTTTTGAAACCTACCCTACACCGATGAATGATGAACGATATATCAAGAAAGTGATGGAGGAAGGGACGATCTTTAGTGTTATCGAATATGAAGGAACCATCGTGAGTGCTGCATCCGCTGAAGTGAATGAAATGTATCATAATGCTGAAATAACGGACTGTGCAACAATTCCCCAGCATCGAAAGCATGGTTTCATGAAGGTGCTCATCTCGGCATTGGAACAAGAATTATTCAAGAAAAACATTTATTGCTCATATTCATTGGCCCGATCATTGTCAATGGGCATGAACGCCGTCTTTCATCAGCTGGGTTATGAATATGGCGGCAGATTAACGAAGAATTGCAATATTTGGGATAAGTATGAGGACATGAATATTTGGGGTAAAGATTTATCCCTCAAGTAGGAGGATTTTTCTATGGCTAAATACACATGGGTTGATAAAGAAACGTGCATTGCGTGCGGGGCGTGCGGTTCAACAGGTCCTGAGATTTATGACTATGACGATCAAGGGATCGCTTTCGTCATCTTGGACGATAATCAAGGGATTGCCGAGGTTCCTGAAACCTTGCATGATGACATGCAAGATGCCATGGAAGGCTGCCCTACAGAATCCATCCTGATTCAGGATGAGCCTTTTAGTCTTTTAAGAACGTAATAGATTAATAGATAATGTGTACGAACGTTAAAAGGAGAGATGACATGACACGCAATTATTTGATTAAGCCTACTTTAGATCATGACTATCCCACTATCTCTCATGGGAATGGAATTTATCTTTATGATATAGATGGAAATCAGTATATAGATGGATCATCAGGAGCGGTCACAGCAAGTATTGGCCATGGCGTATTGGATGTTGTCGAGGCAATGACGGAGCAGGCCCGCAAAGTTTCTTTTGCATATAGGTCTCATTTTACGAGTGAAGCCGCAGAGGCATTGGCCAAAAAGCTAAGTGAGTTGGCTCCAGGGGATTTGAATTGGTCATTTTTCGTGAATAGTGGATCGGAAGCGACCGAAACGGCGATGAAGATCGCGATTCAACATTGGCAAGAAAAAGGGTTTGAGCGAAAAAACCGCATCGTCTCCAGGTGGACGAGTTATCACGGGATCACGATGGGCGCTTTATCGATGTCCGGCCATGTACCAAGAAGAAAGCGTTTTGTGCCGCTATTGGAGGATTTCCCTAGCATTTCGGCTCCATACTGTTATCGCTGTCCTTATAATAATGAAACTTCCGGATGCAAGCTTCAGTGTGCAAATGAACTGGAGACAGCCATTCAAAGGGTCGGATCCGAGAATATCGCCGCCTTCATTGCAGAACCGATAATCGGGGCATCCGCTGGTGCTGTAACACCGCCGGATGGCTACTATCAAAGGATTAAGGAAATCTGCGAAAACTATGACATTCTTTTTATTGCCGATGAGGTAATGACGGGAATCGGACGGACAGGAAAAATGTTCGCGATGGAACACTGGGGAGTCACTCCGGATATCATCGCATTGGGTAAAGGAATGAGCGCAGGCTATACTCCAATGGCAGCCACAATGGTTACTGACCGTGTCATGGAGCCCATTTTAAAAGGCTCGAAATCAATCATGGCTGGACACACATATAGTGCAAACCCTCTATCTGCTGCCGTTTCATTGGAAGTGCTTTCCTACATTGAGGGAAATGACCTGGTTCAGGCAGCGGAAAAGAAAGGTCAATATCTGTTTAAGAAGCTGCAAGGATTGGCTGAGAAATTCGACATCATTGGTGATGTAAGAGGGAAAGGGCTGCTCCTTGGGCTTGAGTTTGTCTCCGATCGGATTTCAAAAACTCCATTCGACTTGCAAATCGGCCTGACTACAAGGCTTGTCAATAAGGCTTTTGCGAAGGGGTTGTTAATCTATCCTGCTGCAGGTGCGATTGAAGGAATCGCTGGCGATGCGGTTATTTTATCTCCGCCATTAATCATTACGAATGAAGAAATCGACCGCCTCGTCATGATACTGGAAGCTTCCCTCGATGAGTTGCAGCAAGAATTGCACGTGGAAGGTTTGATTGAAGACATGCAGGCTATTTAGGAGGAACGGTATGAAGCAGGTCATTACGAAGAAAAACAAAATTGTGACCATGGAAGAAGCGCTGGAGCATATTTCCGATGGATGCACACTCATGTATGGCGGATTTGGCGGAGTGGGGACTCCTCCGACACTTGTACAGGGTATCCTTGACAAGGGCGTTAAGGAATTGACGTTGATTGGCAATGATACTGGATTCCCTGATATCGGCATTGGCCGGCTTGTGACCGCTGAAAGGGCAAAGAAAGTGATCGCCTCGCATATCGGATCCAATCCTAATGCCGGCAAGCTCATGACTGAAGGAAAGCTGCAAGTCGAATTTTCACCGCAGGGTACATTAGCCGAACGGATTCGTGCCGGCGGTGTAGGCTTAGGCGGGATTTTTGTCGATGTCGGGATTGGTACGATAGCCGAAGAAGGCAAGGACAAGATTGTGATAGAAGGAAAAGAATATTTGGTGGAAACCGCTTTGACGGCTGAGGTCAGCATCGTCCATGCCAAAAAGGCCGATTCACTTGGGAATTTAATGTATGACAAGACTGCATGTAATTTCAATCCGCTGGTAGCGATGGCAGGGGCCTTTACGATTGCGGAAGTGGAGGAAATCGTTCCTGCAGGCGAATTGGATCCGGAATGTATTGCCACACCAGGCATTTATGTAGATATGGTGATTCCGACAAAAGGGGTGAATTGGAAATGGGCATGGCAGTAGATGTACGAAATCGCATCGCGAAACGCGCCGCCAAGGAAATCCATGACGGATTGATCGTCAATTTAGGCATCGGCATCCCAACCTTGGTGGCAGATCATATTCCTCAAGATATCCATGTGCTGTTCCATGCGGAAAATGGGGTTCTCGGTACAGGTCCAAGTCCTGATCCCGGAAAAGAAGATCCTGCCCTCTGTAATGCGGGAGGTTTCCCGATCACCACTGTAATGGGAGCTTCTTACTTTGACAGTGCAACGGCATTTGGGATGATCAGGAAAGGATACATCGACATCACTATCCTTGGAGCCCTGGAAGTTAGTGAAAAAGGGGATTTGGCGAATTGGATCGTCCCAGGAAAGCGGGTGCCGGGTATGGGCGGGGCAATGGAGCTTGCCCAGAAAGCCAAAAAGGTGATCGTCCTGATGAATCACGTGAATAAGCAGGGTGAATCGAAGATCTTGAAGACATGTACGCTGCCATTGACGGCTAGAAAGAGTGTGGATTTAATCATTACGGATATGGCAGTCATGGAAGTTACTGAAGAGGGATTGGTGCTAAAGGAAGTCATGGCGCCATATACAGTGGATGATGTGCTAAGGAATACAGAGGCATCTTTGAAAATCCATGTTGCCGTCAACACCATTGAATAGGTAAGAGGAGGAAAAAAGCTTGAATGAGGTTGTCATCGTTGCTGGGGCACGAACTGCAGTTGGAACTTTTGGAAAATCACTCAGGAATGTTAAAGCTACCGAATTGGGCCGTCAAGTATTGGAAGGTTTAATGGAAAATTCCGGTTTGGGTAAAGAAAAAGTCAATGAAGTGATTTTCGGACACGGCTATGTCCACGGAGGCGGACTTAACTCGGCACGAATTTCGTCGCAGCTGGCATGTTTCCCATACAGTGTCCCGGGACACGTTGTAATCAAAGCATGTGGATCAGGTTTAAAGGCCATTACCAACGCCGCTTTAACTATCGCTGCTGGTCAAGAAGACGTCATTATTGCCGGCGGAGTGGAGAGCATGAGCAATGTGCCTTATATCGTGAAAAATAGATGGGGCGGTAAATTTGGAAACGTAACGATGGAGGATGCTCTGCTGGCAGATGGATTAATATGTTCCTTGGAAAATGATCATATGGGAATCACTGCCGAGCGCTTGGCTGAAAAATATGGTATCCGACGTGAAGAACAGGATCAATTTGCTTATCAAAGCCACAAGAAGGCTTGGAAAGCTATAGAAGAGGGTCGCTTTAATAGAGAAATTATTTCACTTAAAATCAAGGATCGAAAAGGTCTTCAAATCTTCAACCATGACGAAGGGGTACGCGAAGACATTCATCTAGATCAACTAGCCAGTCTTCCAGCAGTATTCAAAAATGAAGGAACCATTACGGCAGGAAATGCCTGTCCTATGAATGATGGGGCTGCAGCTGTACTTTTAATGTCCAAGCAGCAAGCAGAAGAAAAGGGATTAAAACCGCTCTTGAAAATAAAGGCTTTTGCCAGTGCAGGAGTGGAACCTGGAGTTATGGGGATTGGTCCAGTACCCGCTACTCGAAAGGCATTGGAAAAAGCAGGTCTATCTTTACGGGATATCGGACTGATTGAACTTAATGAAGCCTTTGCTGCCCAAGCACTTGCAGTGATCAAAGAGTTAGATTTGAATCCGGATATTGTCAATGTCAATGGGGGGGCAATTGCACTTGGTCACCCTGTAGGAGCAACAGGTGCAAAATTGACAGTCACACTGATGCATGAAATGTTGCGTTCACAAGTTAAGTACGGAATGGTAACGTTGTGTATGGCAGGCGGAATGGGACTTTCAGTAATCTATGAGAATATGTGTAATTAAGGAGGATAAACGTGCCGGATATACAAAAACGGATAAACCAATGGATCAAGGATCATCGGGAAGAAGGAACGAATCTATTGCAAAAAATGGTACAAGCTCCGAGTACACAAGGAAATGAAGCAGGGGCACAGGCCATCGTCGCCCAAAAGCTGCAGGAAATGGGTTTGCAGATCGATAGTTGGGAACCTGATGGCGGGGAGCTGAAAAAGCATTCTCATTTCTATTCACCACGCAGTGAATTTTCCAACAGCCCCAATGTGGTTGGTATCATGAAAGGGACTGGAGGCGGACGTTCCATCATCTTGAACGGACACATCGATGTCGTTCCGGACGGAGACCGCGATCAGTGGGACGAAGACCCATATAGCGGAGCGATTAAGAATGGAAGGATGTTTGGACGCGGCGTAACCGATATGAAGGGGGGAAATGTTTCGCTGATCCTGGCGATGCAGGCTTTGAAGGAAAATGGCATCCAATTAAAAGGAGATGTCATTTTTCAAAGTGTGATTGAAGAAGAAAGCGGCGGTGCCGGAACATTAGCGGCTGTCCTGAGGGGATATAAAGCCGATGCCGCCCTGATCCCTGAACCGACGAATATGAGGATCTTCCCGAAACAGCAGGGTTCGATGTGGTTCCGAATCCATGTTAAAGGCAGGTCAGCCCATGGCGGAACAAGGTATGAAGGCGTTAGTGCGATTGAAAAAAGCATGACCGTCATCAATCATATTCGTGCCTTGGAAGAAAAGCGAAATGCACGTATCAGTGATCCGCTTTATCAGAACACGCCCATTCCGATTCCAATCAATCTAGGCGTCATTGAAGGCGGTAATTGGCCGTCATCCGTTCCCGACCTTGTGAAAGTCGAAGGAAGGATGGGTGTGGCGCCGGAGGAAACGATGGAGCAGGCGAAAGACGAAATGGCAGCCTGGTTGCTGCAACTCGGGGAAGCGGACCAATGGTTCAAGGAAAACCCGCCCGTATTGGAATGGTTCGGGGCACGCTGGGTTCCAGGGGCAATTGATGTAGAGCATGAACTGATGAATGCACTTGTTCATCAATATCGTCAGGTTGCCGGACAGGACCCGGTCATTGAAGCCTCCCCTTGGGGAACGGACGGGGGATTGCTGACACATGTCGGTGAAACGCCAGCAATCGTTTTCGGACCGGGAGTAACCGAGGTTGCCCACTATCCAAATGAATACATCCTGCTCGACAACGTGTTCTCCACAGCCGAAATCATTGCGCTCACTCTAATTCAATGGTGTGGAATGGAGACTGAGCAGGATGGGGTCACCCAATCCGGGAAGAGAGAGACTATACCGGGAAATGGCAATTGAAATGGATGGCATCCCAGCAAGTGAAGCGAACGATTAAGTCTTTCACAAAGCGGTTGTTAAAAAACTCTTTTATTCTTGAACTTTTAACTTTAAAAGAAAATGAGGTAGGAACCTTATGGACATGAATCTCATTGATAATGAAGAACCGACAGTTAAAAGGAATCCCATTGATAATCAAGAACCGACAGTTAAAAGGCAACTGAAAGCAAGACATATGACCATGATTGCCATTGGCGGTTCAATAGGAACCGGATTATTCCTGGCGAGCGGGGCAACCATCCAGAGCGCAGGGCCCGGCGGTGCCCTCGCTGCCTATGCCTGCATTGGGATCATGGTTTATTTCCTGATGACGAGCTTAGGGGAAATGGCGACATATATGCCTGTGTCGGGATCCTTTTCCACCTATGCCACACGCTTTGTTGATCCCGCATTCGGCTTTGCACTTGGCTGGAATTACTGGTTTAACTGGGCAGTCACCCTTGCCGTGGAAATAGCTGCAGCAGCCATCATCATGAAATTCTGGCTCCCTGATGTACCCAGCCTGATTTGGAGTGCCTTATTTCTTGGAATCGTCTTCACCCTCAACGCACTATCCATTAAAAGCTATGGTGAATCTGAATATTGGTTTGCACTAATAAAAGTCATTGCCATCATTTGCTTCATCATTATTGGTTTATTGACCATATTGGGGATTTTTGGCGGAAAGGTGATCGGATTTGAAAACTTCACCATGGATGAGGCACCATTCAAGGGAGGATTTTTATCGATCATCTCAATCTTTCTAATCGCGGGATTTTCTTTTCAAGGCACAGAACTGGTTGGTATTGCTGCCGGGGAAAGTGAAGAACCCGAAAAAAATGTTCCGAATGCAATCCGCCAAGTATTTTGGCGCATCCTATTATTTTACATCGGGGCCATCCTGATACTTGGTCTCTTAATACCGTATACGAGTCCAAGCTTGTTGAACGGAAATGTCGAAAATATTTCTGTAAGCCCTTTCACGCTTGTCTTTGAACGGGCAGGGCTGGCATTCGCGGCATCCGTCATGAATGCGGTCGTGTTAACCTCCTTACTGTCCGCCGGGAACTCGGGGCTATATGCATCAACGCGGATGTTATGGTCTATGGCAAAAGATCATCAAGCTCCCAAATTCCTGGCCAAAGTCAACCGCAGGGGGATCCCGATGAATGCCTTGATCATGACATCCATAATTGGGGGATTCGCCTTCTTGACCTCCATTTTCGGGGACCATGTATTTACATGGCTATTGAATGCATCCGGGCTGACTGGCTTCATCGCCTGGATTGGAATCGCCATAAGCCATTATCGCTTTAGACGAGCCTATGTTGCACAGGGTGGTGACCTGAACGAACTCAAATATAAAGCAAAATGGTTTCCATTCGGTCCGATTCTTTCATTCACCCTGTGCATACTCGTCATAGCAGGACAGAACTATGGAGCATTCCTAAGCGGCAGCATCGACTGGTATGGAGTCGCTGTCTCCTATATCGGATTACCGATATTCCTGGGAGTCTGGCTAGGATACAAGATTTATCATAAGACCAAATTAATAGCATTAAAAGATTGTCAATTCGATAAATCAGATGTGGCTTGATACCAATGGAAAAAACCTGAGCTCCCCTTTGGGGACTCAGGTTTTTTTATGAAGATTTGTATCGAAAATCGAATTATATCTGCGAAAAACGGAATATATCTGCGAAAAACGGAATATATCTGCGAAAAACGGAATATATCTGCGAAAAACGGAATATATCAACGAAAATCGAATTATATCTACGAAACGGCAATTATCTCATCTCAAATGATTTTTTTATAGCTGAATAATTGGGGAAGTGGTGCAATATTATTCTATGTACGATTATACTGTGGATGAAAGGAAACTGATGATGAAAGAGACGTTTCGCGGTTCTGGAATTGGAGTCATTTTCATGGCGGTCTTCGGAACACTTTGGGCGGGTACCGGTGTAATGGGATTGCAGGGGTGGGGATTTCCATACGTGGAACTCGCAGCCATATTCGTGGGAATCATCATGGTCATCGTTGGCTTTTCATTAATACATGGTTCACAAAAAATGTCCAATCAAGTTTCAGATGATGGGGCAAGACGTCTTAAGCGTATCGGATTTTTGTTTAATATGGTCTTCATTGCCGAAGGTTTGCTGATTGGGATTGCCATTGCCATCTGTAACTTGATCAATCAGACCGATCTTATACCGGGAGTCATCGCCATTATTGTCGGGATTCATTTTTTACCATTGGCGTCACTTTTCCAAATCAAGGTTTATTATGCAACAGGTGTGCTTCTCTGTTTATTGGCGCTTATTACATGGATGATTGTGCCAGACACCGTCATGGTTGGGGAGCACCAAATCCTTGCACCGTTATCATTGCTCGGCTTTGGATGCGCGCTAATACTCTGGACCACTGGACTTACGCTATGGCTAGGAATAAAGAATTCAAGCCGAACGATAGCCGATGAAGAATGAATCAATGAAAAAACCCGTCATGGTGAACGGGTTTTTTCATTTAATTTTTCATCCAGGTCAAGAGCCTGACAATTTGAAATGGTTCATTCCAAACGAGAATGAAACTTAAAAGAAAGAATGCAGCCACAGCCAAAAATTTCGACATTCCTCTTTCATTTTTATACATGGCCCCTAAGCTGCATAACAAACCAATTAGCAACGCACCGAATCCTGAAATCATAAGCAGCTCGGACGCTTTTGAAAAGCTAGGGAACAGGAAAATGATAGGATACCAATCACTGCAAATACGATTGACCAATTGCTTAAACGTTTCATAGAAACCCCTTTTTTACTAATTATACCAATTTGGTGTTAGTAATGAAATGAAAAAAATTGAGGTTGTCACTTATGGGAATATATTGTAATATATATAACAATATAAAATTTTAGAAGCATTGATAAGGACATGAATCATTTTTACGGTCTGCAGAGAGGGAAGGGCAGCTGCGAACTTCCTGGCTTAGGAAATTGATTTACCGCCTTTGAGCTATATCGGTGAACAAAAGTAACTGATATCGTCTAAGCTGCGTTACAAGCTCCAGAGCCATGAGTGTTTTTTGCTTATGGGAAATTGGGTGGAACCACGGGTAAGCGCACTCGTCCCTTGCATAGGGATGTGTGCGTTTTTTTCTATATAAAAATATGGCGATGATAAGGACATGAATCATTTTTACGGCCTGCAGAGAGGGAAGGGCAGCTGCGAACTTCCTGGCTTAGGAAACTGATTTACCGCCTTTGAGCTATATCGGTGAACAAAAAGTAACTGATATCGTCTAAGCTGCGTTACAAGCTCCAGAGCCATGAGTGTTTTTTGCTTATGGGAAATTGGGTGGAACCACGGGTAAACGCACTCGTCCCTTGCATAGGGATGTGTGCGTTTTTTTCTATATAAAAATATGGCGATGATAAGGACATGAATCATTTTTACGGCCTGCAGAGAGGGAAGGGCAGCTGCGAACTTCCTGGCTTAGGAAATTGATTTACCGCCTTTGAGCTATATCGGTGAACAAAAAGTAACTGATATCGTCTAAGCTGCGTTACAAGCTCCAGAGCCATGAGTGTTTTTTGCTTATGGGAAATTGGGTGGAACCACGGGTAAACGCACTCGTCCCTTGCATAGGGATGTGTGCGTTTTTTTATTATTAAAAAGGGGTGTTTATGTGATGGATGAAAAAATGATTAAAGTACAATTCCCGGATGGGCAGCAAAAGGAGTATCCGCAAGGGATCACAGTGGAAAGTGTGGCAGGCTCAATCAGCCCAAGTTTAAGGAAAAAGGCAGTAGCTGGAAAACTGGATAAGCAATTGGTTGATTTAAGTCACAAGCTTATTCAGGATGGTGAACTGTCGATCTTGACTCTCGATTCGGATGAAGGATTACACGTATTGCGACATACATCTGCGCATGTTTTGGCACAGGCTGTGAAAAGATTATACAAAAATGTGGAATTAGGGATGGGACCAGTCGTGGAAGACGGTTTTTACTATGATTTTAAGTTAGATCATGCTTTGAGCTCAGAAGATCTGCAGGCCATTGAAAAAGAGATGGAACATATCATAAGTGAAAATCTGGAAATTAAAAGGATAGAAGTGACTTATGAAGAAGCTGTGAAGTTATTCGAGGGCAGAGGGGAGTCTTTCAAGTTGGATATAGCAAAGAACATCCCCAATGGTGAAAAATTAACGCTCTATCAACAGGGGGAATTCATCGATCTTTGCAGAGGGCCGCACCTTCCATCCACATCATTTGTAAAATCATTCAGATTGACTCGTGTATCTGGTGCCTATTGGCGGGGAGACAATCAAAATGAAGTTCTCCAAAGGGTGTATGGCGTGGCTTTTCGAAAGAATAAGGATTTACAGGATCATTTTAAATTCCTGGAAGAAGCGGCCAAACGCGACCACCGTAAATTAGGGAAGCAGTTGGAATTATTCATGTTTTCGGAGGAAGCCCCTGGAATGCCATTTTATTTACCGAAAGGACAAATCGTTAGAAATGAATTGGAGAAGTTCTCGCGGGAGCTTCAGACTGAAGCTGATTATGCCGAAGTTCGGACTCCTTTGATGATGAACCAGCGGTTATGGGAACAATCGGGCCACTGGGATTATTATCACGAGAATATGTACTTCACTGAGGTGGATCAAACAAAATTCGCGATGAAGCCAATGAACTGTCCGGGTCATATGCTTATTTTCAAAAACAGTCTTTATTCTTACAGGGATTTACCCATCCGGATGGCCGAATTCGGTCAAGTCCACCGTCATGAATATAGCGGTGCATTGAACGGGATGCTGCGTGTCCGTACATTTTGTCAGGATGATGCCCACATCTATGTACGGCAGGATCAAATCGAAAGTGAAATTAAACAAGTGTTTCATCTGATCGATAAGGTGTATCGCACTTTCGGATTCGAGTATTCCGTTGAGCTCTCGACTCGTCCGGAGGATTCAATGGGCGATGATTCCCTTTGGGAAGCTTCTGAAACAGCCCTGAAAAATGTTCTGGAAAGCATCGGGATACAATATCAAGTAAATGAAGGAGACGGGGCATTTTATGGACCGAAAATTGATTTTCATATTAAAGATGCATTAAAACGAAGCCACCAATGTGCAACAATCCAACTTGATTTTCAAATGCCCGACAAATTTGATCTGACTTACATCGATGAAAATAATGAAAAAGTCCGTCCGGTCGTCATTCATCGTGCCATCTTTGGATCGATCGATCGATTTTTTGGAATCCTCATAGAACATTTTGCCGGTGCTTTTCCGGTATGGCTCGCCCCGGTGCAAGTACAGATCATCCCAGTCTCACACGTTCATCTGGATTATTGTTTACAGGTTCAAAATGCACTGAAGAATCAAGGCATAAGAGTGAAAATCGATGATCGGAATGAAAAGCTGGGGTATAAAGTCAGGGAAGCGCAGCTGGGGAAAATCCCATATATGCTGGTCCTTGGAGATAAAGAAGAGAAAGTAAATGAAGTAAATGTCCGGAAATACGGGGAACAAGAATTTGAAAATGTCACAATAGAAATGTTCATCAAGAAAATGGTCCAGCAAATAAAAGAACGCAGCATCTAACAAGAAAGCAGCTTAAATTGGAACTCACGAGTAAAAGGCCGGAATTCACGAGTAAAAGCGAGAAACTCACGAGTAAAAGGCCGGAATTCACGAGTAAAAGCCCGAATCTCACGAGTAAATGGAATAAAAAAGACAGCCGAATAAATCGGCTGTTTCTTTTTATCTACAAATCCATAACCAGCCAACACTAGGAATGAACTGCTGAAAACAGTTACCCCCAGGGCCGCCGTGCCCGTCGTCGGGGCAGGTTAATCCTAAGTAGTGTAATCAAACTATATCTAGAAATCCTCCCTTTGTGTTTACCCTTTCAGGCTATCAACAATGAGGGATAAGTGTCCAGCATGGACAAAGAAGGACATTAAAATAGGCGGCCTAATTTATCTATTTAATGCGAACTCACGAGTAAATACTTATGTAAATAAAACCTTTGCTGCCTGGATGGCAAAGTATATGCCGATCCCTATAAGGGATATCCCCGAAATGATCGAGATGCCCATTAGAATGGGTTTGGATAAAAAGCGTCTGAAGGTGCTGGCGATGATGGCCATTACGAAATCCCAGATTAAGAGGCCGATAAGGATTCCTGAGCTGTATAAAAGTAAATGATCCATATCATATTTTGAAGCGGAGTTTGCGAGAATGGATCCGTAAATCCCCAGCCAAAACAAAATGGATAAAGGATTCGAAAGGGACATGATGAATCCTGTCAGGAATGAAGAAAAAAGGGAATCTTTCGCTTTTCGTGCATTCACTTCAATCTTGCCTGCACTTAGCAGACTTTCGATTCCGGTATAGGTCAGGACGAAAAATCCAAAAAGCCATAAAAATGTCTTCATGAAGGAGTTGTCCAAAAAGTGGACGACACCGAAGAAGACGAGGGCTATAAAAACAAAATCCGCTAAAATGGCACCCCAGCCAAATACCCAGGCATGCCAAAAACCCTTCTTGATTCCTTTGTCCAATTGAGCAGCGTTTATGGGACCGATAGGAGCCGCCAGTGATAAACCTAATAATACAAAGCTGAAAAAAACACCCAATTCATCACCTCATCGTTTATACATCTTCGCTTATTTGAATGTATTCAAACATTTGGACTTGTACCACCTTTTTAGTTCTATTTCTTGAGTTTAGTCCGCCTTGTCTGACCTGGTATTTTTGTAACAACACAGAAAACTCCTTCATAATGTAATTTAGTCAAATGGAAAGACGCCTATTTTAGTGCATGCGCTATTCAAAGCGGAATTGGAGGAGAATTATGCCTGAATTATCAATGCCGAATAAATATAAAACAATTCTTGATATCATGCATACTGATATTGCAATAAATGAAATGAAGGATCATTTTGAAGAAGGACTTTCAAATGCGTTAAACCTTATTAAAGTATCAGCCCCTTTCGTTTTACATGAAGGTAATGGTATCAATGACAATTTAAATGGTGTGGAGCGGATTCTTACCTTTGATGCTCTGGATATTAAGGATAAACAAATAGAAGTGGTTCAATCTTTGGCAAAGTGGAAAAGAATCACTCTTTCTAGGTATGGTTTGGCTTGTGATGAAGGCATTTACACGAATATGAATGCAATAAGACGTGATGAAAAACTGGATCATTTACACTCGTTATTTGTGGATCAATGGGACTGGGAGAAAGTCATTACGAAAGAACAACGTAACGTGGATACATTAATATCCGAAGTGAAAAAAATATATAGTGCCATTAAATCGACCGAACGTTATATGTTTGAATTCCATCATCTGCTTAAGCCTGTGTTACCAGAGGACATTCACTTCATTACGACCCAGGAGTTGGAGGATTTATACCCGGATCTTACTCCGAAGGAAAGAGAGAACGTGGCTGCGAAGAAATATGGTGCAATCTTCATTATGAAAATTGGCGGAGCGTTACAATCGGGGGAAAAGCATGATGGACGTTCACCGGATTATGATGATTGGGATCTAAATGGAGATATCGTTTTATGGAACCCACTCTTGGAATGTGCTTTTGAGGTTTCTTCAATGGGCATTCGAGTAGATGAAAGGTCATTGTTAAAACAATTAAGATTATCCAAAAACGAGAATCGTAAGGTACTCGATTATCATAAGGCCGTATTGGAAGGAAAGCTTCCGTATTCAATAGGCGGGGGAATAGGGCAATCCAGATTATGCATGTTTTTGTTGAAGAAAGCACATATTGGCGAGGTTCAGGTTTCGGTATGGAATGACCAAATAGTAGAGGAATGTGAAAAAAGGAATATTATTCTTTTATAAAGACGAAAGCGGGAAACCCATTTTTAAACAGAATGGTTAGACTGTAGGCAAATGGAGTTCTATCCAAATTCATTAACATTGTTGATTGGAGCGGGTGCCCTTCGTTCCAATCAACGTGCAAATTTGTACAAGCAAAAAGAAAGCCCATTCTTAAACAGAATGGTTTTTTTGTTTTAAAGGGAATGGGGTAATTTTGGGAGAAGCGCAACTGAATAAATGTTTCTGCACTATAACATAATAATTTAAGACATCTAATATATGATGCAAAACAAATTGGTTTCACAAATGGTCACCTTTTATGCAATAAGTTGCTTTTATAATGGATGAGGAGTGTAAGTATGGAAGGTCATGAGAAGCAAAATAAAGATGTAAGCGTGTGGTGCCTGATCAGTATGGCATCGATTCCATTGGTTATGACACTTGGAAATTCAATGCTTATCCCGGTTTTGCCCATTTTCGAGGAAAAGGTGGGGATATCTTCATTTCAATCAAGTATGGTGATAACAAGCTATTCCGTTGCATCCATCTTTTTAATTCCCATTGCAGGTTATTTATCAGATCGATTCGGAAGGAAAATGGTCATTCTGCCAAGCTTGATCCTAGCCCTTATAGGTGGTTTGATCGCTGGTTATGCGTCATGGAAAATGGAAGATCCCTATACATGGATCATCATTGGGAGGGTATTGCAAGGGATTGGGGCGTCTGGGGCCTCACCAATCATTTTGCCTTTGGTGGGGGATTTATACAAAGATGATGATGAAAAAACGAGTTCTTGTTTGGGAATCATAGAAACCTCGAATACCTTTGGGAAAGTGCTTAGTCCAATATTGGGTTCCCTGTTTGCTGCATTTATCTGGTTTTTACCATTCTTCTCGATTTCATTCTTCAGTTTAATATCTATTGTTTTGGTCTTTTTCTTTATAAAGGTACCAAAGGAGAAGGATGAGCCGAAGAAATTCAAGGATTTCTGGCATGATACGAAAAAAATATTCAAGAAGGAAGGAAAATGGTTATATACGGTTTTCCTGATTGGTGTCTTTGTCATGTTGGTTTTGTTCGGTGTTCTTTTCTTTTTGTCTGATAATCTGGAAAAAATCCATGATTTGCATGGTATCAAAAAAGGTTTAGTGATAGCGATCCCCCTATTTTTTCTTTGCGTATCTTCTTATGTTGCAGGGAAAAAAATCAAGGGGGAATTGCCAATCATGAAAAAGATCATCATGATCAGTTTAGCTGTCCTTTCAATCAGCCTTGTATTTGTCGGTTTTACTAAAAACAGGGTCGTCCTTCTATTGATAATAACAAGCTTGGTGGGCATAGCAATTGGTGCTTTATTGCCGACACTCGACGCAATCATCACTCAAAATATAGAAAAGGAACAGCGGGGGACGATAACCTCCTTCTACATGTCATCAAGGTTCATCGGCGTTGCTGCAGGCCCTCCGGTCATGTCCCTTGTCATGAAAAATCATATCAATATGACCTATATCATTTCTGGGATCATCGGTATAGGCATCGTATTGATTGTTATGAAATTCATTAGTTCGGACAAAAAAGAAGCTGCTGCCTGATCGGCTTCAATACATCTCCAAAAAGCCGGGCTTTACCACGGCTTTTTTTGTGAATCGGGAAATTTTTTTGGCATGTGGTTATAGGCAGAGGGTTGTCACATAAAATGTACAAGTCATGAACTAGCTCGAAGGAGTGATGCTTTTTGAGTGTACATTTACTGCTAAGTTACTTTTTCTTAGGACTTACCCTTGCAGCACCGATCGGCCCGGTGAACTCTGCTCGTATCGATAAAGGAATCAAGAACGGGTTTTGGCACGCCTGGATCGTTGGGGCAGGGTCGATGATCGCAGATGCCTTGTTCATGATTTTAGTATATGTAGGAATGGTGCGGTTTTTAGAAATCCCGATCGTCCAGATATTTCTTTGGCTTTTTGGCGGATTTGTGCTTATTTATTCCGGGGTGGAAAGTGTATTACGGGTTAATACGATATTATTAAATGAATACAGGAATAGAGATTCTTTAATTTCCTGTTTTTTGACTGGGTTCATCATGTCCGTGACCAGTCCATTGTCCATTTTATTTTGGTTGGGGATATATGGATCTGTTTTAGCTAAAACGGCTGCAAGTTATGGGACATCCCAACTTTTCATTTATAGCGGGATGATCTTTCTTGGTCTTACTTGCTGGGACTTTTTTGTAGCGGCATTAACGAATGGATTTCGCAGGTTCTTAAATGAAAAAAGCTTAATGGCCATTTCGATCATCTCTGGATTATCATTGGTCGGTTTTGGGATTTATTTTGCTTACCAAGGCATTGCTGCCATCCTATCATAAAAGCAGAATGCATTAGATTATTACATAAGGTATTTGAAAACTTCTTCCTTGCATAATTCATTGTGGCATTATCAACACTATGAGTGATGGAAGGGGGTAATGTTATGACAACAAAAGCCAATTGCAGTTCAGCGAAAGGAAAGGCTGTCCAAGATTCCAATGCTTCGGGTGAACAACAGGGCGACATGAAATGGTGGCAGCTATCATTGGTCGGCGTAGGCTGTACGATCGGGACAGGGTATTTCCTCGGATCGACCATAGGGATTAAAACGACTGGGCCGTCCATTGTATTTTCATTTGTATTGGCTGCACTGGGTACCTATATCGTTTATAATCTGCTTGCCAAGATGACGGCTGCCGATCCTCAAGAAGGTTCTTTTTGTTATTATGCCAATAAAGCATTTGGACGATGGGCGGGCTTTAGCTGTGGCTGGAATTATTGGTCCTCCAATATATTGATCATGGGAAGCCAGCTTACTGCACTTTCGCTATTATCTCAATTTTGGTTCCCGAAAGTGCCGCTTTGGCTATTTGCATCCGGTTTTGCCATTGTTTCAATTGTGGTGGTATTGCTGGGAACAAAAGGGTTCGACAGGGTGGAAAACATCCTTGCTGTAATTAAGACAGCAGCAATCGTAATGTTTATCATCATTGCAATATGTGCCGTTTGCGGCTGGTTCGGTCTTGCTGGAGCGAAACCGCCATCATTTCCGAATACGTTCAATGAATTATTCCCCAAAGGGTTAAAGGGGTTTTGGACATCCCTTATCTATGCCTTTTATGCGTTTGGCGGCATTGAGGTCATTGGATTGATGGCGATGCAGCTTAAAAAGAAAGAAGATGCACCAAAGGCAGGGACGATCATGCTCTTGGTCCTTACCATTATATATGTGGTTTCATTGGGATTAGCCGTAACCATGATTTCGTTAGGGGCATTCAGTGAAAAAGAAAGCCCATTCGTTTCGGCATTGGACAGTTATCACCTGACATTTTTCCCGCACGTTTTTAATGGTGCGATCATCATTGCCGGTTTCTCGACGATGACCGCTTCACTATTCGGTGTAACCAATTTATTGGTAACGCTATCCAATGATGGGAATGCACCCGCATTATTCATGCAAAAGATCAAGAAATTCAAAGATCTTCCGCTGCCGTCACTGGGGCTTGGAGCCTTAGGTCTTTTAGGATCGATCATCACTGCCTTGCTCCTGCCAGGAAAGATTTATGAATACATTACAACATCAGCTGGTATATTGCTTTTGTATAACTGGGCATTCATCATTCTTTCTTCATTCAAAATCTTGGAAAATAAGATGTGGAGTAAGATTACGGCGGTTTTCGGACTGCTTTTAATTTTAGCGGCAGTAAGTGGAACACTGCTTGAAAAAGAGATACGTCCAGGATTTTTCATCAGCCTTTTATTCATCGTGATCATCGGTCTTGCAGCCGTTTTCATGAAGTTCAAGGTATGGAATAAGAACAAGGCAATGGCCGCAAAAGCGAGTAAATCAGGACTTGATTAAAAAAGGAACTCGACTAATTCAAAGTCGAGTTCCTTTCAATTTGGAGCTAAATTTCAATGATTATTGGAAGGATCATTGGTTTTTTCTTAGTTTGATTAAAGAGATATTGCCCCAGTTCCTTCTTAATGGTTTGTTTAATGATGTTCCACCGGTATATTTTTTCACTTTGTAAGTCGTTGACCGTTTTCGTGACAATACGATTCGCATTTTTTAGGAGGTCCTCGGAATTTTGAACATATACAAATCCACGGGAAATGGTATCGGGTCCTGAGACTATTTTTCTTTCTGTCTTGCTTAGTGTTATGACGATGACGAGCATTCCATCTTCGGAAAGCTGTTTGCGGTCCCGCAGAACGATTTCTCCAACATCCCCGACGCCAACACCGTCGACAAAGGTATTGCCGGCAGCCACCTTTCTTGTTTGACGGGCAACGGAGTTTTCAATATCCACCACATCACCATTATTGATGATGAAAGTGTGGTCCTTCTCCACCCCGACAGACTCAGCTAACAATCGATGCTGGTGCAGCATCCGATACTCACCGTGAATCGGGATGAAATACTTAGGTTTCATCAGGGTAAGCATAAGCTTTAACTCTTCCTGATAAGCATGTCCGGATACATGCATGCCCGTTACAGTCCCGGAACCGTAAATGACTTTCGCGCCCAGTTGAAACAGGTTGTCGATGATACGTGAAACATCCCGTTCATTTCCGGGTATTGGTGTGGATGCAAGAATCACTGTATCATCGGGCAATATGCTCATATCCCGATAATTCGAACTGGAAAGGCGGGAAAGGGCGGCAAATGGCTCTCCTTGACTTCCTGTACATAAAACCGCGACCCTTTCCGGAGCATAACTATCGACTTCTTGTGGTTGGATAAGCATCCCATCAGGAACCTCGAGATAGCCGCGTTCAATGGCAACGGTTACGACGTTCACCATGCTTCGTCCAATCAGGGCTAGTTTCCGGTTTGTCTTCTGTGCAGCGTTCACAACTTGTTGAACACGATTGACATTTGAAGCGAATGTCGAAAGGATGACTTTCTGTTTTGCCTGCATGAAGGCCTCTTCAATATGGCTGCCAACCAAATGCTCCGAGGGGCTGGAGCCGGGACGCTCTGCGTTCGTGCTTTCCGATAGCAGAACGAGGACACCTTCACTCCCGATTTTGGCCATTTTATGAATATCGGGATACTGATCATTCATCGGAGTCAAGTCAAACTTGAAGTCCCCTGTATGAACGACCGTGCCTTCCGGCGTATGCATGGTGACTCCGAGGCAATCGGGAATACTATGATTCGTTTTGAAAAAGTCCAGAACCATTTCCCCGAATTCCAGCTTTGAATCCGAATCGATCTGGATTAATTCCGTATCAGCCAAAAGGTTATGTTCTTTTAACTTCAATTCAATCAAACCAAGTGTTAAACGTGTGGCATAAATGGGCACATTCAATTTTTTCAAGAAATAAGGGATACCGCCGATATGATCTTCATGCCCATGAGTCACAATCAAAGCGCGGATCTTCTCCTTATTCTCCTGAAGAAAGGAAATATCAGGAATGATCAAATCGACTCCTAATAAACTTTCATCAGGAAACTTTGCACCACAATCAATAATGACGATATCGTTAGAATATTGAATCACATACATGTTTTTACCGATTTCATTCACTCCGCCCAGAGCCAATATGGACAAAGTATTCTCTTTCACACTCAAGTAGATAGACCTCCCTTTATTATGATAAGGATAGTGTTTCCTTAGGTCGCTTTTATAAAACCAACTCTTTTTTTAAATCAGGCTAATTCAAAAAGCCATAAAAAAAACACCTGCCGCTTTCGGTAGGTGTGTATCTTCAATCTTCATCGGCTCAAGCAAGAATGGATGCTTTCTTCAAAAGTCTCCAATGCTTGGATCTGTGAAGCATATCCGGTTTTCAGAGTGACCAGCAGACTTTCTATCAGAAATTCTCGCGGTTTGTCTGACTGCATCAGCTCATCTTGGATAAAGTCGACCAATTCAATGGCTCTTCTTCGATCTTCATCGCAAGGAATAGCCTTGTTTATCGCTTTTTTCAATTCCGTGGTGGAATGAAGCAAATCATTATGGCAAGCATCAAGCTGGTTTGTGAATTTTGGAAACCATGTATCCATTAATTCAGGATCAATGATCTGTTCCCCGCTTTCAGCCACTTCATTGACTAAATGGACAATGCGATTCATGCAGTAGCGGATAATTTGTATATCCGGTGTACCGGCGGGATTAGCACGGTAACTAAAATGATTCATGTGGGTCATCATGGAATGAAAGATAATGACGCTATCTAAAAGATAGGGTTTTTTACTTTCACCGAAGATATCGATAAAACGGTTATACATCCAGCGTAAGCTCAACAATAGCGTCTTATTGATGAATTGCTTTAATTCTTCATCATTGGAAACACGGACTTCTTCGATCAGGATAAGCAATTTGCTTTGCTTGTTCACCATCAATTGCAGTTCGAGCTGCCGGATGAAAATTTCAATATCGGCGGAATCTTGACCAATCAACAGTTTTTCCCGTTCATGACGTATCTTTGTATAAAAGGAACGGAAAATAGCTATAAATAATTCACCCTTCGAAGGGAAATAATTATAAAATGTACCTTTTGATATACCGCTGCCGTCTAAAATGTCTTGAATGGACGTCGCTTGGTAGCCTTTGTCAATAAACAGCTTATGAGCCGTATCGATGACATTCTGCCTTCGATTGTTCATTATATCACCTGATTTTCATTATACTGCTTGTATAAAATTAATCGTACTCTATTTTTCATCACAGCACAAACCCTTATTTAAACCAGTAAATTTTTATTGCAAAAAATGAACTAGGGGTATATTATTGATTTTGTGAGTTTTTAATATACCGCTCGTCTAATTAAATGAACCAATAGTTTGAATGGAGGAATAGATAAAAAGTGAGTACTGCACAAATAAATGAGAAAAAAGGTTCGTATGGCATTTTGGCCATACTGATGGTCGGTGCGTTCATAGCGATACTGAATTCAACCCTTTTAAATATTGCACTGCCATCAATCCAAATAGACCTGGGAATCGAGACTTCCACAGTCCAATGGCTGACAACAGGCTACATGCTCGTGAACGGAATCATGATTCCGACAACTGCCTTCTTAATAAAAAAATATTCGGTGCGTAATCTGTTCCTGACAGCCATGCTCCTATTCTCAATCGGGACGATCGTGGCAGGTGTAGCGCATGTTTTCCCGCTATTATTGAGCGCACGTATGGTTCAGGCTGCAGGTTCGGCAATCATGATGCCATTATTAATGAACGTACTTTTAACTTCTTTCCCTGTTGAAAAACGGGGCTCGGCAATGGGACTATTCGGTTTGGTCATGATGTTTGCCCCTGCAATCGGGCCGACGCTTTCAGGCTGGATCATCGAACATTATGATTGGAGAATGCTATTCCATTTCATTACTCCGCTAGCTTTACTAGTGCTTATTTTCGGCTTCTTTAAACTTAAAGACCACAAGGAAAAAGTCGATATCTCAATTGATAAAATATCGGTCATCCTTTCAAGCTTAGGCTTCGGCGGTTTGCTTTACGGATTCAGTTCGGCAGGCAGCAAGGGGTGGGATAGCCTTGAAGTATACGGAACACTGATTGTCGGTGCCATCTCCCTGATCCTTTTCATAACACGCCAGCTTAAAATGGAAACACCAATGCTTGAGTTCAATATCTTCAAGCACCCGATGTTCGCTTTATCCGCAACGATCTCAATCGTACTGAACATGGCGATGTTCTCGGGGATGATCTTAATTCCGATGTATACACAAACAGTACGTGGCATTTCACCATTCGATTCTGGATTATTGATGCTTCCAGGTGCGTTATTAATGGCCCTCATGTCACCGGTCACCGGTAAGCTTTTCGATAAGTTCGGTGCCCGCATCCTTGCTTCAATCGGTTTGCTTATCACCGTGGTAACCACGTATTTGCTAAGTAAATTATCAATGGAAACCACGTATACAGAAATTGTAATCCTGTTTTCCGTTCGTTCCTTCGGGATGTCAATGTCCATGATGCCGATCATGACAAATGGTTTGAACGCGCTGCCAGCCCGCATGAACCCGCACGGTACAGCCATGAATAACACACTGAACCAAATTTCCGGGGCAATCGGTACGGCATTGCTCGTTACGGTCATGTCTAACCGTGCAGCTTCTACTGCCGAAGATTTAATGACGAAAGCGATGAGCAAATTAACGAGCCAGCCCACCGCTGAGATGATGGGCCAAATGAAAGCCCAAATCGGGATGCAGGCAATGCTGGATGGAATTAACTTCTCCTTCTTTGTATCTACCTTCATTGCCGGTGTGGCGCTGATTCTGGCATTATTCATTAAGCGTGCTTGGCCGGCTGAAGAAAAACCTGCTGTGAAAAAAGATCAAACCGCTTAAATGAAACAATAAAAGGCCCTATGCCACCTGAATCGTTCAGGCAGCATAGGGCTTTTTCTATTCTGCCTTTCACGTTAAGGCCCGTAACGGAATGTAATTCATGCTGCTGCGGAATGAAGCCAAAGGATGAATAAATGGGTGAAGGCATAAACGTATAATTCACTTATAGTCAACATAGTATTTTAGAGGTTTTTTTAAAAATAGATCGGGGTTCAAAATGGCGAATCCGATCCTGGGAGTGAACGGAGATGGAAATTAGGGTTAATCAAATTGAGTTGAATGGACTCACGTTTCAATATCGGGAGTGCGGGGATGTTTCTGCTCCACCGCTTGTTGTTCTTCATGCACTGGGAAAAAGTTCGGAATCATGGGATGAAGCGGCTGCCGCATTAGGAGAAAGTTATCGTGTTTTAGCTTTAGATCAACGGGGCCACGGTGGGAGTGCGAGAACGAATACATATACTTTTGAATCGATGCGTGATGATTTGCTTCTTTTTGCAGATGCGCTTGATTTGGGAAGGTTTTCGCTAATGGGGCATTCCATGGGGGGGACGGTTTCCTATCTTTTCTCACAAACCTTTCCTTCGAGGATAGAAAGGTTGATTGTCGAAGATACGCCGCCTCCTTTCTCGGATAAACCAATGGAGGTTCCTTCCAGGCCTTCTATCCCACTGCCGTTTGATTGGCAGGTAGTGCCTTCGATTCTACAGCAGCTTAATGAACCCGATCCCGAATGGTGGGAACGCCTCACCGATATTATGATGCCGACGCTTGTTATAGGGGGCGGGGCCAGCCATATTCCCCAAAACAAATTGCAGGAGGTTTCCGAGCTTATCCCGAATTGCGAATTGGTGACGATAGAGGATGCCGGACACTTTGTCCATGAAGATGATTTACCAGCTTTCTTGTCTGTTGTAAAAAGGTTTCTTTCCAAAGGGCAGGCGATTTAAGGTGAAAGGAGGGTTGCTGGTGCAGCCCTCTTATTTCTGCTTTAAATGGTTTATTTTAAAGACGGCATTTACCGATTTATTATTAAGGATTTCCAGCAGCTGTTCAGCCATATAGTCAGCGCTATATTTAAAGCCAGTGTTGACCCATTCGATGATCATGCCCAATATCGCATATGCTTGGTAACTGGAGGCAAGTTCTTTATTGATCTTAGGATTCGGCCGGTAATCTTTCAGGTCCTCCACTGGAAGCTTCTTCAACTCATTACAAATCCGTTCCAGTAATGTAGGCCATGCCTTCGACTTTAGGATGAGGGTATAAATGTTTGCATGGTTAGCGACATGTTCAAATATTTTGATGACCGAAGCCGTTAGTTCATTGATGGTGAAAGTTTCAGCGTTCTTATAAGGTTCCCGGTAAGATATGATCAAATCGGCAATCACATCCTCCATGACCTCTTCAAGAAGTTCCTCTTTGTACTGATAGTGTTTATAAAATGTACCCCGATTAAGGTCGGCGAGTTCTACAATATCAGTAATCGATATCTCCCTGAAATCCTTACTTTGCATTAAAGAAATGAGGGATTCTTTCAAAGCCATTTTGGATTTCCTGATCCTTCTATCAATCCCAGTATTATTATCAGTCATTTTCTTCATCCTTTGTTCGTTATTGTGCTTTTAATAAACATAGTTACTACTTTCTGTTCATTATTCAACATTGAGGACAGCATTTGCTGATTGTATAAGCCTATTGAAACTAATTATACTATAAAGGAAGGTAGATAATGAACATCTGTACAATAAGTAACGCTTCACTAGAATGAATGGGGGAGTTCAAATGAAATTACAAGACAAAGTTGCCGTTGTGACAGGAGCAGCATCAGGCATGGGGAAACAAATTGCCATAGATTATGCTCGAGAAGGAGCTAAAGTCGTCGTATCGGATTTAAATCTTGATGGTGCGAACGATACGGTGGAAGAAATAAAAGCGAATGGCGGAGTGGCCTTTGCCATTAAAACGAACGTAGCGGTGGAGGAAGATATTCAACATTTGATCGATACCACGGTAAGTACGTATGGAACGGTGGATATTTTGGTGAATAACGCGGGTATCATGGATGGCATGGAACCTGCTGGGGACATTGAAGATTCTAAATGGGATCGGATTTTTGCCATTAACACGACAAGCGTCATGCGTTCGACTAGAAAGGTGATGCCGATCTTTTTAGAAAAACAAAAAGGGGTCATCATCAATATTGCTTCTGCTGGCGGTTTGTACGGTGCCCGGGCTGGTGCTGCTTACACCGCCTCTAAACATGCAGTCGTTGGTTTCACGAAAAACACGGGCTACATGTATGCCAATAAAGGGATTCGCTGCAATGCTATAGCACCAGGCGGAGTAGAAACCAATATTGGTTCCAGCATGACGAATATCAATGAGTTTGGCTTCTCTCGCCAACAGCTGGGTATGGCGATCAATCCACGAAACGGCAAACCTGAGGAAATCGCTAAAGTGGCATTATTCCTTGCTTCAGACGATTCCAGTTTTGTTAATGGTACTGTCATTACGGCAGATGCTGGTTGGAGTGCATACTAAACCATGAATTAAAAAGAATCCATGCATTCCAGCCAGTAAGCAGGGATGCATGTTTTTTTGAGTGGAGCCTAGGCAGGGTATTTAGAGGGGGATTGTGGTTAGCCAGCAATTTCCATGAGGAAGGTTCTGACTTCAATGGGTGATTTCAATCGGAAGTGGATTAGTGGGGGCTGGATAGTTCCGCTGCTATCCAGTTTTTCTCAAAAAGAATTATGCTATCAATGGATTTAAAAGATAAGTTGAACTCTGAAATCTCGGAAGCAAAATAGGTTCCCTGAAAAAATCCACTTTCCTTATGAAATAGAATCATTGAGTGATCCATTAGTTTGCTGCGGTACCTCGCAAACAATCTATTAATGTTCGTGAGAATATTGAAGGACTTTCTGACGGACGTAATCAAGGTGCTTGTACATTTGGCTGAATGCTTCATGTGGATCATGTGCTGCAAGTGCAGCATAGATGGCTTTATGATACTTCACGGTCAGTTCCCGTTCCCTGAATTGAATCAAGCTATTTATTTTATTATGAGTGATCAATAAGGAATCGATCATGCCTTCAATGATGGGATTGTTCGCACTTAAAGCGATGATCTTATGGAATTCTTTATCGGCCTCTCCATAATCGTTGTCTTCACTATTGGCAATCGTGTCAATCGTAACCTGCAGTTTCTCCAGTTGCTCGTCTGTGATCTTCTCGGCAGCCATTGTTACTAATCCTAACTCCAAAGCCATTCGCGCTTCGATGATCGCTGGTAAATTATCCGTAGCCAGCGCAAGCATGACAGAGAATGGATGTGTACCGATTTTATCGTTAAAAAAGGTTCCTTCACGCGTTTTCCTTGTTATGACCCCTAGTGTATCAAGGGCACTGAGCGCCTCACGTAAAACAGGCCGGCTTACTTCAAGTTCTTTCATAAGTTCCATTTCAGGAGGCAGTTTGTCGCCCGCTTTCATTTGTCCAGTGACGAGCAGATGCACAATTTGATCCACGACTTGTTGTGAAAGAGTGTTGCGATGTACCGATTGTACGCCTAATTTCTTTGACGATTCTTCCATTGTGTAACCCCTTTTCTGTTAAATCCTATATGTATTCCTACTGTAAGACTAATTATATAATATAATACACTTATTTGCATGTAGACCTATGTCCAAAAAAAGTAAAATGCGCCGCTCTAATGAGAGAGACGCACGCATTGTTGGAAAAAAATCATCTGACAAGGCAAGGTGATTTCGGATTGAACTTCCATCCGGAAACCAAGTATTGCATAGCCATTGAATCATCACGGGCACCAAGTCCTTTTTGTTTATAAAGCTGATGTGCCTTCTCGATTTGTTCCATATCCACTTCAATTCCAAGTCCGGGTTTGGAAGGAACATCGACCATTCCGCCGACAATTTTAAAAGGTTCTTTCGTCAAACGCTGCCCATCCTGCCAAATCCAGTGGGTATCGATCGCAGTGATTTTTCCTGGTGCGGCCGCAGCAACGTGTGTAAACATGGCAAGTGAAATATCAAAGTGATTATTCGAGTGTGATCCCCAAGTCAGGCCCCAGTCGTTACACATTTGAGCGACCCGGACGGAACCTTGCATCGTCCAAAAATGCGGATCGGCAAGAGGAATGTCCACGGATTGAAGTTGAATGGAGTGCCCCATTTGCCTCCAGTCCGTTGCAATCATATTCGTAGCGGTTGGAAGGCCCGTTGCGCGCCTGAATTCCGTCATGATTTCCCGGGCGGAAAAACCATTTTCCGCTCCGCATGGATCTTCCGCATATGCCAAAACATGATGTTGATCGCGGCAAAGTTTAATCGCATCCTCAAGCAGCCAGCCGCCATTTGGGTCAAGGGTGATCCTGGCTTCAGGGAAGCGTTCAGCAAGTGCCGTCACCGCTTCGATTTCTTCTTCCCCGCGCAAAACCCCGCCTTTCAATTTAAAATCATTGAATCCATAGCGAGAGTGGGCGGCTTCTGCCAAGCGGACGATCGATTCGGGTGTCAGCGCTTCCTCATGACGGAGGCGAATCCAGTCATCTTCCGCTTCCGGTTCGCTTAAATAACCAAGATCTGTTTTATTGCGGTCGCCTACATAAAATAAGTAGCCCAGCATTTCCACTTTATCACGCTGCTGTCCTTCGCCGAGAAGGGCTGCGACTGGAACACCTAAATGTTGGCCAACTAAATCAAGAAGTGCCGCTTCCAATGCTGTTACGGCATGAATGGCAATACGAAGATCGAACGTCTGAAGGCCGCGCCCCCCAGCATCCCGGTCCGCAAACTGCTTGCGGATGGCATTTAGAATGTTGTTGTATGTCCCAATGGACTGGCCCACAACCAATTCTTTAGCATCTTCGAGTGTCTGGCGGATTTTTTCACCTCCAGGAACTTCACCTACACCCGTATTACCTGCATTGTCTTTTAGAATGACGATGTTCCGGGTGAAATAAGGAGCATGGGCACCACTCAAGTTCAAAAGCATTCCGTCATGGCCCGCAACTGGAATGACGCTCATTTCTGAAATTACCGGTGTGCTGATTTTTACGTGATCCTTTAGTAATTGATTGTTCATGATTTTTCCCCCTATATCAGAATATTTAGTTGATTATGATTTTAACTTTACACGTTTAATTTCACCAACCAGGAATAAATAACTTAAAATCGCGACAAGGGCATTGGCACATACGAAGACTAGCGCACCATTAAACGAGCCTGTCGTGGCAATGATATATCCGATGATAATCGGTGTTGTAATGCCGGCAATGTTTCCGAATGTGTTGAAAAGCCCGCCGCTGACACCTGACATTTCCTTTGGTGAGGTATCGGCCACTACCGCCCAGCCGAGTGCCCCGAATCCTTTACCGAAAAACGCAAGGGCCATAACGAAAATGACAACCCATTCCGTATCTACATAGTTTGCTGCCACCAAGCTCATCGATAGAATCATCCCAACAACAATTGGCACTTTTCGGGCGACAGTCAATGAGAATCCCTTCCGTAACAAGAAATCCGAGAATGTCCCTCCGAGAATGCCGCCAAAAAATCCGCAAATGGCCGGAAGGGAAGCGACGAATCCAACTTCAAGAATGGTCATGCCCCTTTCTTGTACTAGGTACACAGGAAACCATGTCAGGAAAAAGTACGTTAACGTCGTAATGCAATATTGTCCGAGATAAACACCTAACAGCATGCGATTTGATAATAGCTGCTTAATATGATTCCAGTTGACGCCTTTCTTTTCCTCCTTATTTGTACTGGTTTGATCCATATTGATCAAGGCGCCGCCCGCTTCGATATATTCAAGCTCGGCTTTGTTGATGCGAGGATGTTCCTTTGGGCCATATATCGTTTTCATCCAGATGAAAGCAACGATGATCCCTAAAGCACCCATAAAGAAGAAGACGTATTCCCAACCGAATTTATACGTAATGTAACCCATGATCGGTGCAAAGAGAACGGTTGCAAAATACTGGGCCGAATTGAAAGTGGCAGCCGCGGTTCCGCGTTCATGGCTTGGGAACCAGGTGGCAACGATGCGGCTGTTGGCCGGAAAGGAAGGGGCTTCCGCCAATCCAACTAGGAAGCGCAGTCCGAACAATACCATGACAGCCGTTCCCGCAGAACCGAAAAAACCGAGAAACCCCTGTAAAAGCGTAAAGGTGGACCATAACGTGATACTCCAAAAATAAACTTTTTTCGAGCCAAAACGGTCTAAAAGCCATCCGCCTGGAATTTGTCCAGCTACATAAGACCAAGCAAAAGCGGAGAAAACATAGCCCATCATGACTGAATCGAGACCAAGCTGACCAGACATGTCCGTACCCGCAATGGATAGCGTCGCACGATCCGCATAATTCAGGGCTGTAACCAAAAAGAGCATAAAGACAATGAACCATCGTGTGCGTGTTTTTTTCTGGGCACTTGGCAGTTTAGGAGATGGTTGAAAAACTTTTTCTTCAGCGTTCATATACTCACTTCCTTAATCGTATTTTATTATATTTTCTAATTGATACCGCTTACAATGTTAACTGTTTCCTCCTTCGTGAAAATTCTTAATATTTAGTTTTGTCCAATGGTAAGACAAATAAAATTGTTTGTCAATGGCTTTTTTTCTTAAAAGTTTTTTCATTTTAGCTCCTTCATTATCGTGTTTTTTTGTATATATAGAAGCGAAATTATCGAGGGATAAAGTAGTGCTTCATTTTTCAGAAAATAAAAAAAATACGATTGACCAGATGGTGTATTTGTCTTACAATAAAACAATAATACACAAGGAGGAATAAAAAATGAATAAGATCCGCAAGGCACCTAAAGGAATTCTCGGATTTCCCGTGGCACCATTCACAACGAGTAATAAGCTTGATGAACAAGCACTCGCCCAAAATATCCAATTTTTATTAGATGAGGGACTAGAAGCTATTTTCGTGGCATGTGCAGCAGCGGAATATCCATCATTAAGTAAAGAGGAATATGAAGCGATGGTTGAGGTAGCCGTATCCGTCACCGCTGGAAAAGTACCTGTATACACGGGGGTAGGCGGGAATATCCAAACTTCCCTCGAACTTGCCAGAATATCTGCGGATAAAGGGGCAGATGGTTATTTAATATTACCTCCATATCTCGTTACTGGAGAACAGGCAGGTCTGTCGGCTTATTTCAAAGCCATCGCAGAGAGTACAGACTTGAATTCCATCGTATATCAGCGTGATAATGTGGCATTTTCACTTTCAGCTTTGGAAGCGCTTGCTGAGGTCCCGCAGGTAGTCGGCGTCAAAGACGGTCTGGGCAATATGGAGTTGAATGGACTCCTTACACAAACCTTCGGAAAACGTTTCGGCTGGCTGAACGGAATGCCGCTTGCGGAAGTTACCATGTCGGCCTACGTTCCACTTGGCTTTGATTCCTATTCATCGGCGATATCCAATTACATCCCGCATATCTCACGAAAGTTCTATAATGGCATCCTGAGCGGAGATCAAGAAACGGTCAATGAAATTTACCAGCAGGTCATCATGCCGATCAACAACATTCGCCGTCAGCGAAAAGGGTATGCCGTTTCTCTCATTAAAGCAGGTATGGAGATTATGGGAATGCCGGTTGGGCAAACAGTCAGATTACCGATTCTTCCGGTGGAAAAAGAACATTATGCAGAAATGCAAACGATATTAGAGAATGCTTTAGATCGTTTTCCAAAAGAAACACCAATTCAATCAATCTAATAAGGGTGGGGATTATATATGATAACTACAGTTCAAACAAAAACGTATCTTAACTATATTAATGGTGAATGGGTTGCTTCCATTTCAAATGAAGTTGAAAAAAGTTTAAACCCGGCAGATAAACAGGCAATTGTCGGTTATGTACAAAAATCCACCAAGGAAGACTTGGACCTGGCAGTGGAAGCAGCGAAAAAGGCGAAAGATAAATGGCGCAAACTAGCTGGTTCAGAGCGCGGGGAGTATCTGTATAAAGCAGCGCAAATTCTTGAAAAGCGGATCGATGAAATCGCAGAATGCGCAACACGGGAAATGGGCAAGACATTTGCTGAAACAAAAGGGGAAACGGCACGCGGTATTGCGATCCTGAAATACTATGCAGGAGAAGGAATGCGCAAGGTGGGGGATGTCATTCCATCCACCGACAGTTCTGCGCTTATGTTCACGACGCGCGTTCCGCTTGGTGTAGTCGGCGTCATTACACCTTGGAATTTCCCGATCGCCATCCCAATCTGGAAGATGGCTCCTGCCCTCGTATATGGGAATACGATTGTGGTGAAGCCAGCCACCGAGACGGCGATCACCTGTGCGAAAATCATGGAGTGTTTTGAAGAAGCCGGTTTCCCGGCGGGCGTTGTCAATATGGTTACAGGGCCGGGCAGTGTCATCGGGCAGGGCATCGCCGATCACGAAGATATAAACGGGATTACCTTTACCGGCTCAAACGGAGTCGGAAAAAGGATTGGACAAGCGGCGTTAGCACGCGGAGCGAAATACCAGCTTGAAATGGGCGGGAAAAACCCGGTGATCGTTGCAGCGGATGCGGATCTTAACCTGGCTGTAGAAGCAGTCATTACAGGTGCGTTCCGTTCAACGGGGCAAAAATGTACCGCGACAAGCCGTGTCATCGTTGCAGCTGAAGTATATGAAGAGTTCAAGCAGCTGCTGGTGAAAGAAACGAAAGGCATTTCCATCGGGGATGGATTGGACAGCGGGACATGGATGGGACCATGTGCCAGCGAAAGTCAATTGAATACGGTTCTTTCCTATATCGAAAAAGGAGTGGAAGAAGGTGCTGCACTTCTAATTGGCGGGAAGCGTGCTGAAGAAGGCCATCAGGCGAATGGCTTTTATGTAGAACCTACGATTTTTGATAATTGTACGTCAGATATGACAATTGTACAGGAAGAAATTTTTGGTCCGGTGATTGCCTTATTGAAAGCTGATTCAGTTGAAGAAGCCCTGCACCTTGCGAACAGCGTGGAATATGGCCTTAGTGCTTCAATTTTCACAGCCAATATCAAACATCTGCTTTCATTTGTTAATGATATGGAAGCGGGATTGATCAGGGTCAACGCCGAGAGCGCAGGCGTTGAATTACAGGCGCCATTTGGCGGCATGAAAAACTCCAGCTCCCACTCCAGGGAACAAGGAGAAGCAGCAAAAGAGTTTTTTACTTCCATTAAAACGGTGTTTGTCAAATAATATAAAGTAAATGCGATCAATAGATAACGCTTTCGAATTAATGATTAAAGAACTTATGAAGTTAATAAATCTGGAAGGAAGTTAAATAATGAAATCGCAGGGATCGCCAATTATTACAGATATGAAGGTTATTCCAGTAGCAGGGTATGATAGTGCCCTGCTCACATTAAGTGGCTGTCATGCTCCTTACTTTACTCGTAATATTGTTATTTTAGAAGATGAAACGGGGAATACAGGTATCGGTGAGATTCATGGCGGCGATGATATTACTAGAATGATAGAAAGTTATCGTCCATTTGTAGTAGGACAAGAGATTGCCGATTATAGAAGTTGTATTACTGCAATACGTAAAGGTGGTATGAGTATTAAAGGTGACTCTGGTGAAGGGTTACAAGGATTAAATTTAGCCAATTTAAAATTTGTTGTTCAAGCAGAAGCAGCTGTTGAATGCGCCATGATGGACTTGCTTGGTAAATTTGTTAATAAACCAATTGCAGCATTGCTCGCCGATGGAGGTATTCAACGTACAGAAGTTCCTTTCTTAGGCTATTTATTCTATATCGCAGATATGGAAAAACTCGATCTTAATTATTTACGTGAAACACGATTTAAGGATGATTGGGATCGTGTTAGACGAATTGAAACGTTAACAGCTGAAGGAATTGTAGCTCAAGCAAAAGCAGCTGAAGCTCGTTATGGATTTAAGAGTTTCAAATTAAAAGGTGGAGTACTTCGAGGGGAAGAAGAAATGGAAGCGATTCAAGCTTTACATGAAGCATTCCCTGATTCAAGAATTAATCTTGATCCAAATGGAGCATGGTCATTAGAAGAAGCCATTATGCTTTGCAAAGGTAAAGGAGATATACTTGCATATATTGAAGATCCGTGTGGTCCTGAAGCGGGATTCTCTAGCCGTGAAATAATGGCTGAATTTAAGATTGCAACCGGATTACCTGTTGCTACAAATATGATTGCTACAAATTGGCGTCAATTTCATCATGCAGCAACACTTAGAGCGGTCGATATTGTGTTAGCTGACCCTCATTTCTGGACATTGAATGGTAGTATCCGTATGGCACATGTATTAAACGATTGGGGCTTAACATGGGGGTCGCATTCCAATAATCACTTTGATATTACATTAGCAGCATTTACACAAGTAGCAGCTGCTGCGCCAGGGAATATTTCACCAATCGATACACACTATATTTGGCAAGATGGCCAAGAATTATGTGATGATCCATTACAAATTATAGATGGAATGATTAAACTGCCTGATAAACCAGGTTTAGGTGTGGAAATAAATATGGATAAAGTTATGAAAGCAAATGAATTGTATAGAAGTCTGCCTTATCATGATCGTGATGATTCAACTTCTATGCAATATCTAATTAAAGAGTGGAAATATAACTCTAAAAAGCCATGTCTGGTGAGATAAACTTTTCGATTTAAATGAATGGGTAATTACCATGAGTAAAAGAATGAATATCTCAATCTATTAAAGATGAACATATTAACATTCTACTCATGGTAGTTGCTTAAAAAACATTAATTGTAAGCCCTTACTTTATTAAATTCACAATTCAATGAGAAAAAATAAGGTATTGAATTGAAACCGTATTTCTCTGAAAAATAGAGATAAAGGAGGAAGCTTAATGAACAGTAGCGTTGCTCAACGCATCCGCAATGAGAATGAACATCCTAAAAAAACCAATGTGCGTTTTACCATACTTGCAATGTTATTTATCGTGACCGTTATTAATTATATTGACCGTTCTGCGTTGGGTATAGCTGCTCCAGTAATGAAAGAAGACCTTGCTTTCGATGCAGTGAAATTGGGAGTTGCTTTTTCAGCGTTTAACTGGGCTTATACCGCATTTAACATTCCAGGAGGTTGGTTACTAGATAGATTTGGAGCACGTAAAGTTTATGGTGTTGCTTTATTATTATGGTCCACATTTACCTTTTTTCAAGGATTTATTAGCACCTTACTTGGACTATTCATTTTAAGATTCTTGGTTGGTATTACTGAAGCTCCATCTTTTCCAGGAAATAGCAGATTGACAACGATGTGGTTTCCACAACATGAACGTGGACGGGCAGTATCGATTTATAACTCTGCACAATATTTTGGATTAGCACTTTTCACACCGGTCATGGCATGGATTTTACAAGAGTTTGGCTGGCACGATGTTTTCTTTGTTGCAGGAGGAGCAGGAGTTTTTGTAGCAATATTATGGTTTGCATTTGTACGTGAACCATACAACCATCCACGTGTAAATCAAGCAGAAATCGATTATATTAATTCAGGTGGAGGGTTAGCGAATAAAGAAGAAAAAAGAAAAGTGAACTGGTCTGATATCCGGCTTTTGTTGACAAACAGACAAATGGTCGGAATTTATATTGGTCAGTATGCGTTGAATACAATTGTTTGGTTTTTCTTAACTTGGTTCCCTACATATCTCGTAACGGAGAAGGGTTTATCTCTAATTCAAACAGGATTTGCTGCTTCGGTACCTTATATAGGAGCATTTTTTGGAGGTATCGTTGGCGGTATCATTTCTGACATATTATTGAAAAAGGGGAAATCGCTCGCTGTTGCACGTAAAACACCGATTATCACTGGGTTTCTTTTATCTAGTACAATCGTATTAGCTAACTATACTTCAAATATTTTTCTTCTTATCCTAATCATGTCCATTGCCTTTTTCGCAAAAGGTTTGGCAGGTCTTACATGGTCCCTTGTCGGTGATATGGCACCAAAAGAACTTATTGGTTTAACTGGGGGTATTTTTAATACCATTGGGAATATCGCAGGTATTGTAACACCACTTGTCATCGGATTTATTTTAGCCAAAACAAATTCCTTTAGTGGTGCCTTAATCTTTGTTGCCGTTGTATTGTTCGCAGGAGCTCTATCCTACATTTTCATAGTAAATAAACCTGAAAGAATCGTATTAATAGATAAAAATTAACAGTAGAAAGAAAATAAAATACTTATGTTTAAAGTTGTAACGAAGTTCCCTAAAAGCATGAGGAATATAATTGAAGCCATTGGAAAAGCAATCTTTATATCAGACAAGTATGCTAGCTTAATTATATTGAAAGGGTTGATAAAGTGGATACGAAAACGCAACTGACGGAGGTACCGCTTTATATTAAGGTGAATGGGATCGACAATGTCGCCATCGTGGTTAATACGGGAGGCTTGGATCAAGGAACCGTATTCCCTTGTGGGCTTGAATTGAAAGAAAGAGTGCCACAAGGCCACAAAGTGGCTTTAATGGACATAGTCGAAAATGAAGCCATCATACGCTATGGGGAAGTTATCGGTTATGCGGCTAAATCAATCAGTAAGGGATGTTGGATTGACGAATCACTGGTGATACTTCCGTCTTCTCCGGATTTAAAGGAATTGCCGGTAGCAAATGATATTCCGAAAACTTTACCCCCGCTTGAAGGGTATACATTCCAAGGGTTCCGAAATGAAGATGGCAGCGTTGGAACCAAGAATATATTGGGCATTACAACAAGCGTCCAATGTGTAGTGGGCGTGCTGGATTTCGTCGTGAACCGGATAAAAAAAGAGCTACTCCCGAAGTATCCCAATGTTGATGATGTTTTCGCCATAAATCACAACTATGGATGCGGAGTCGCTATCAATGCACCGGAAGCGGTCATTCCCATTCGCACGATACAGAACCTTGCGAAACACCCGAATTTCGGCGGGGAAGCCTTGGTAGTTGGATTGGGGTGTGAAAAACTGTCTCCAATGAGAATAAACCCAAGCGGGGACGATTCAGATATCATATCGCTTCAGGATCAGCAGGGATTTGCGGGAATGGTCCAATCCATTATGGAAATGGCCGAGGAACGTTTAATCAAGTTGAACCGCCGGGAGCGCGAGACATTTCCGGTTTCCGAATTAGTCATCGGCACCCAGTGCGGAGGAAGTGATGCATTCTCTGGTGTCACAGCTAACCCTGCCGTAGGATATGCCACAGATCTGTTGGTCAGGGCAGGGGCAACCGTTCTATTTTCTGAAGTCACAGAAGTACGGGATGCGATTCATCTATTAACGCCTCGTGCAGTGAATGAAGAAGTGGGGAGAGCTTTAATAAAGGAAATGGATTGGTATGATAACTACCTTGCTTTAGGTGATGCCGACCGAAGTGCCAATCCGTCGCCAGGAAACAAAAAGGGTGGGTTGGCCAATGTAGTGGAAAAATCATTAGGTTCCATTGCCAAATCCGGAGGCAGCCCCATTTCAGGCGTACTGGCTCCAGGTGAAAAGGCAACGGAAAAAGGGCTTATTTTTGCTGCTACACCAGCTAGTGACTTTGTTTGCGGAACGCTTCAGCTAGCTTCCGGCATGCACCTTCAAGTTTTTTCAACTGGAAGAGGCACACCTTATAATCTCGCAATGGCTTCCGTCATCAAAGTATCTACACGAAATACATTGACCGAGCAATGGAAAGATCTGATCGATATAAATGCTGGAACGATCGCTACTGGTGAAGCAACCATAGAGGAAGTCGGGTGGGAAATATTTCACCTTATTCTGGAAGTGGCCAGCGGTAAAAAGAAAACCTGGGCAGAACATTGGGGCTTGCATAATGATTTGGCACTTTTCAATCCTGCGCCAATTACCTAATAGTGAATGAA
The DNA here is from genome assembly GCF_026891895.1 of Peribacillus sp. AS_2. Classification (NCBI taxonomy): domain Bacteria; kingdom Bacillati; phylum Bacillota; class Bacilli; order Caryophanales; family Bacillaceae; genus Peribacillus; species Peribacillus sp. AS_2. The sequence continues at coordinate 221,787 of NZ_JAPTGA010000010.1, forward strand.
TTGAAGGACTTCCTTTTATAGGGGGTCCTTTTTTGATGCCAATTTTTACAGTTGCATTATTTTTCCTCCAGAAAAGAGGACCGCCGAACTATTGGCAGAAGTTATTAATGAAGGAATGATTTACATCAAGGTGATACGGAAGTACATTATGAGGAGGGATACCATGGTCACATTCAGGAAAGCGACGGCAAAAGACTTAAGTGAAATCGTACGGATGCTTGCGGATGATGCATTGGGGAGGGAGAGGGAGCGATATGAAAATCCGCTTCCTGAAAGCTATCTAAAAGCATTTGAATCCATTGATGCAGATGAAAATAATGAATTGATCGTTGCATGCCTTGGTGAGGAAATCGTTGGAGTGCAGCAAATCACGTTCACACCTTATATTACCCATCAAGGCGGCTGGAGAGCTACGATCGAAGGAGTTCGGACGGCATCTACTGAACGGGGGAAAGGCATTGGAAGCAAGTTGATTCAATATGCGATTGACCGTGCAAAGAAGCGGGGCTGCCATATCATTCAGCTCACGACTGATAAAAAGCGGGAAGAAGCGCTGCGATTTTATGAACGGTTAGGATTCAAAGCCACTCATGAAGGCATGAAAATGAAGCTTTAATTCACGGTCTTTTGTCCCCATTTTTTGTGCACAACAATTCTTCTGGAATTATATGTTAAAATTATGCGTGAGATATTAATAGATGTATATAGGCTTTAAAAACTGATGAAAGGGGTGAGCTCGATGGAAAACGAAGCTTGTATTCAGAAGAGGTACGGTGTAATTAGTTTTACTTCATTCATTATTGGAATCATTTGCTTTTTTACTGTTTTTATTACACCTATCAGAATAGGAAATATCGGAAACTTGACTGGTGGTTATATCACATATTTCCTTACGGCTGCCGGCATCGTCCTCTCTGTCATGGGAATTTTGAAGAAAACGGAGAAAAACATGATTTCCATCATCTCATTGGTTTTCTCCTCCTCCTTCTTTATATTTTGGGTAATCATCATCACTTTGTTGTTAACGGGTGAAATAGAATGGCCACGCAGATCATATTAGCAGTTGCATTGGTAGAGTTACTGAGTTTTGCTTGAAGATTGGTTGGAGTTGAACCAATTTAACCTTTCGTGATGCTCAGCGGAGCTGCAAAACAGAATGGAGAATCATAGAATGAATGTCAAAGCGGAATTATATTGGAATGAATATTGGCAAGGGAAAGATGAAAAACCCCAGTCTGTCAGTGCATGGCAATTCGGGGCAGATCCCGATCATTTGGCTCAGTTAGTGATGGAGGGGATAAAAACGGCTACATGCTCTGGGCATGTTTTTTACGGAGAGGAAAATGAACCACTACCATCCGTGGGTGATTACAGCATTATCTTAAGCAGTGAGGATTTGCCCTTAGCCATCATACAAACAGTGAAAGTCGAAGTATTGCCCATGAATGAAGTGAGTGAAGAGTTTGCGATTGCAGAAGGGGAAGGAGATCGTACCTATACTTACTGGTGGGATGCTCATGAGAAATTTTTTAAAGAAGAACTGGACAAAATCGGCCACACCTTTAAAGAAGATATGCTGCTGGTGTGTGAGCGTTTTGAGTTGATACATGTAAAGTGAGTGTGGACGGCTCGGTCGGATAGAGCAATAAGTGTTTTTGTTCAATGATTTGCTATAATAGTTCATTGGATTAAAAAACTTATAGAAAGATAGGTATTTGCATGAAAAAGAAACTGATATTCATTGGCTTGGGAATCCTGGTTGTTTTCCTGCTGTTGCTTGGTACGTATAAATTAATGAATTCGAGAACTTATCAGGTGTTCGGTGGATTAACGGATAATGTCGACACGAATGAAAAAGTGGTCGCTTTGACTTTTGATGATGGCCCATCGAAGAATGTAAATGAAATCCTGCCGTTGCTGGATAAATACGATGTGAAAGCTACATTCTTCCTGATCGGTAACGAAATCGAAAAGTACCCGGAGGAAGCTGGGAAAATAGCGGAAGCGGGACATCAGATTGGGAATCATACGTATTCGCACAGGCGGATGGTGTTCAAATCGCCTTCTTATATAAAGGAGGAAATCGAGAAAACGGATAAATTGATTCAGAACGCCGGATATAAGGGTGAAATTGATGTACGGCCTCCAAACGGGAAAAAAGTCATAGGTTTTCCTTATTATTTAAATAAAAATGATAGAGAGACCATTACCTGGGATCTGGAACCAGATAGCTATTACACTACCGCTTCTGACAAAGTGAAGTATGTGAAGGGAAATATAAAACCAGGTTCAATCATCCTGATGCATCCGATGTATGATGATACGGGTAAAGAGCTGCAAGCGATTGAAGGGATCCTACGAGAGTTAACGAACGAAGGGTATACGTTTGTGACGGTCAATGAACTTCAGGAAATGTAGTTTTTGGTCCAGAGGATTTTCGAAGAATCGGGTTGCTGCGGCAGCCCTTTTTTATTTGATATAGAATAGTACAAAACATGGGCTGCATATTGTTTCTTAACGGAAGGTTGTTGTTAGGGCTTGAATTCGCATGAATTTTTCCTTAGTGGAAATAAAGCTATTAAAATGGGGCTGGTTACTTGTATCGGAATAAAAACACCGCTCTGATCATGATTTTGTGTTTCCTGTTATTCCTATTTCTTGTGGTGCTCTTTTTTCGCCACATCACGGTATACTTCGTGTATAGCTCGGGCATAGGCCCGTTATTACTTATCGGGATAATGGTTTTGGCTATCGTTATGCTTTTTATCAGAGGGTATAAATAATCGAGTCTGTTTCTTTGAGGCTGCTGCGCAGCCTTTTTTTTATGGAAAAAGTTCTTCACATCAAGGGACATAAAAAAATATAAAAATCAATAAAAAATTAACACTCCAACATTAGTAATTTATGGTAATATTTGAAATGGAATTATTTTCTTCTAAATTTTATTCAGGGGTGATTAGTGCGTGGAGTTTTTTACTAAGTGGTCGTTTAAGAACAAGGCTGCCGTTTCATTGGTAACCATATTTATTTTGATGATAGGAGTTGTCAGTTATTTTAAACTGCCGATGGAGTTTTTACCATCTGCCGATAATCCACAAGTTACGATTATCACAATGGGGCAGGGCACCGATTCGAAAACGATGGAAGCACAAGTTACAGATCCGATTGAAAGGGCAGTTACGGGCGTTAAAGGAAAGAGTTCCATATACTCCACCACTGGAGATGGTTTTTCTAAAGTAGATCTATTCTTTGAAGCCGGATCGGATATGAAACAAGCGAAACTGGATGTTCAGGAAGCTTTAGGCAGTGTGGCATTGCCTCAAAGCATGGCAAAGCCTACTGTTACACAGTTAAATACGTCAATGATTCCCATTTCATTTGTATCAGTTACTTTTAAGGATGGGTTAACAGCTGAAAATATAGACTTTGCCAAGAAAGAATTGGAGCCTTTGTATAAAGATATTAAAGGGGTTTCGGATGTACAGACATTCGGGGTTTCGCAATCCATTCTTTCAGTCAAAGTGGATAATGAAGAATTGGCTAAAAAGAAAGTCTCCATTCAAGATGTCATGAGCGTCCTTAACGGTCAGAATGCAGCTCTGGCCGTAGGCGAAAGAGTGATTGATGGGAAGGCAAGTAACATCAAGGTGATCGGTGATTTAACAAGTATTGAAAAATTAGAAGCGCTGAAGGTAACTCCTAATGTCGCACTTGGACAGATAGCAAAAGTTGAAGAAGCGAATGATGGCAACCTCATCAGTCGTTTTAATGGAAAGGAAAGCATTGATTTAAGCATTATCAAGGACAGTCAATCAAATGCTGTCACAATCAGTAAAGAGGTTGAAAAAGTAGCGAAAGAAATTAATGAAAAGTATAGTGACCAGAAATCGACCATTTATTTATCTACAGCTGATATGGTGGAGACGTCCGTTCAGACGATGGTAAAAGAAGTTCTGCTGGGTGCGCTATTCGCTACGATTGTAATCATGGTCTTTTTACGGAATATACGATCTACATTCATTACAATCGTATCCATACCGCTATCTCTTGGCTTTACGTTATTTTTGCTGTCATTGTCGGGAGTGACGCTGAATATTTTGACGCTGGGCGGTGTCGCTGTAGCGATCGGGCGCTTGGTGGACGATAGTATTGTCGTTATTGAAAACATTTTCCGGAAAATGCAGCAGGAGAAGATTTCAGTCGAATTGGTGATGGGTGCAACGAAAGAGGTGGGAGTGGCAATCACAGCTTCAACTCTTACGACTGTAGCCGTTTTCTTGCCGGTTGCTTTATTGAATGGAGGGCTTCAGGAGTTTCTTCTTCCTTTTGCATTGACTGTCACTTATTCTTTGCTGGCTTCATTAATTGTGGCATTGACGGTTGTTCCGTTAATGAGCGCAGGATTGCTGAAAAGGACGGAGTTGCCAAAACATCGACCGGCCAAGCGTTTTACGAAGCTGGTTACTTGGTCACTAAACCATAAATGGGTTGTCCTGATTGTCGCGATGCTGTTGTTTGTCGGTTCCATTGGTACATATTTTGCCATGCCAAAAGGGGCGATTGATAATTCTTCAGCAGACTATGTCTCCGTGACATTAACTTATCCAAATGATCAGCCCTATGAGAAAGTAAAGGAAAAAGCGATTGAACTCGAAGAAACGATGCAGGGTATGAATGAAGTGGATAATATTTTCATGCAATTAGGAAACTCTCCCGAGACAGCACAATATGGCGAAGTCGCATCACCTACTGAAGCGATTTTCGGCATCCTGGTAAAGGATAAAGCTAATGTAGATGCAATCTTGAGAAAAATGGAAAAGGAACAAGAAAACTATCCTGATGCGAAGCTTACGGCCCAAGCCTCTTCCTTTATGATGGGAGCATCAAAGACGAACATTACGATAGATGTGATCGGCAGTAATGCAGAAGATTTGGAACGTACGGCCAATAATGTCAAAGAAAGAATTCAGGACATTAAAGGAATCGAAGAGGTTACAACGAACCAGGATGAAAAGAAAACCATTTATTCATTCACGGTAGATCCGGCTAAAGGCAATACAGAACAAATCGGCCAACAATTGGGTATCATGCTTAATAAAACGCCTATCGGCCATATAACTTTACAGGATAAGCAAACTCCTGTCGTCCTTGAACCAATCTTGGATCCTAAAAAACCAGAGGATTTAAAAAGCATTCCGATCATGACAGACGGGGGTCTAGCCCCAGTGTCAAAAGTTGCTTCTTTAAAGAGCGAAGAGAGCGCAACAACGCAGTTCCATAAAGATGGAGAAACATATCTCCAATTAACGGCAACGGTCGATCCGGCTAAGCTGTCCGATATTGCAAGCAAAATAAATCTCGAGATATTTGGAGATAAAGAGAACAAAGGCCTTGATATTCCGGATGATGTAGAGATTTTAGTCGGCGGAGCCAGTGCTCAGCAGACAGATGACTTTTCCGATTTATTCCTTACGATGTTAATATCGATCGGCATTGTCTTTTTAATCATGGTTATAACCTTTAAATCGATCAAAGCACCGATTGCGATTCTATTTTCCTTGCCATTCGCTGCCATTGGAGCGGTATTAGGATTGGTCATCAGTCGAATTCCAGTTGATATTACAGCACTGCTCGGTGCTCTCATGTTAATAGGAATTGTTGTGACAAACGCGATTGTGCTTCTGGATCGAGTCAAACAAAACGAAGAAAAAATGATCATCCGTGATGCGATCGTCGAAGCGACAGCCACAAGATTCCGTCCAATCATAATGACGGCTGTAGCAACGATTTGTGCCATGCTGCCGCTTTTATATAAAAAGGCGGAAACAGGAAGCTTGGTTTCACAAAGCTTGGCAATCGTTGTCATTGGCGGGCTAGCTGTTTCCACACTGCTCACACTGATCGTCATTCCATGTATATACGAATTGCTGTACTATAAAAAATCGAAAAAACAGAGAAGGAAAAAGAGAGAACCCGTTAACGAACAACTCGAGATGTAAGGAAGTTTTAATAAAAAAGTTTGTAGAGAAAGCGACATTTTCTTTACAAACTTTTTTTTCTTTAAAAAATAATGGTTGACTTCCCTCTGCCCTGTAACTAAAATGATTACAGCAGGTGGTAAACAATCGCAGGAAGCAATCGACTGTACAGTTACTGAATGCCATGTAATTATATTGATTTTTTTTGCTCTGAATTGTAACTATTTCGGTTACAAGTTTAACTGATATTGAAAAGTGAGGGAATATATGATGACAGTGAAAATTAAAGCATATTCTGATTTTATTTGTCCTTTTTGTTTTTTAGGTAAAGGGCCTTTGGACGAAATCGTGAAGGAAAAGGATGTAGAAGTGGAATGGATGCCATTTGAATTGCGTCCGAGTCCATATACGAAAATTGATCCATGGAAGGAACCCGATAAGCTGAATTCATGGGACTCTTACATTCTTCCTGTTGCGAAAAAGCTAGGGGTTGATATGCGTTTACCCCGTGTCTCCCCGCATCCATATACACATTTGGCATTCGAAGGCTGCCATTTTGCAAAGGAGCACGGAAAAGGGAACGAATTCCACAACAGAGTATTTACCGCGTTTTTTCAAGAGGAACAAAATATTGAAGATATTGAAGTATTGACAAAATTAGCGGGTGAAGTAGAGCTTCCTATAGATGCCTTTAGAGAAGCGTTAGTGTCCCGAAAGTATCGGGAAGTGCACCAGCAAGCACTCAAACATGCTTATGAAGAAGCAGATATCAGGGCTGTCCCGACGTTTATTATTGGTGATGAAGTCATTCAAGGACTAGCCAGCAAAGAAAGGCTAGCGCAAGTCATTGAGAAGGAAGAAGCAAAAAATAAACGGAATGAATTTGATGGCTTGCAATGTGATGGTAAGGGGAATTGCTAAAAACGTTTTACTGTCAGGGAATGAGAATTTACAACAGTAAGGTCATTTCAAGCTACTTAAAATAGGGCTTGATTAGAATACTTACAGAAGAACCCCTTTTATAAAACCTTTTCTTTTACTGTTTTATAAAAGGGTTGATCAAAAAGATAGAAATCAATTTGTCCACAGTTTTTTCTGCGGTGTAAACTTTAGATTTCCACTTCAGGCACTCGCTTTCCGCAGGCGGTCAGGGAGCCTCCTCGGCGCGCCTGCGGGGTCTCCCTTGCCACGCTTTTCGCAGGAGTCTCGTACCTTCCGTTCCAATCAACTTTGTGTTTTAAAAGAAAAAACTGCTGGCTCGTCTTATTCCAACCCTATTTAAGACTAGTTTATCCTTCATATTTTTTTATCTGTAATCCTTAATGGATGGAAGAAATATGCGACACTCCTGCCGAAAAACTGGCTAGCCGAGACCCCGGAAACGCTGCTTCGAGGAGGCTTGGCAGACAGTCGGCGGAAAGGGAGCGGATTTCTGAAAGCAACTGGAACGTTTGTTTAAGAAGAAACTGTAGGCTGGACTCACTCCAACTTTGTTAAAGACAAGGTTATCCTTCATATTTTTTATCTGTCATCCTTAATGGATGGAAGAAATATGCGACACTCCTGCCGAAAAACTGGCTAGCCGAGACCCCGGAGACGCTTGCGTCGAGGAGGCTTGGCAGGCAGTCGGCGGAAAGGGAGCGGATTTCTGAAATCAACTGGAACGTTTGTTAAGAAGAAACTGTAGGCTGGACTCACTCCAACTATGTTTAAGACAAGTTTATCCTTCATATTTTTTTCCTGTCATCCTTAATGGATGGAAGAAATATGCGACACTCCTGCCGAAAAACTGGCTAGCCGAGACCCCGGAGACGCTTGCGTCGAGGAGGCTTGGCAGACAGTCGGCGGAAAGGGGGCGGATTTCTGGAATCAAAAACTGCATGTAAAAGTCTATAGTCTGAGCCGAAATCCTTTTGTTGATTTCGGTTTTTTCTTTTGGTTCTGTTATTGAACGATGTTGATTATACTCAACAAAAGAAGGAGGTATTATCCGGTTGTTTGCCGAATAAAAATCCTTTAGGCAAAACTTAGGGGGAGTGCAAATTGAAAAATGTAATAGATGGAATCAATCATTGGATTGGTTTTATACCAGAAGAGTTCAACCGGATGACAGAAAAAGAATTAAATCATCGACCAATGCCACACAAATGGTCCAAAAAAGAGATTTTAGGACATCTTTGCGATTCTGCATTGAACAATATGAACAGGTTCATCAAGATTCAGTACGAAGTACAGCCATATGTTATACAACCATATAATCAAGACCAATGGGTATTAGTCCAGAATTACCAAGAGCGACCATTGGATGAGATCGTTAACCTTTTTTGTACTTTAAATAAGCAAATCATTCATATAATAACGAATACACCAAATGATAGATTATCTAATCTTTGTGATATAGGAAATAATCAACTAAAATCAATGGAGTGGTTAATAAAAGACTATCTCGAACATATGGAACATCATATTAACAATCAAATCCTAATAAAAAAAGAGTGATCTATATAGGTCACTCTTTTTTTAAAAATTGTTCACTTTTCGCAACAGCTTGTCTTGAAGTTTGGACAATGTGAACAATGCGATGATAGAGCCGATCAAGGTTAACGCCATATCCCATTGGGCGTCCCAAATATCACTAACATGTTTTTATTAGTAATTGTTTTGGTAATAAACTAATTGAATTTTTTGGGATTGTTTGAACAAGATATAAGGGTTCAGGAAATGAACAAAAATATATAATATAAGGTGATGTAAATGAGGGCAAACATGGATAAAATTTTACCAGTTGTCGCTTCGGTCGGAGTAGGTATAGCCACTTATCAAATGTTGAGCGGCAAAGGCGGGAAAATGAAAAATATGGTGCCGCTTGCCACCAACTTGATGGGGATGGGGACTGGGATGCCAGGGCAGAATCAACAACAGCCAGAAAATCAATAAAAACAAAATCATCTCCTATAGGGGATGATTTCAGACTGTAGACAAAACTCGATGAAAATCGAGTATGTCTACAG
>NZ_JAPTGA010000011.1:0-172456 GCF_026891895.1 Peribacillus sp. AS_2
TTTCCCCCTGTGAGAGTAGGACGTCGCCAAGCAGGTTTCATATGGAGGATTAGCTCAGCTGGGAGAGCATCTGCCTTACAAGCAGAGGGTCGGCGGTTCGATCCCGTCATCCTCCACCATTTTACACCTGCCGGTGTAGCTCAACTGGTAGAGCAACTGACTTGTAATCAGTAGGTTGGGGGTTCAAGTCCTCTTGCCGGCACCACTTTTTAAGATAGTACAAGCACGAGCCATTAGCTCAGTTGGTAGAGCATCTGACTTTTAATCAGAGGGTCGAAGGTTCGAATCCTTCATGGCTCACCATTTATATGCGGGTGTGGCGGAATTGGCAGACGCACCAGACTTAGGATCTGGCGCCGCAAGGCGTGGGGGTTCAAGTCCCTTCACCCGCATCTTTCATGCGGAAGTAGTTCAGTGGTAGAATACAACCTTGCCAAGGTTGGGGTCGCGGGTTCGAATCCCGTCTTCCGCTCCACTTTTCGTATGTGCCGGGGTGGCGGAACTGGCAGACGCACAGGACTTAAAATCCTGCGGTAGGTGACTACCGTACCGGTTCGATTCCGGTCCTCGGCACCATCATAATATGCGCCCGTAGCTCAATTGGATAGAGCATCTGACTACGAATCAGAAGGTTGTAGGTTCGACTCCCGCCGGGCGCACCATGTTTTTATTGCGGGAAGTAGCTCAGCTTGGTAGAGCACTTGGTTTGGGACCAAGGGGTCGCAGGTTCGAATCCTGTCTTCCCGACCACGTGATTTTTAATGAATGGGGCCTTAGCTCAGCTGGGAGAGCGCCTGCCTTGCACGCAGGAGGTCAGCGGTTCGATCCCGCTAGGCTCCACCATTTTTCAATCAGAAACTTATATTATATTGGCGGTGTAGCTCAGCTGGCTAGAGCGTACGGTTCATACCCGTGAGGTCGGGGGTTCGATCCCCTCCGCCGCTACCAATAAATATAAGGACCTTTAGCTCAGCTGGTTAGAGCAGACGGCTCATAACCGTCCGGTCGTAGGTTCGAGTCCTACAAGGTCCACCATATTCATTTTTTTAAGCCGTGGAGGTATACCCAAGTTCGGCTGAAGGGATCGGTCTTGAAAACCGACAGGGGAGTCAAATCCCGCGGGGGTTCGAATCCCTCTACCTCCTCCATTTTTTCTAAAAGCAGCAAGTTGTTTTAAAACAACCTTACATAAAGGATGCGGACGAAACAATATTCACGAAAGCTTGATGCTAATCGTTTCATTATTACCGTCGCGGGGTGGAGCAGTCCGGTAGCTCGTCGGGCTCATAACCCGAAGGTCGCAGGTTCAAATCCTGTCCCCGCAATTATTAGGTCCCGTGGTGTAGCGGTTAACATGCCTGCCTGTCACGCAGGAGATCGCGGGTTCGATTCCCGTCGGGACCGCCATTATTTAAATTGAATACATATGTGGCTCAGTAGCTCAGTCGGTAGAGCAAAGGACTGAAAATCCTTGTGTCGGCGGTTCGATTCCGTCCTGAGCCACCATATCTTACAAAATTACGGCGATTGTGGCGAAGTGGTTAACGCACCTGATTGTGGTTCAGGCATTCGTGGGTTCGATTCCCATCAGTCGCCCCATTTCGCGGGTGTAGTTTAGTGGTAAAACCTCAGCCTTCCAAGCTGATGATGAGGGTTCGATTCCCTTCACCCGCTCCAAATATGGGCCTATAGCTCAGCTGGTTAGAGCGCACGCCTGATAAGCGTGAGGTCGATGGTTCGAGTCCATTTAGGCCCACCATATTCATATTGTTCCGCAGTAGCTCAGTGGTAGAGCATTCGGCTGTTAACCGAACGGTCGTAGGTTCGAGTCCTACCTGCGGAGCCATGGGGAAGTACTCAAGAGGCTGAAGAGGCGCCCCTGCTAAGGGTGTAGGTCGCGCGAGCGGCGCGAGGGTTCAAATCCCTCCTTCTCCGCCAGTTGGCCCGTTGGTCAAGCGGTTAAGACACCGCCCTTTCACGGCGGTAACACGGGTTCGAATCCCGTACGGGTCATAACAAAAAAGGAAGCATACAATCATGTATGCTTCTTTTTTTCATTTATTTTCCCTGATATAACCATCTTTTTGTTTATAGGGAATGTCTCCAAGTTGAGATTCTATATTTTCTTCTTTCAGGGTATCTTCATATTCCTTTTGCTTTTTGTTCGGTATATCCACTCTCGTTTTTCCTTCGATATCATTTGCGGCAAATCCTTCATAGTCTTCAGGAAATCCATCGGTTTCATCCTCGTTTTTATAAAGATCATTGTAATTGTCATGATCACCGGTATAATCAGATGGCGTTTCTGATGTACCGAATTTGGCCACTTCACCAAAGCTATCTTCTTTAGCCGCCATTTCGATTCCATGACGATTTTCAAAATGATCACCCTTGGATGGAATCAGTATATCCTCTTCCACTGGCCTGTCTTGTGAAAGCGTTCGTTCTGGGGCATGCTCGACACAGTAGAGGGTGCTTGGGATCGCTTCAAGCCTCTCGATGGGGATTTCCTTATTGCAGGTTTTACAATGGCCATACGATCCTTCTTCCATGGCTTTCAAAGCTTCTTCTATTTTCTCCATTTCGGATTGTGCATGCTCATCGAGTGCTTGATTCCGTTCCATCTCGAATAATTCGGTCCCTAGGTCTGCAGGATGATTATCATAGGATGATAATTCACCTACGGATTCCGTCTGGCTGTTATCCAGAACGGATTGTTCATCATCTTGAATTCTATTACATAGCTCATTTTTTTCCTGAAGCAGTTCTTTTTTTAATTTTTGCGTTTGTTGTTTCGTTGCCATATCCAATTCACTCCTTCTAAACTAAAGTCCAAATCTCTTTTTATATTGGTAAGGTGGTTGTATTATCTATTACCCGAATCGGAGTATAGGAAAACAATATGGAACGGAAGATAGAAAAAAGGACTGAGCGGATGGGCTCAGTCCCCGGAGACTATATAAGATAGCTGATGAATAATCCAATGGCCATGAGTAAGCCAAAGAAGGTGTTCGTTTGGGCAGTGGCTTTCATTGCCGGCACCATCGTGATCGGCTGTGTTTTACCTACGAAGCCTTTTATTGCGGCCATTGCCTTCGGTATGCTAAGGAAGGCAAGGAGAATCCAAGCCGTAACGCTTCCGGTAAGAACGAGCCCAACAAGCCATAGATAAGAGAAAGCGAACATGATTGCCATGAATGTCAGGGCGTTTTTCCTGCCCATCACGACTGGCATCGTTTTGCGGCCATGTGCCTTATCCCCATCATGATCCCGGAGGTTATTGGATAAGTTGATCAGCCCTACCAGTATCCCACTTGGAATGGCAATTAAGATGGCTGTTGAAGAAACATCACCGGTTTGAATGAAAAAGGCGATCAGGATTATCAAAAAGCCCATGAACAATCCAGAAAAAAGTTCCCCGAACGGTGTATATGAAATGGGCAGGGGACCGCCTGTATAAAGATAGCCGACAAGCATGCAAACGAGGCCTACTGCAGCTAGCCACCAAGACGATGCGGCACAGATATAGATTCCAATGATCAAGGCGATGGCATACATGCCAAGGGCCAAGTTCATGATTAGTCTGGGGGTCATCCCATGTCGGACGATCCCGCCTCCGATGCCTACGGATTCCTCCGTATCCAGGCCTCTCTTGAAATCATAGTATTCATTGAATAAATTGGTTGCAGCTTGAATCAGGATACTTGCAACCATCATGGCAGCGAATAGTAACCAATTCACTCCATCTTCCAAAAGTGCAATCACAGTTCCAAGTAAGACTGGGACAAAAGCAGCGGTTAGTGTATGTGGACGAATTAACTCCCACCAAATCTTCCAGGTCCGTTTAAGGGGAAGTCCGTCGTATTCTGTTTGCATTATTTCTCTCCTCAAAATCATTATTGGTTCTCTCGAAATTATAACAAATATTGAAATGTTGCACAAAAGGTTATCCTAATAAATGCAGGAAAAGTGGTATGGGTGTAATTGAAATTCATGGGTGATTCATTTCCAAAATCAAGGGTATTTCTCTACATTCGCTAAGATTCATATAATAAGGAAAAAAGCAGGGAAGAATCGTTCGGTAAAGGGGCGTTTTATTGACATGAGGTTCAAGGGAGGTGTATCTTTAAATAGGTTAAATAGCTTTTAAAATGTACATTTGGGGGGATTTTTTTGGCTATCTCAGAGGAAACTGAACAGTTTCAGGGACTGGCTTCAGCTATACAAAAGGCGAAGGACTTGAATGATCAAGTTCTATTCAGTCATATTAAGAAGATTAAATGCAACAGCCCCCTTTCATTTTATCAAGCTGGAAGAGAACGGTATGCAGGTGAACGTTTTTTCTGGGAGGACCCTGCAAAGGAAATAACCATCACCGGTTTAGGCAATGTTAAGAAACTCAAAGCGGCATCGAATGCCGAACGTTATAGAGAAGTCGAAAAGAGCTGGATCAAACTGCAGAATGATGCTGTCAAAACAGGAGTGACCGATGTAGAAGCGACAGGTCCTTTACTGTTTGGGGGCTTTTCTTTTGATTATGAAACTGACAGTACGCTCCTTTGGAATCAGTTCGGGGACAACCTGTTTTATATACCTGCCTTCATGCTGTCAATAGTGGGGAAACAAGCTTACTTAACGACAAACTTACTTTGTTCGCCTGATGATTCAGAAAAACTCTTCATAGATATGATAAATGAACGGGAAGCTTTCCTCTTCGAAAGCTTGGATGGCAATGGATTGGGTGCAAATTCCCTTGTTATGCAGAGGGAAGTCGAACCTGAGGAATGGAAGCGGACGGTCGCAGAGGCTGTTCAGGAAATCAAGACGACAGATCTCGACAAGATTGTTTTGGCAAGGGAGCTTCGACTTGGTTTTGAACGTTCCATCGATTCGGGGAAAGTGCTTGAACAATTGATTGCTGAGCAGCCATTGAGTTATATTTTCAGTTTGGAGGCTGGTGGTGACTGTTTTGTCGGTGCCACTCCCGAACGTTTGATTAAGAAACAGGGAAATGAAGTTTTTTCTACCTGCCTTGCCGGATCGATGCGGCGAGGGAAAGATGAGCAAGAAGATGTTTGTCTTGGTGAAGAATTGCTTCATGACCAAAAGAATTTACAAGAGCATCAATATGTCGTGTCGATGATATCCAATGCTTTTGATTCTTTATGCGAAAAGGTGATGGTCCCAGCCGGACCGACACTTATGAAAAACCGTCATATCCAGCATTTGTACACACCGGTTCGCGGTATATCCAAGGAAGGTGTCACGATTTTTGAATTTGTCGAGAACCTCCATCCCACCCCTGCCATGGGAGGACTTCCAAAAGAAAAGGCTGTTGTCCGAATTCGGGAATTGGAAGGTCTGGAACGCGGATTTTATGCGGGTCCTTTAGGCTGGGTGGATACGTATGGGAACGGGGAATTCGCTGTAGGGATACGTTCTGCCTTGATACAGAACAATGAGGCATCGCTCTTTGCCGGATGCGGAGTAGTGGAAGATTCGACACCCGAAAGTGAATTCAGGGAAACGGGGATTAAATTCAATCCGATGTTAAGTGCTTTAGGAGGAAATCTTAATGAATGACCGAGATGCATTGACAGCGTATGCTGCTTCATTCGTCGATGAGCTTGCACAAAATGAGGTGAAGCATGTGGTGGTGAGCCCAGGTTCACGATCCACGCCACTGGCTTTGCTGCTAGTGGAACATCCTGATATCGAAATTCATATTAATGTGGATGAGCGTTCGGCTGCTTTTTTTGCCCTTGGTTTGGCTAAGGCCTTAAAAGAACCTGTCGGACTTCTTTGTACGTCCGGTACAGCCGCTGCAAACTATTACCCAGCCGTCATCGAGGCTTTCTATTCAAGAGTGCCGCTTATTGTACTTACCGCTGACCGTCCGCATGAATTGCGAGATGTCGGAGCCCCGCAGGCGATCGATCAAATACACCTTTACGGGAGACATGTAAAATGGTTTGTCGAAATGGCTCTTCCTGAAAGCACTGAAGGGATGATGCGGTATGCCAGAACGGTCGGTGCAAGGGCAGTGGCTACTGCGGCCGCTGAACCGGCAGGGCCTGTACATTTGAATTTCCCGCTTCGAGAACCATTGATTCCGGACCTGGAGCAAGCAAAGGAGTACCGGCAAACTAAAAGGTCGCCTGCAGTGTTGATTGACAGTGGAGAACGGTCATTGTCCGCATCACAATTAGAAGCGGTTGCAACTACATTGTCAAAAGCTAAGCAAGGTATCATTGTATGTGGCGAATTACCGCATCCAGAGATGAAGGAAGCCATAGTCGCATTAGCGAAAAAACTTGCTTTTCCGGTACTGGCTGATCCCCTTTCACAGTTAAGGAGCGGAAGTCATGATAAAGCCGTCATCATTGATGCGTACGATACGTTTCTGCGCGATGAAACGGCAAAAGCGGCGTTCAGGCCGGAAGTGATCTTGCGATTCGGGGCAATGCCTGTATCTAAACCGTTATTGTTATTCATGAAAAAACAAAAACAGGCGATTACTTTGGTCGTCGATGGCGGAGCAGGCTGGCGAGAACCAGCCGGTTTGGCAACGAATATGATTTACAGCGAAGAGAAAGATTTTTGTCTGCGAATAGCTCAAAGCATTACTTCTTCCCCTGATGATGAATGGCTTCGCTTATGGCAAACCGTCAACGGTGCGACGAAGGATGCCTTAGCCTCCGTCAGGGATGAAGCGGAGTTAAGCGAAGGCAAGCTGTTCGCTTTGCTTGCTGATATGATGCCATTGGAGTCGACGTTATTTGTCGGGAATAGTATGCCTATACGTGATTTGGATACTTTCTTTTTGAATAATGGAAAGGGAATCCAAACCATTGCCAATCGCGGGGCGAATGGCATCGATGGTGTCGTTTCCACTGCACTTGGCGTGAGCACGGTATCGAAAAATACAGTGCTGGCAATCGGGGATTTAAGCTTTTTCCATGATATGAATGGCTTGCTTGCAGCAAAACTTCAAAAACAAAATTTCACGATTTTGCTGGTTAATAATGATGGCGGCGGCATTTTTTCCTTCTTGCCGCAGGCGAATGAGAGGGAACATTTCGAAACGCTATTCGGCACGCCTCATGGGCTTGATTTTTCACATACTGCCCAACTTTATGGCGGTAAATACAACAAGGTGCAAAATTGGGATGAGTTCGAGAAAGTATTTACCGAGTCGTTCGAAATTCAAGGTCTGAAAATCATCGAAGTACCGACAGAAAGAGAGTCCAATCTGCAAAAGCATCGAAATTTGTGGAGCTTTGTTTCCCAGGAAATAAAAATGGTGTTAGACAGGGAAATATCATGAATATTGTCAGCAAGGATGTCAATTATGCTGTTGAAATAACGGGAAATGGGGATCCTCTTGTACTTTTGCATGGATTTACGGGAAATCGGGATACATGGAAATTTCTCATCCCGCTACTGAGTGACAGGTATACGCTGATCATGGTCGACATCATCGGACATGGCATGTCTGCATCACCAGACGACTATCGAAGGTATGAGCTGGAAAATGTGGCTGAGGATATCAAGTATATTTTGGATGTGTTACATTTCCCGAAAGCCCATATTCTTGGATACTCGATGGGCGGAAGGCTCGGATTGGGATTTGCCTGTTTGTATCCTGAATATGTTGATACATTGATACTGGAGAGTGCTTCACCGGGTCTTTTAACAGAAGAGGAACGGGAAATCCGTAGGGGAAATGATCGGAGGCTTGCCGAACGGATTCTTGCAAATGGCATGGAAGCGTTTGTGGATCAATGGGAAAACATCCCGCTGTTTGAAAGCCAAAAACGGCTGTCGGCCAAAACCAGGTCGGCCATTCGGGAGCAGCGGCTGGCAAATGACCCTGCCGGCCTTTCCAATAGCCTTCTTGGCATGGGGACCGGCAGTCAGGCTTCTTACTGGGAACAACTGCAAACCCTTGATTTCCCGGTGCTCCTTGTAACCGGTGAACTTGACCATAAGTTTTGTCGAATAGCGGACTCGATGAAAAAAGAGCTGAAGCGAGCCGAATGGAAAATAATAAATGATGCGGGACATGCGATTCATGTGGAAGTTGGAGAAAAGTTTGGTAAAATAATAAGTGAGTTTTTAAAGCGAAATATAAGGAGGAATTAATGTGACGATTCAATGGGAAACAATACGTGAATATGATGAGATTTTATATGAAAAATATAACGGGATTGCGAAAGTGTCCATCAATAGACCGCATGTACATAATGCATTCACGCCAAAAACGACTGCTGAAATGATTGATGCATTTGCAAGGGCGCGTGATGATTCCAGCATTGGTGTCATTATTTTAACAGGTGTAGGCGGCAAAGCATTCTGTTCAGGCGGAGACCAAAAAGTCCGCGGAAATGGCGGATATGTGGGTGAAGATAACATTCCGCGTCTAAATGTTCTTGATTTGCAACGTTTGATCCGCGTCATTCCAAAACCAGTCGTAGCCATGGTGGCAGGATATGCAATTGGCGGAGGTAATGTCCTGAACGTGGTATGTGACTTGACGATTGCTGCTGACAATGCAATTTTCGGACAAACTGGACCGAATGTAGGAAGCTTTGATGCTGGTTATGGTTCTGGCTACCTTGCACGTATCGTGGGTCATAAAAAGGCACGTGAAATCTGGTACCTATGCCGTCAATACAATGCACAGGAAGCATTGGATATGGGATTGGTCAACACGGTCGTGCCTTTAGACCAATTAGAAGCGGAAACGGTTAAATGGTGTGAAGAAATGCTTGAGAAGAGCCCGACTGCACTTCGTTTCCTGAAAGCGGCAATGAACGCTGATACGGATGGCCTTGCAGGTCTTCAGCAATTGGCTGGTGACGCTACACTTTTATACTATACAACAGAAGAAGCAAAAGAAGGCCGCGATGCATTCAAAGAAAAACGTACTCCGGACTTTGGGCAATTCCCTCGTTTCCCTTAATGAAACGCGTGAATCGATGAGACTGACAGCTTGGCGGAAAATCGCCGGGCTGTTTTCTATATCAAAAAGGAAGAGGGGAAGCAGTAATGGCAGAAGAAAAGTTGCCGAACTGGCTTAAAAATCGGGCGCATCTTTCACCGGATCGCCCGGCAATTGAGTTTGAAGGTCATACGTATAGCTTTCTTGAACTGTATACTTTATCGGAGAAGATGGCTGGAAGGCTTTCAAGCATTGGTCTGGGCGCTGGCGATTCATGCGCGGTTTTGCTCCGTAACCATATTGATGGTGTTGTCGTTATCCATGCACTATTTCATCTGGGTGTGAAGATTGTGATGCTGAATAATAAGCTAACGGCAAAAGAGCTGTCCTGGCAGATCGAGGACAGCAAAACTGCCTATCTGGTTTCGGAAGGGTCCTTCTCCGGCAAACTCGCTGATATTGGTGAGATTCTCCCGGATTTGAAGCTTCACTTAATGGAAGAATTGCCGGATGAAGGCACAGCAGTGATACTTCAAGAGTTTTACCTTGAGGATACCGCTACGATCATGTATACATCTGGCACGACAGGAAATCCAAAAGGGGTGATCCAAACATTCGGCAACCATTGGTGGAGTGCCGTAGGGTCTGTTTTGAACCTTGGATTGCATGAAGAAGATTCTTGGTATTGTGCGGTTCCGATCTTTCATATTAGCGGTTTATCCATCTTGATGAAAAATGTGATTTATGGCATGAAAGTCGTTTTGGCGGAACGTTTTGATGAACGGGAAGCAAACCGGAGCATCCAGGAAAATGGCGTGACGATCATTTCGGTCGTGACGGCGATGCTAAATAGGATGGTGCAGGATATGAAGGGAACAAGCTATCCAAAAACCTTCCGCTGTTTCCTGTTGGGCGGCGGCCCTGCACCCGTCCATTTGCTTGAGGTATGTAAGGAGAAAGGGATTCCTGTCTATCAAACATATGGGATGACCGAAACGTCTTCACAGATTGTGACGCTGGCACCAGAATATAGCATGACAAAAATCGGCTCTGCGGGAAAGCCTTTGTTTCCTTCGCAGTTACGGATTGAGAAAGACGGCACGATGTGTGAACCGGGTGCAGTGGGGGAAATCGTGGTATCGGGTCCGAATGTGACGAAAGGCTATTTTAATCGGATGGATGCTACACAGCAGGCCATTATCGATGGATGGCTTTATACTGGGGACCTTGGTTATCTCGATGAGGAAGGTTTTTTATATGTGCTTGACCGACGCTCGGATTTAATCATTTCCGGCGGTGAAAATGTCTACCCGGCCGAGATTGAAAATGTCCTTAGTACGCACCCCGATGTGTTCGAAGCGGGAGTGACGGGGACAGAAGATGAAAAATGGGGACAGGTCCCGCTTGCCTTTGTTGTCCTGCATCAAGGTGCAGAGCTAGGTGAGAGCGAACTGCTCGAATATTGCAAGGAGTATTTGGCACCCTATAAGATTCCCAGGAACGTGATATTTTGTAAGGAGCTTCCCCGGAATGGAGCAAGCAAGCTTCTGAGACGGGAACTGAAGAAGGAGATGGGGGAATGGCAATGAAGTTATCCTCCATTTCCCTAAAGCTCATTAAGGCCCCTTTAAAGCGGCCATTCAAGACGCATCTTGAAACGGTAAGCGACCGGGAAGTGATAATAGTCGAAGCCATGGATGAAGACGGATTGATTGGATACGGGGAAGCTGTGCCTTTTACAAGTCCTTGGTATACCGAGGAAACGATCAAAACATGCTTTCATATGTTGGAAGACTTCTTAATCCCGCTGACATTGGCCAGTCAGATCAGGCATCCTGATGAGCTGCCGAACTTATGGAGCGGAATCAGGCGGAATGCAATGGCGAAGTCGGCTTTAGAGCAGGCAATCCTCGATTTGTATGCGAAGCAGAAAGGAGTCTACCTCGGACGGCTGTTTGGCGGCGAACGAAGGGAAGTGGCCGCTGGCGTAGTCATTGCATCGAATGATATAGAAGATGCGATGCGCCAGATCGAGGATTTTTCCGATTCCGGTTATCAGCGATATAAAATAAAAATAAATCCTCAAAATGATCTGGAGTTTTTAGCGGAAATCCGTCGGGCCTATCCCGATATCCCGCTAATGGCAGATGCCAATTCAGCGTACACTCTTGATGACATCCCACATCTGCAGAAGCTTGAGGACTTTAAGCTGATGATGATTGAGCAGCCGCTGGGGCATGACGACATTGTGGAACATTCATTTTTGCAGAAACAGCTGCAGACACCCATTTGCCTTGATGAAAGCATAAATTCATTTCATGATGCAAAAAGTGCACTGTCGCTCCAGAGCTGTGGGGTCATCAACATTAAGATGGCTAAAGTCGGCGGCTGGATGGAAGCTGTAAGAATCCATGATCTATGCCTGGGAAATGATGTGCCCGTTTGGTGCGGCGGTATGATTGAATTTGGCATTTCACGTGCACATAATATTGCACTTGCCTCATTAAAAGGGTTCACGATTCCCGGGGATATATCATCTTCATCCCGTTATTGGGATGGAGATATAATCGATCCTGAAGTCATCGTCGAAAATGGCATGATCCAAGTTCCCGATAAAGCTGGAATCGGTTTTGCCATCAATGAAAAGCGGCTAAAGGAATTGACTACATATAGTAAACTGTTCAAATGAAACATCAAAGGAGGTGCACGGCCCACCTCTTTTGATCAAATATTGACCATATCTCCTTGTACTCCCACGATCTATGCAACTTACCCAATTCGTACTTTATTGGACGGAAACCCCACCCTTTTGGAACATGATTTTAATAGGATACTAACAGTCGGAGGAAAGGGTACGGCTGACTGAAATCAACCTGAACATTTTTAATTTGTCTGCAGATTTTTCAGAAAAACCATTTAAATGGCCCGATAAAACATAATTTTTTCGGAAAATGGGGCTTTGTCTATTTTTCCTTTATTGGATTATTTTGTATAATGAATGAAAAGAAGGGCAACCAAAGGGAAAAGGAGGGGAGAGTGTATGAAAAAACCGTACCTTATTGCGGAAATTCTACTAAGAAGGGGCATGCCTGACTATGTCATAAAAGAAGTGACGGCTTTGAAGGAGTGCGAGCTGTTTCTTTTGAAGCGAAAGTGGGGCCTATATGACCGGAAGACAGGTGCGTAAAGAATGAAAGTAAAAAGGGAACCGTTTCAAGCCGGTCCCCATGCGTTTAAGGTTTTTTTAGCCGGTACCTATTGACTGGACGGCCTATGCTGCCATATTGAACGTCAAGCTGAAGGACTTCTTCGCCATGCAAGTATTCAAGATAGCGCCTAGCTGTAACTCTGGCTATTCCAATTCCATCAGCCACTTCTTCTGCCGATAGTGACCCAGGCTGGGTCTTTATGAACTTCGTCACTTGCTCAAGAGTCGCGCCATTCAATCCTTTCGGAACATCATATTTCGGACGCGCTTCAGAATGTGTCTTATTTTGAAAGAGGATTCGGTCGAGCTGATTTTGGGAAATTTGATGATCAGGTTCAACCTCCATCCGAAAAGCATAATATTGTTCCAGCGTATGTTTTAGCCTATCGAATTTAAATGGCTTGATTAAATAGTCAAAAGCCCCGTTCTGTATCATTTTTCGAATCGTTTTCTGATCATTTGCCGCTGAAATGATGATAACATCCACATCAATTTGCTCTTTTCTAATTTGATAAAGTGTATCAACCCCGTTTAAAGATGGCATGAAGATGTCCAAAATGACAAGGTCGGGTCTAGACTGCCTGATTTTTTCCAGACCTTCAAGCCCATTTGAAGCTGTATCAACGATTTTAAAGGCAGGCAGGCGCTCGATGAACTGTTTGTTGACCTCTTGGACCATTGGGTCATCTTCAATTAATAGTACACGAATTTCGTTAGTCATTTTGGTTCTCCTCTATATCATGCATCGGAAAAGAAAGAAAAAAGCTTGTTCCCTCATTAGGGCGTGTCGTGAATTTCATTTCGCCGTTCGCTTTTTTTACAATTTGGTCTATTAGATAAAGACCAATTCCTGATCCTTCCGCACCTTTTGTTGTAAAACCATATTCAAAAATATCTTTATGAATGTCCTCGGGAATGCCGGGTCCATTATCCTCAAGCACGATTTGACAATGACGTTCGTCCTGGTAGATGGATAGATAAACCTGTTTTGTTTCCTCTGAACAATACTTTAGCGCTGCGAATGAGTTTTCGATCAGGTTTCCGATTATCAAAACAAAATCGTGATGATCCAAACCAGCGGGGAAGCGGTCCAATTTTGTGTGTTTGTCCATGATGAGCTCGATCCCGAGTTCCCGTCCCAAGGAGATCTTACTTAATATCAGCCCCACTAAATTATCATCGTGAATGTGCTTCGTTAAAAACCTGGTCAATTCCTCTTGTTCTTCCGTGATCTGAAAAATGTAATGCAGCGCTTCGTCAAGATTACCTAGCTGGATCAATCCTGCTATCGTATGAAGTTTGTTCATATGTTCATGGTTTTGAACGCGCAGGGCTTCAACGAATGCTTTGACACTAGTCAACTCTTCAGCTAGCTTCGTCACATCGGTGCGATCCTGGAAAATGGCCACGGCACCGATCGTTTTATCCGCAATCTTTATCGGTACCCGGTTGCTTACAATATTCCTGTTTTGAACGGAGATTTCCTGATTGAAGATGGGAGATGTCCGATTGAGCACTTCCGGGAGACGGGTATCGTGTATGATATCATTGATATTCTTGCCTATGACCGCACCTTCGATCTTGAATATCTGCTTAGCCTTTTCATTGAAAATCGTGATGGCCTGATTATTATCTATGGCGATGACCCCTTCATGCATGGCATTGAAAGCGGCTGTCCTTTCAACCAACATTCGTGAAATTTCATGGGGTTCCAGTTGGAAGGTTTCTTTTTTTATCCTTTTTGCCATGAGCCAAGAGCCGCAAACACCGAATAGAAGGGTAAGGACCAGGATAATCGCGATTTCGCCTTTCAGGTCCTTGATTAATTCCGGTATCGTAGGCAGGATATTCCCGACCAGCACGACGCCGATTTGCTCTCTATCTCCATCAAGGATCGGGACAAAGGCGCGGACGGAAATGCCAAGTTCGCCAGCAGCCTTTGAAAGGTATTCGTGTTCTGCGAACGCAGCGCTTTCATCACTGCTGCTGGATGGGGTCCCCAATTGACTGAACACCGGGTGGGAATAGCGTATATGCTGATTGTTAAGTACAACTATATAATCCGCTTGATGGATTTTTCTTAAGTTTTCAATAATCGGGTTAAGCTGCGTCCATCCTTCAGGCTCACGGACCAATTTCTGTACTTCAGGGAGTTCGGCAATGGTATGGGCTGTAATCATGGATCGTTTGCCGATTTCATCTTCCCTGACCGAAACGATATTTCCGAATATAAAAATCCCGCCTATAAGTATCGAAAAAGCGACGATTACGAATGATAGCAGGGTGATTTTAATTTGAATGGGCATATGAAAGGGTTTATCCATTGGTTTTCCTCCATTACTTCTATACTTAATAGTAACAGAATTTCTATCACTTTTCGCTATTTTTCGCGCAGTGTAATACGACAGCAATAAGCTGTGATAGAATAGTGATAATGTGAAGTGAGCGGTGAGGAGTTGTCGGTATGCGTGCATTATGGGGGTATTTCTTGTTAATTGGCTTGGGGCTGTTGATAGCCGTGTATATATCGTTTCAATCGTTCTTTACAAGCTTCGGTTTCAATTTGCCGAAGGATAAGGAGCAGGTCGGGATGAAGGATCAAATCGTGATTAAGTTCAGTCATGTCGTTGCCGAAAATACACCTAAAGGGCTAGCTGCAAACCGATTTGCCCAACTTGTCGATGAATATACAGACCATCGTGTCAAAATAGAAGTTTATCCTAATCAGTCATTATATAGTGATCAGGAAGAGATTGAGGCATTACAAGAAAACAAGGTGCAGATGATTGCACCGACTGCATCTAAAATAACGAGCATATCAAAGAAATGGATGCTATTGGACCTCCCTTACGTCTTTCCAACGGATGAGGCCTTGCAGGAAGCGTTGAATGGGGAAGTGGGGGAAGAGCTGCTCAAGCAGCTGAATATCATCGATATCGAAGGACTCGCATTTTGGTCGAATAACTATAAACAGATTACAAGCAGTAAGCCGATACGGCATCCAAGTGATTTTGCAGGAAAGCATTTCAGAATCATGCCAAGTGCAGTCCTGGAAAGCCAATTCAAGCATTTTGGAGCGACAACTTCTGTCCTGGAGTTTAATGAAACGTTCAAAAGCCTTGAAATCAACGAAACGGACAGCCAGGAAAATACGATTTCGAATATCTATTCCAAGAAATTATATGAAGTGCAAAAGTATTTAACGATCAGTGATCATGGCTATTTAGGGTATGTAGTCATGATAAACGAGCAGTTTTGGAACAAACTCCCGTTGGATATTCAGCAGCAAATCCAACGGGCGATGGATGATACAACGAAATGGCTATGGATCAAATCAAATGAATTGAATCAGGAACAGCTAAGGGAAATCCAGCAAAAATCGAATATCGACATCTATAAACTGTCAGATGAAGAAAAGAAAGAATGGATGGATGAGATGACCGTCATCTATCCGGAATTCGAATCCACGATTGGAACCGAATTGATGACGAAAATGGAAAAGATCCGTGAGAAGTACTTAAAGGAATAACTAACGTAAGGGAATCCCAATGAAAGGGGTTCCCTTCTTCTTTATATTTGTCAGGAACCGAAACTCCAAGAACTCTTTAGAGTACCGAGGTACAAAAAAGAAGCGAATCCAAAGGGAGCCGCTTCTTTCTCGTCTATTGCAAGGCAGTTTGCAGTGTCTTGACGTTTTTTTCCATTAAACTGAAGTAATCTTCGCCAGCTTCGATATCTTTTTCCGTCAACACGGAAAGGTTATGGAGCTCAAGTGATTTCGCTCCCATTTCCTTTTGGATGATTTCGGTAAGTTTAGAACTGATATTCTGCTCAAAGATGACATAGTTCAAGTCTTCTTTTTCAGCCATGGTTACGATTTTCCCCAGTTCCTTTTGAGAAGGTTCGTTTGAAGACGTTAGTCCTGTGACGCCAATTTGTTCCAATCCATAGCGTTCCTCCCAATAACCATATGCAGAATGGGAAACGATGATCTTATTGGTACGGCCTGACTCGATCGTCGTCGCGAATTTTTCATCTAGTGCCTCAAGCTTTTCGGAGAGCTCATTGAAATGGCTGTTGAAATATTCTTCCTGTTCCGGCATTTTTTTCGTTAATTCATCCTTGATGGTTTTAGCCATGTCAATGGAATAGACGGGATCTAACCACAAATGCGGATTAACGCCCCCATGGTCATGACCGTCTTCTTCATTTGCATGTTCGTCTTCATGCTCATGCTCCTCTTCATCAAGATGAACCGTTTCACCCACCGCAATTGTGCTGACGCCTTCTTTGTTTAGAATTGGTTCAGCTTTGGTTACAAAGCCTTCAAGATTATAGCCAATATAGAAAAACAGGTCTGATTCAGCCATTTTCACAATATCTTTTTGTGAGGGTTCGAATGAGTGTTCATCCGTTCCTGGAGGATAAACCGTCTCGACATTCACGTACTCCCCGCCAATGGCCTCAGTGAAGTATTGTAAAGGGTAAACTGTCGTATATATATCCAAGGCATCCTTGGTTTCTTCTTTACTCGATTCTCCCTTTGAGTTGCCGCAGGCTGACAGAAATACCGCAGTAACAAGGAAAAGGGAGAGCCATGCTCGAATTTTCATATGATATGCTCCTTTATAATTCGTATTGATTACGATTTGAATTTTATATGGTAAAAACGAAATGATTACGATTTGACTTCTGTATGATACAAAAGATTGCAAAGGAAAGCAAGGGTTTTTTCTATTGGTCCTTACTTTTTTCTTTTTTTTCGGGAACAAGGTCAATGCCCCCTGGATGAAACGGATGACATTTAAGAATCCGGATGAGTGCTAACCAGCTTCCTTTTATAGGTCCGAAACGATTGACCGCTTCTAAACCATAATGGGAACAAGTTGGATAAAAACGGCAGGTGGGCGGTTTTGATGGAGAAATGGCAACTTGGTAAAAACGGATGACTCCCATTACTATTTTTTTCATCACGATGCTTTCAGCTCTTTTCGAGTAAATTGACTACCCTCAATTATAGCATATTTTCTAAATTTCCCAAAAGGGTAAAAAAGGAATGAGCCTATTGGCAATCCGATTGATATAATGAGAATTAATTTTAAAGGATGAAATATATTGTTATTCAAGGTAAAATAGAGATGACATACAATTAAGGAGTGAATTAAATGCCTTCAGTTGAAAGCTTTGAATTAGATCATAACGCTGTTAAAGCCCCATATGTTAGACATTGCGGTGTCCATAAGGTAGGAACAGACGGTGTTGTTAATAAATTTGATATCCGTTTTTGCCAGCCGAATAAACAAGCGATGAAGCCGGACACGATCCATACCCTGGAACATTTGCTTGCATTCAATATCCGTAAGCATTCCGAGCGCTTCGATCACTTTGATATTATCGACATTTCGCCAATGGGATGTCAAACAGGATATTACCTTGTGGTCAGCGGCGAGCCGACTGTGACGGAAATCATCGATGTTCTTGAAGATACATTCAAGGATGCTGTTACAATTACCGAAATTCCTGCTGCAAACGAAAAACAATGCGGCCAAGCAAAATTGCATGATCTTGAAGGAGCTAAGAAATTAATGAATTTCTGGCTTGCACAAGATAAAGAAGATCTTCATAAAGTTTTCGGTTAATAAAAAAGTTCCTGTCCATTTGTGACAGGAACTTTTTTCATTTCTCGGGTTCTTCTTTTTTTCCCTCATCCTCTGGCAAAGGTTTGACCGGATCGACTGTATGCTTGTAGCTGTAACCTTTTCCGATGGTTAAGACCGATAGTGCCAATACAATCAGAATCACAATAATGGAGATAACTAAAACCGTAATCATACTTTACAGCTCCTAACGTTCACAATTTAGATTCATTTTAGCATAAGAACCGAGTCAGATAATGTTTCAATTTTCGAATAGAGGGAATTATAAAGGTATAACCAACTTACGGAGGTAGATATTTATGGCCCAGAAAAAATTAGGAACTTTAGTGAATAAGGAAATAGCAAACTTCAGTGTTCTTTATACAAAAATTCATAATTACCATTGGTTCGTGAATGGACCGCACTTCTTTGAACTTCACCAAAAATTGGAAGAGTTATATAAAGAAGTGACATCCAACTATGACGAATTGGCTGAAAGACTATTGGCCATTGGTGAAAAGCCGGTTGCTACCCTTAAAGAGTACATGGAATTAACGACGATCGAAGAAGCGACAGGTAATGAAAATACAGAAGATATGGTCCAAAGCGTCATAAGTGATTTTGAAAAGCTTTCCGAAGAGTTCCTGGAAATCATCGAAGTTGCCGAACAAGAAGATCCGGTTACGGCCGATATGCTGACAGGCATGAAGAAAAGCTTAAACAAACATGCTTGGATGCTGCGTGCGTATTTAGGACATTAAGATTTAGGAAAAGCCCTGCTTCGGTAGGGCTTTTTTTTCGGTTAAACCTATAAAAAAGGCATCCATCAAAAGAGGGACACCTGACATGGTATGTATTTAATGAATATTCCTAGGCGGAAAATGTGTAGGTTTCGTGTCGCTCAAACTATTTTGAGCAAACTTCCCTTTTAACGTTTCAATAATGTAAAGGCCCATTAAATTGGTTAGTTCCTGATCATCCATCTCTTGAAGCAATTCGAAAATTTCCTTGCGGTCAAGCTGTTCCAGAACCGCAAACGTAAGCATATCAATATCTTCTTCATCACCAGTCATCTTATCACGGTACATATTGTATAATTCTTCAATTAACTTCAAAACTTTCACCTCACATTTATTAGAAATCCGTTATCTCTTTATATGTAGGTTATCAAAAAAACCTCTGGGTGCATATAAAAATCTTAAGGGATGCTTGGGCTTATTATATGTTTTACCCTTTGAAAGATACTTTAATCTATTATTTAACATCTTTGTTCTTCTGTAAACAAAATTTTCCATCGTATGAAGTGGGGAAATACGTGAAAAATAAGCGTAGGATATATGGAAAGGGTGGATGAATGTGTCTGAAGACAGGAAAAAATATTACATTTGGCTTCCGAATGGACAGATAACACAAGATAGGGAAAGTTCTCCATGGAACTTCGAAATCGAGGCGACAGATAATGAAATCATCAAATTACGTGAATTATTTGATTACAATTATTCAATAGGGGAAGAAAATTTTTACCGGGCACATGTCCCATACCTTCAATATCATTTTGACCGTGAAAATGATAAGCAGGATATCACCCTTCAAAAAATTTACGAAATGATTTACGCCCTGGGAACTGAAGAAGGAAGACGGCATATAGAAAGCATGGGAATACTACAGGCAAAACCAACAGACGATGGCCTCGAATATTGAGGGTCCATCGTTTTTTTGATGTAATGCAGATTCCCGCTGGATAGTGATTTTTTTTACCCATATAATGAAACAAGGAGCATAGCACCATTTCTTATACGGAGAGAAGGGGAAAAATGAAACGATTTCTTGATAAGAACGGATATAAGGTCGAATTCTCCGAGAATCCTGTCTTTGGAGAGCCTTGGCATATTTTTGTGCTAAGCCGATATAAGGGCAGGTGGGTATTGACCAAACACAGAGAAAGGGGATTCGAGTTCCCTGGCGGTAAACGGGAAGCAGGGGAATCCATTGAAGAAACGGCCATACGGGAAGTTTATGAAGAAACAGGAGGCTTGGTGGGCCATCTGCAATTTTTGGGACAATATAAAGTGCATGATCCAGTGAAGCCATTCGTTAAATCAATATACTATGCCGAATTGCGTGAAATAGAGAAAAAACGGAATTACCTGGAAACAGATGGCCCGATCTTTATGGAATCATTGCCGGATGTACTCGGTGAGGAGTTTAGCTTCATCATGAAAGATGAGATTGTACCTTTGAGCTTATCGAGACTGGATGATGGCACTTTGCAAAGAAACGAGTGAATGTCAGGAACTCACGAGTAAAAGGAAGTATTCACGAGTAAATCGCGAAAACTCACGAGTAAAATACTGAAATTTACGAGTAAGCTGGCGGAATTCACGAGTAAATCGCGAAAACTCACGAGTAAAAGTCCGAAACTCACGAGTAAATCATCAAAAACTTACGAGTAAATCCAACTACATTCATGTTTTAACTCAGCATGAGTGAAAAACTGCCGAGGCTTATCGGCAGTTTGGTCAGTCTTTGATTAATTTTCGCTCGAGCAGTTCGACTAGTTGATACATGATTGTGGCAAAGACGGCAATGATCATCAAGGCAAGCATTACAAGGGTGAAGTTGAAGACTTGAAAGCCATAAATGATTAGGTAGCCGAGTCCTTTGGCCGAAACAAGGAATTCACCTACGATGACGCCGACCCAGGAGAGGCCGACATTCACTTTCAATGTCGAGATGATCGTTGGGAAGGATGCGGGTAATATGGCTTCCCGAAAAGCTTGTGTTCTTGTGGCGCCAAAAGTTTGGAGTACTTTCAGGTAGTTCGGGTCCACTTCGCGAAATGCAGTGTAGACGACGATGGTGGTGATGATGATGGAGATGATCGCCCCCATCGAGATGATGGATGGAAATCCAGGGCCAAATGCTACGATGATGATGGGGCCGAGTGCCACTTTCGGCATCGCATTTAAAATGACGAGATAAGGATCAAGTGTTTTGGATAATCTTGGCGACCACCAAAGCAGGGATGCCAGGATCGTTCCAAGCAGTGTTCCTATGATAAAGCCTAGAACGGTCTCGAATAGCGTCACTCCGGAATGGGATAGCAGGGTTCCGTCACCCAATTTCTGTATGAAAAGATGCCACACTTTAGTCGGGGAGCTGAAGATGAGCGGATCGATCAGTTCCTTCCTGGATAAAAGTTCCCAACTGCTGAAAAAAACGATGAAAATCAGGATCTGATAAAAGCGAATGAGCCTGTTTTCTTTTTTTAATGAGGTTTTATATTGGTTATGAAGCTGTTCAATATTCAAGGCTCTCAAGCTCCTTCCAGATCGTTTGGAATAGCATTGGATACTGCGGATGGTTGCGTGCATGGAAAGGCGTGAGTTCACGCAATTCTTCGGGCACCTTGAAGGTTTTGTGCACGCTTCCCGGATTCGCGGAAAACAGAAAGATGCGGTCACTCATCGCAATGGCTTCACCGATATCATGGGTGACGAGGACGGCTGTCTTTCCGAAGGATTTCAGGGTTTCAAAAACAAGGTCTTCCAGCTTCAACTTGGTTTGATAATCAAGAGCTGAAAACGGTTCATCAAGCAAAAGGATTTTTGGATCGACTGCCAGTGTCCGTGCCAGTGCAGCCCTTTGCCTCATTCCTCCCGATAGTTCGCGCGGATATAATTTTCCGGTGTCTCCCAATCCAACGTCACTTAAAAGTTTAAGCGTTTTTATTCTCTCAAGTCCTTCATCTTTTTTTATCAGTTTCAATCCTAATAAGATATTTTCTTCTATCGTCTTCCATGGAAATAGATAATCCTGCTGCAGCATATAGCCGATTGAAAGGTCGCTGTTGGCTTTCAGCGGTTTGTTTTCGAGCAGGATCTTTCCTGAAGTGGGCGGAAAGAGCCCGGCGATGATGGAAAGCAGGGTGGTTTTTCCGCAGCCGCTCGGACCTAGAAAAGAGACGAATTCACCTTTTTCAATGTCGAGGGAAATGTCCGCAAGTGCGGTCGCTGCCGTCTGATTTGAAAAATAAGTATGGTGAATGTCTTGGATTTTTAAAAAGCTCATCGGACATCCTCCTTACCTTTTGCTATGTTATTTTGTGACTTCTTCAGCAAAGTCGGTATTGACCAGCTCTTCATGGCTAATACGTGATGGAAGCTCGCCTGCTTCATCCATGATGTTTTGCAGATTGTTCCATTCTTCTTCATCAAGAATGGGATCGGTGGCAAAGGATCCTTGTTCTTTGTAGCGATTGATGACTGTTTCCATCGTCTCGAGATTGGTATCCTCAAAATACGGCTGAATGACTCCGGCAATTTCGGCAGCATCGTTTTCCTGAACCCAATCTTGTGCTTTCTTCAAGGCCCTCGTGAATTTTTCGACAGTCTCTTTGTCTTCTTTCAAATAGCTTTCTTTAGCCATATAAACTGTATATGGAAGATGACCGGACTCGGTGCCGAAAGAAGCGACGATATAGCCTTTTCCTTCTTTTTCAAACACACTGGCCGTTGGTTCGAACAGTTGAACGAAATCGCCGGTTCCGGAAGCGAAGGCAGTTGCGACATTCGCGAAATCAATGTTCTGGATGAGGTTCAAATCTTTTTTCGGGTCTATGTTATGTTTTTTCAATACGAACTCGCCGGCCATTTGCGGCATCCCGCCTTTGCGCTGGCCTAGGAATGTAGAGTTTTTCAGCATATCCCAATTGAAGTTGTCAATTTTTTCACGTGAAACAAGGAACGTTCCATCCGTCTGTGTTAATTGGGCGAAGTTGATGACGGGGTCATTCGAGCCTTGTGCCTGAACGTAAATCGATGTTTCGGAGCCAACGAGAGCAATATCCGCGCCATTGGAAAGAAGCGTGGTCATCGTCTTGTCGCCGCCTGCCGTCGTTTTCAAATCAATGCTGAGGCCCTCATCTTTAAAAAAGCCTTTTTCGATAGCGACATATTGCGGTGTATAGAAAAGGGAGCGGGTTACTTCGGCAACCCTTACCTTCGTTGTTTCCTGTTCTTTGTTGCCGCATGCGCCAAGCGGGATCACCAGCACGAACAGAAGTAAAAATACGACACCTGCTTTACACCATTTTTTCAAAATGCCTTCCTCCTTGATATATGGGTATTTTGCCTACATTATCGTATGAACGGAAGAAAAAAATGTGAATGCCTCTCAGGGGATAAAAACAAGCGGATGTTTTACAATAAGAATAAAGAGAAAGGAGAGTGGAAATTGGAGAACGGAACGATTATTTCAAAACAGCGGTTTCCATCACCGCATCCACGAATCCATCTTTATTCAGTTACGTACATATCACAAGGCCTGAAGGTAAAAGGTTTGCTGGCTGAACCGGTTGATGGCGAAATACATGATGCCTTCTTATATTTACGCGGCGGGATTAAAAATGTCGGCAAGGTGAGGCCTGCAAGGATCGTGCAGTATGCTGTAGAAGGTTTCATCGTTTTTGCTCCTTTTTACCGTGGAAATCAAGGCGGGGAGGGGGATGAGGATTTTGGAGGCGAAGATCGATTCGATGCGATATCAGGATTCAATCTTCTTGAACAGCATCCCAGGGTGAACAAGGATCACATTCATATCCTCGGATTCTCCCGTGGCGGCATCATGGCCCTTTGGACTGGGATATACTGCAGGAATGCAGCGTCGATTGTTACGTGGGGAGGTGTGTCGGATATGTTTTTAACATATGTCGAACGGGTCGATATGCGTCGGATGATGAAGCGTGTCATCGGCGGAACACCTAAAAAATGCCCGGATCAATATGAATACCGTACACCATTGTTTGCGATTGATGATTTGAATGTACCCGTCCTGATCATACATGGTGAAAAAGATTACAATGTCGCCATAGAACACGCATACCGGCTGGAAAAAAGGTTGAAAATGCATGACAAAGAGGTCGAAAGCTGGTATTTCCCTCAATTCACGCATTTCTTCCCTCCTGCCGTAAACAGAAAAGTAGTCGAAGATTTAACATCTTGGATGAAAAGTAAAACCGAATAATGATAGAATGAAGGATATACTAAGTATATTGGCAAGAGGAGGAGATACACATGGGCATGCCTATGGAGCTAAATACCATGATCGTTACAAAAGGGAACGAAACCCGTGAAGAAGAAAACATTTTTCGGCTGGCGAAAGCTGGTTACAGGTTATACCCTATCGATATTCCAATCGATGTCCGCAAAACGATCCAATCTGATTCAAGCGGAACAGCCGTTATCCAAAAAATTGAATGGACCAGTGAAAAGACCATCATTACGTACCAACTGCTATCACTGAATTCAACTAACTAAATAGACAAGCGCTTGCCGGGAATCGCCTCCGCTGCAAGCGCTTTTTTTGTTTTGGCGGAATTCGACAGATGCACGGAAAATTCGTGAAAAAAATCCAACTCAAGTAAAACGGTGTTTTATCAGCGTGGATATTCAATCTTCGAAATGATTGTCATGAAAAGAGTGGTAAAATGGTGTAAAGTGCATGAGGCGGGGTGGTTTGATGATTTTGGTGAGTTCTTGTTTAGCGGGCCTTGAGGTAAGATACAATGGTACTCACAGCTTGGATGATGGAATTATGGCATTGATGAGGGAGAAAAAGGCTATAGCGGTTTGTCCTGAATTGCTTGGCGGTTTTTCGACACCGAGGGAACCTGCTGAGATAGTTGGCGGTGAAGGTGGGGATGTCCTTGATGGAAAAGCGAAGATCATCGAAAAGTCGGGCAGGGATGTAACGGAATTGTACATAAAGGGAGCGAATCTCACGTTATTGAAAGCCCAGGAGGTAGGGGCAACGTTAGTCGTTTTAAAAGAAAATAGTCCATCCTGCGGGAGTGCCACGATTTATAATGGGGAATTCAAGGGGAAGAAGAAGGTCGGGAATGGAGTGACCGCGGCTTTGCTTAGGAGGCATGGGTTCACGGTCATTTCAGAAGAAAGGTTATTCGATTATTTGGATGAAAAATGAGTAATGGCATTTTAGATAGTGCTTTTGAAAGAAGGGGAATACATGGAGGATATCAATCTCTATACTTTGCTATTTTTAGTACTTGCGGGTTTTATTGCCGCATTCATCGATTCCGTAGTGGGAGGGGGCGGGTTAATTTCCATTCCTGCTTTATTGTTCACGGGGATATCGCCTTCAGCGGCACTTGCCACTAACAAGCTGGCGGGTACCATGGGGTCTTTAACGAGTACGATTTCATTCATTCGGGCTGGAAAAGTGGATTTCAAATTCGTCATCAAGCTGTTTCCGATCACCGTGATTGGAGCGGCGTTAGGAGCATACGTTGTACATTTCGTTTCCGCAGAGATATTGAAGCCCCTCATTTTGATCTTGCTGGTCATTGTCGCGATTTATACGTTGGTAAAAAAGGATTGGGGTAAAGATGCAAAATATAAAGGGCTGACAAGGAAGAAAATGATACTTTTGATAGTCATAATATTTGCGATTGGTTTTTATGATGGTTTTCTTGGACCAGGCACAGGTTCCTTTTTATTATTTTCATTTCTGATCATTGGGTTTGATTTTGTCCAGGCAGCCGGGAATGCAAGAATATTGAATTTTGGAAGCAATATTGCCGCACTTATCATTTTTTTATCTATGGGGACCGTCAATTTTGCCTATGGAATCCCGATGGGTCTTGCAATGGTCGCGGGAGCATTGGTAGGAACGAACTTCGCCATAAAGAAAGGTGCTTCCTATGTCCGTATCTTATTCATTTGCGTCACGGTTTTATTGATTGGAAAAAATGTCCTTAATTATTTTCATATTTTTTGATGGCGTGTTCAGCGAATGAATTCCTATTAAAAATGGCCGGGGATACAAGGCGTATTTTCGGCCATTTTTAAACAAGGTCATTCGCATCTTCAGGTGTTGGGAAATCAGCTTCCCCGAAGGTTTGCAGTTCGCCATGAAATACTTCTGCACCAAAAGGCCAATGCGTCTTTTGCTAATCCTCCTGTTTCGTGTTGACTATCCATTCGGCAGACATTTTTTAAATATGCTTTTATTTCCGTCACCCCTTTACGCCTTGGATAAAGCATTTTCAGAAGAACGACTTCGTCGCCCTTCATTTCTTTACCACATTTAACACAATTGGGATCCTTCCCGAACATTACAGCACCTCCAAGGTAATAGATTGTCTTCAATGAAACGTTAAATCTCCCCAAACTATCACATATGTATTTACCATTTACAAATCTAAATTGACTTTGCTTTAATCCTTCGCTAAATGAAATGAAAGCAGCCTTTTCATAATCTGGCTGAATAGAAAAAGCCTGCCGCTTACGTGACAGGCTTTTCTCTCTATTTTATTTTTTATAATGGAAGGGGTGATTTCACTTCGCAATGCGTTAATAGGATATCGACAATCCGTTTTGAAGCGAATCCATCTCCATATGGGTTGGAAGCTGTCGCCATTTTTTTATAGGTTTCTTCATTTGTAAGTAATTCTGAGGCTAGTTGATAAATTCGTTCTTCCTCAATTCCTGCCAATAAAAGGGTACCGGCATCGATTCCTTCCGGACGTTCTGTTGTATCGCGTAACACAAGGACAGGAACGCCAAGTGAGGGAGCTTCTTCTTGCACCCCTCCGGAATCTGTCAATATGAGATGGGCGTGCGCCGCAAAATTATGGAAATCGAGCACCTCAAGCGGCTCTATTAAGTGAAGCCTTTCCGTTTCACCGAAAATCCGGTAAGCAATTTCACGGACAACCGGGTTTTTATGAAGCGGGAAAACAA
The DNA here is from genome assembly GCF_026891895.1 of Peribacillus sp. AS_2. Lineage (NCBI taxonomy): Bacteria > Bacillati > Bacillota > Bacilli > Caryophanales > Bacillaceae > Peribacillus > Peribacillus sp. AS_2. The sequence continues at coordinate 26,551 of NZ_JAPTGA010000011.1, forward strand.
CTTGGATATCCGTGTAATCTTCAAGCAGCCGTTTGACGGAACGGAATATCTCTTCCATTGGTTTTCCGATATTTTCCCTTCTGTGCGCTGTCATCAATAACATGCGATCTCCATTCAAACCAGATAGAATCGGATGATCATAGTCTTTACGTACTGTTGTTTTCAAAGCATCGATAGCCGTATTGCCAGTAATATGGATATAATCACTCTTTTTATTTTCCGAAATTAGATTCTCTGCCGCCTGATTTGTAGGGGCAAAGTGCAAATCGGCCATGACGCCAGTCAGCTGCCTATTCATCTCTTCAGGATATGGAGAATACTTATTACCAGTCCGCAGACCAGCTTCAACGTGTCCAATCTGTATCTTATTATAGAAAGCTGCCAGGCTGGCGATGAAAGTTGTCGTAGTATCCCCATGTACGAGGACGATATCCGGTTTTATGTCTTTCATGAGCGAACTCAATTTTTCAAGCCCTCGAGTTGTAATCTCTTCTAATGTTTGTCTATCCTTCATCATATCCAAATCGTGATCTGGATTTATCTGGAAACATTGCAAGACTTGGTCGAGCATTTCCCTATGCTGGGCGGTGACCACCACGATGGTTTCTATTTCTTCTGGATGCTTTTTCAGTTCCAAAACGACTGGTGCCATTTTGATAGCCTCTGGTCTTGTACCAAATACGGTCATGACCTTAATACGTTGTTTAGGCATGCTCATTTCCTCCCCTTCTGAATGTCTCCCCCATTATAACGGGAAGTTCAGGGGAAATATAAAAACGAAACAATTATTAACAGAATTTTTACAATATTAATAATGACTTTATACTTCTTTAACCTTAAGTTAATATCTGGCATTTACAATATAAAGCAGGAAGTAAGCTAAGCAGAATAGAGGTGATAGGCGAATATGAAAAGCGTCCTGATGATCGTGCAAAACTTTTATCCGGAAATCGGAAGTGCGGGAAATAGAATGAAAAATATATATCTCCATTTGAAAAGAAACGGATTCGAGGTAACGGTCATCACATTGAAGCCGAGTTATCCTAATCAAAGTTTATATCAAGATACAAAGTTTTGGGATGAAGATAGCATTGAAGAAGATGTCATCAGGATTAAGCCGGACAAAGTGAAGAGGTATACAAGCAATATGGGGAAGCGGTTGCTTCATTATCTTGAAGCGATGTGGCTTTTCATTTATACAATCATCCGTCTCGAAAAAAAATATGATTATGTGTTTGCCACGACCCCGCCGATCTTCCCTACATTGGCAGCGTTGATCGCCAAGAAAAAGATGAAGGCGAAACTCATTACCGATGTCAGGGATTTATGGCCGGAATCGTTGATAGGTGTAGGCGTATTCAATAATAAGTGTGTTTTGAAAATCGCTTTCTTCCTGGAAAGGAAGCTATATAGGCATTCAGATTTTATCATCATCAATAGTCCTGGTTTCAGGGATTATATCGTTGCAAAGGGAGTCAAGGAAGAGGCCATCCAATTCATCCCCAATTCGCTTACAGCTGATGAGCTGACGCTAAAGAACTTGCTTACACCCATATCGGAAAAGGTAATCAAGGTCGTTTATGCGGGGAATATCGGACTGGCACAGGACTTGAAAAAACTGATAGCCGTCGCTGAAAAGCTAAGGGAACATAAACAAATCGAGTTCTCGATGATTGGATATGGATATCGGATATCCGAAGTGGAGAAGGAGATAAGCTCTAGAGGGCTGACTAATATTAAGATGATTAATGCGATGAATCGAAGAGTGACTCTTCATGAAGTTTCAACGTCTCATATTGCCTATGTGAGCTTGGTTGAAAAAGAAGTCTTCAATAAGGTCCTGCCCGGTAAAATCATCGATTATATGTGTGTCGGAAAACCCATTGTCGGTGATGTGGACGGCAGGGCCAAGAAGATGCTCATGGAGGCGAAATGCGGGTTGGTGGCAGAGAGCAGAAATGTTGATGAAATCTGTCAGCATATATTGACAATGGCCTCAGATCCGGCCCTTCGTGAAGAACTGGGAGAAAACGGTCATCGGTATGCTAAACAACATTTTCAATGGTCTAAAAATATTAAAGGTCTCATCAACGTGATGGAAGCGTCAGGCTGAAAAATCCGGAAGTGGAGGACAACATGGCGAAGAAAGTATGTATGTTCGTGTGGAATTACTTTACGAACGATGCGAGGGTTCTAAGAGAATGCACAGCACTCACAGAAGCGGGTTATGAAGTCGATTTAATTGCCATTCATAACTGGAAAATCGAGGGTTTGGCCAAAAAGGAGAAACACCAAAATGGTTTCTCGGTCACTAGGGTGAATAACCGCTGGGAGGCGCTTAATAAGATTCTCAGGATCGTAGGCAAATTGAAGAAAAAGAAGTTTGAAATCGCCCTATTTGCCTTAGTGATCTGGAATACGTTGTGGAATTTGAACTTGATCAACGGCTGGGTGGGGTCGGGAATACTGTTCGGTGCATTTGCACTCCTTGCGCTGGGCACCCTGTTCATCACGAAAACGAAGCTGCCGACACTATTAACGAGGAGTTACATTTTTGGTCAAATGATCTATCATGGCCGGAAAAGGAAATATGATTTCTATCATTCAAATGACTTGAATACGCTCATGCAGGGAGCGATCAGCAGTAAATGGATGAGAAGGAAAAAGCTGATTTATGACTCGCATGAAGTACAAACGAGCAGAACGGGATATAATAGCCGAATTTACGGGATGATGGAGAAATTCCTATTAATGTTCGTCGATGAAATGATCGCTGAAAACCATACGAGAGCTAAGTATAACGAAGACTTATATGGTCTGTATCCCAAGGTGGTCCATAACTACCCGATTCCAACCAATCCGGAGGAAAGTACGGCCGTGAATTTGCATGAGCTGCTCGATTTGCCAGAGAATGAACCGATATTGTTATACCAAGGCGGCGTTCAAATGGGAAGAGGGTTAGAGCAATTGGTTGATGCTGTACCGATGATCGAGGGCGGAACGGTAGTTTTTATCGGGGATGGAAGGATCAAGGATGAATTAATGAAGAAAGTGAGCGACATGAACCTGGAGCATCGTGTGAAGTTCCTGCCGAAGGTTCCGGTCGACGAGCTGCTCCATTATACAAAAAATGCGTATTTAGGTTTTCAGATATTGAATAATGTCTGCTTTAATCACTACTCCGCTTCTTCAAATAAATTGTTTGAATACATGATGAGCGGTGTGCCAGTGGTTGCCTGCAGCTTTCCTGAAATTCAAAAGGTTGTCGATGCGGAAAAAATCGGTGTATGTGTCGATTCGCATGATCCAAAATCAATTGCCGAAGGTGTCAATTACTTATTGAAGCATCCTGAAAAAAGGGCGGAAATGAGCCAGAACTGCCTGAAGGCGCGACAAAAATACAACTGGAAACAAGAGAAGGAAATCTTTATCGAAATCTATCAAACAGCCTAACAAATTTGAGTGCAGCAGAAAAATAGATAGGAGTGGTTTAAATGAAACTTTGTACAATCGGACTAGGTTATATCGGACTTCCAACTTCTTTAATGTTTGCGAAATACGGTGTCGATGTTGTCGGCGTGGATATCCACCCTGAAATTATTTCCAATTTGAATAGCGGCAGGCTCCATATCGAAGAACCTGGATTGGATGAGGTATTAGAAGAAGTGATTGCTTCCAATAAGTTCCGAGCTGCGTTAAGCCCGGAACATGCGGATGTTTTCATCATCGCGGTGCCTACTCCAAATAAAAAGGACATGCACCAATCCTGTGATTTAACACATGTCATGGATGCAACCTCAAACATTCTTCCTTTTATCAAAAAAGGAAATGTCATCATTATCGAATCAACGATAGCGCCAAGAAGCATGGATGATCATATTAAACCGATGATCGAGAGGACGGGCCTTACCATCGGAAAAGACATTTTCCTCGTACATTGTCCGGAACGCGTTTTACCTGGAAGGATTCTTGAAGAGTTGGTTCATAATAACCGTATCGTCGGGGGCATCACCGAAACATGCTCATATAAAGGAAGTCTTGTTTATAAAACATTCGTTCAAGGGGAGATCATTCAGACCGATGCGAAAACGGCTGAAATGTCTAAACTGATGGAAAACACCTTCAGGGATGTCAATATCGCCCTTGCGAATGAGCTGACGAAAATCTGTTTCGAGCTGGACATCAATGTTTTGGATGTCATATCGATGGCAAACAAACACCCTCGTGTCAATATACACCAGCCAGGACCGGGAGTTGGCGGCCATTGTTTAGCGGTCGATCCGTATTTCGTCGTTGCAAAGGCGCCAGAGTATGCGAGAATCATTAAATTGGCCCGTGATACCAACGTATCGATGCCTTATTACATCGTAAATTCCGTAAGGATGATGCTAGAGGGGATCCGGAAGCCAAAAGTAGCCGTTTTCGGTCTAGCTTACAAAGGAAATGTAGATGATATTCGTGAAAGTCCCTCCATTGATGTAGTCAATATCTTGATGGGGATGGAAAACATGGATGTAGCCTTGCATGACCCGCATGTCAAATCTGGAAAGATGCCAGTCGTATCAGTGGAAGACGCTGTAAATGATGCCGACTTGATACTTATCCTGACTGACCATGATGAATTTAAACAGATGGATTATGATAAGCTATCGAATCGCATGAGCAATAAATTGATTCTGGATACACGCAATTGCATTGATGCAACGAAAACAGATATCCCGGTGGCCAACCTGGGCAATATATATCAATACAAAACGGTGTCCATGAAAAAAGACAGGAATAAAGCGATCATCTAAAAACTTGGACAACATCGATAATGGAATAACGATTAAGAGGGCACTGACTATCACAGTGCCCTTTTTCCACTGAAAAAAAGGACCATGCAAGAACGAGGCCCTTTCAGAACGTGGAAACGATCCAGTTGTTTTCAGATCCGCTTCCTGTACGTCAAGCCTCCTCACCGCAAGCATCCTAGCAGAGTCTCGGCTAGCCAATTATTCGAGCACAGCCGCCATATTTCGGGTTATAAGGCAGTAAATTCGAGCGCAGATGGCGTATTTCGGGGGACAAGGTGGTAAATTCGACTGAAAGAGCCGTATTTCGGGCTGTAAGCTAGTAGATTCGAGCGCAGCCGCTGTGTTTCGAGCTTCAAGGCAGTTATAATTCGACTACAAATGCCGTATTTCGGGGTACAAGGTAGTAAATTCGACTGAAAGAGCCGTATTTCGTGCTATAAGGCAGTAAATTCGACCACAGATGGCGTATTTCGAGCTGAAAGGCAGTGAATTCGACGGTAGTCGCGTATTCGTAAGGCAGTGAATTCGAGCGAAGATGCCGTATTTCGGGTACTTGGTACTATATTCGACATTAGACGAGGTATTTCCCCTTCCATGGCACTTAATAAAGTAATCCAGTTCGGGAAGTGACGTTTCTTACCGACAAACTGAAAGGACCAAGCAAGAGCTTGGTCCTTTTGTGTACAATTTATTAAGCTGTCGGGCCGCCAAGTTCTTCGATTTCACTTGGAACGCTTTTGAATTTCTTGAAGTTTGCACGGAATTGTGCGGCAAGGTCTGTTGCTGCTTCTTTATAAGCGGCAGGATCTGCCCAAGTCTTGATTGGTTGAAGCACTTCATCAGGAACACCAGGAACATGAAGCGGGATATCCAAACCGAAGATATCATCTTTGATCGTTTCAATGTTCGCTAATTCACCTTCAAGCGCCGCTTGTACCATTGCACGGGTGTAAGCAAGTTTCATACGGCTTCCAGTTCCGTATGCACCGCCAGTCCATCCTGTGTTGACAAGGTATACCTTTGCATTGTGCTCGTCAATTTTATCACCAAGCATCTCAGCATAGCGTGTAGCTGGAAGCGGTAAGAATGGTGAACCGAAGCAAGTGGAGAATGTAGCTTCCGGTGAAGTTACGCCTCTTTCAGTACCAGCCAATTTACTAGTGTATCCGCTTAGGAAGTGGAACATTGCCTGTTCTTTGGAAAGCTTGCTGATTGGAGGCAGAACTCCTGAAGCATCAGCCGTTAAGAAAATGATTGTATTTGGATGTCCTGCAATACTTGGGTTCACGATGTTATCGATTGCTTGCATTTGGTAAGCAGCACGAGTGTTTTCAGTCAATGAACTGTCATCATAGTTTGCTTCACGCGTATCCGGATCAACAACAACATTTTCCAATACAGCACCAAAACGGATTGCATCGAAAATTTGCGGTTCTTTTTCACGTGAAAGGTTGATCGTTTTTGCATAGCAGCCGCCTTCGATGTTGAATACGCCGTTAGAAGACCAGCCGTGCTCATCATCGCCAATCAATTTACGGCTAGTGTCTGCTGATAAAGTTGTTTTGCCCGTACCGGACAGTCCGAAGAATAAAGCGACGTCCCCTTCACGTCCTACGTTGGCAGAGCAATGCATTGGAAGGATTCCAGCCTCTGGAAGTAAGTAGTTCATGATCGAGAAGATCGATTTTTTCATTTCTCCTGCATATTCCGTTCCGCCGATCAGGATCGTACGGCGTTCAAAAGAAACGATGATGAACGTTTCGGATGTAGTTCCGTCCACTTCTGGGTCCGCTTTGAAGTTAGGTGCAGAAACGATCGTGAATTCAGCTTCGTGACCTCTCAGTTCCTCTTCGTTTGGACGGATGAACAAAGTATGGGCGAAAAGGTTATGCCAAGCATATTCATTAACAACACGGATGGGAAGACGTGATGATTCGTCTGCACCAGCGAAACCTTTAAAAACAAAAATCTCTTCTTTTGCTTTTAGGTAGTCAACTACTTTATTATATAGTTTATTGAACACATCTTCGGAAATCGGCCGGTTCACTGGGCCCCAATCGATTTTATCTTTAACTGATGCTTCTTCCACGATATATTTATCTTTAGGTGAACGACCGGTATATTTGCCAGTTTCAGCTTTTACCGCGCCGGTTGATGTTAAAACGCCTTCATTTCTGCTTAGTACTTTTTCGACCAATTGAGGAACTGATAGTTGAGTTTGCACATTGTTTCCTGTTAATAATTGGTGTAACTCATTAGAAACATCTACAGAATTCATATATGAGGTACCTTCCTTTGTTTGAGTTTTTAGATTATAATTAGTATAACACATTCATTTAATTAGTCTATACTATTTCTTTTAATTTGTGATTATTTTCAGCTGGCCGCATTAATCATTTTAATCCGGCAGGAACCGAGTCAGGATGATCGCATATACTTTCATGAGGAAAAATTTATTTAAATAGGAAGTAAGTAAACAATATATGTCTAAAGGGAAAGTCAGGATGTCGTTCCTTTTCGATATTCAATACTTTATTATTAATGGCAATTTACAACATTTCTATTCGTATATTGCGTTGTAAACCCCTCTAGGACGTTGTATCAACATGTTTTTTCAAATGAACGCCGTTCTGGGTGGAAATGTTCTTTTTAGAAAAGCATTGACAAATTCCAGCCAGATACGATAATATCTTAAATTGTACGGATTCTCTTATCCCGAGTTGGTGGAGGGACAGGCCCTTTGAAACCCAGCAACCTGCCATATTGAACTTGACTCCAAGATCGATCGCCGAAAATAAAGCGAAGGTCTTCAAGGAATAGTGGTGATGGTGCTAACCTGAGCAAGGTAAAAAACCCTTGAACGATAAGAGTGAAAGGATAGAAGACAGAATTTTAAACCTTTCCTCATTTGCCAGGGAAGGTTTTTGTGTTTTTTATAAGTAATTCTGTGTCTATAGTTGAAACTAATGAGGGAAACGAGTTCCGTAAAAATCAGGCTTATGCCTACAACATACTAACTTCCAAGGAGGAAATATGATGTCAAAGAAACGTCTATTTACTTCTGAATCTGTTACAGAGGGCCATCCGGACAAAATTTGTGATCAGATTTCAGATTCCATTTTAGATGCTATCCTAGCTAAGGATGCAAATGCACGTGTTGCGTGTGAAACTAGTGTAACTACAGGTCTTGTACTTGTTGCTGGTGAAATTACAACGTCTGCTTACGTGGATATCCCGCGTATCGTTCGTGATACGGTTAAAGGAATTGGCTACACACGTGCGAAATACGGTTTCGATGCTGAAACTTGTGCCGTTTTGAGTTCCATTGATGAGCAGTCTGCCGATATCGCAGCTGGTGTCGATAAAGCATTGGAAGCTCGTGAAGGAAACATGTCAGATGAAGAAATTGATGCAATCGGTGCAGGGGACCAAGGTCTTATGTTCGGATTCGCTTGTAATGAAACAGAAGAGCTTATGCCGCTTCCGATTTCATTGGCGCATAAACTTTCATTCCGCTTGACCCAAGTTCGTAAAGATGAAACTCTTGCTTACCTACGCCCTGATGGTAAAACACAGGTAACCGTGGAATATGATGAGAATAACCGTCCTGTACGTGTAGATACAATCGTCATCTCCACACAGCATGATGCAGAAGTTACGCTTGAACAAATTCAAGCCGATCTAAAAGAACATGTGATCAAAGCTGTCGTTCCAGCCGAGTTGATCGATGCAGATACTAAGTACTTCATCAACCCGACTGGCCGTTTCGTAATCGGCGGACCTCAAGGGGATGCTGGTCTTACTGGACGTAAAATCATCGTTGATACTTACGGCGGATACGCTCGTCACGGCGGCGGTGCATTCTCTGGTAAGGATGCTACTAAAGTTGACCGTTCTGCTGCATACGCTGCACGTTACGTTGCGAAAAACATCGTGGCAGCCGGCCTTGCCGATAAAGCGGAAGTTCAATTGGCATACGCAATTGGTGTGGCAGAGCCTGTATCGATCTCCATTGATACGTTCGGAACTGGTACAGTTAGCGAAGAAGTTCTTGTTGACCTAGTTCGCGCAAACTTCGACCTTCGTCCAGCTGGTATCATCAAAATGCTTGACCTTCGTCGCCCAATCTACAAACAAACAGCTGCATACGGACACTTCGGCCGTACAGATGTCGATCTTCCATGGGAACGCACGGACAAAGCAGAAACATTAAAAGCACAAGCGTAATTCATATAAAAAAGGTGTCCCGTTATTTGCGGGGCACCTTTTTTATGGATTAACTTAGCCGTCTGCGGGAATAATTCAAGAAATCCCAAAGAAATTAAACTTTAAGGGCCAGACTCGTGAGCTAGAGCGATTTACTCGTGAGTTTGGAGCAATACTCATGAGCTAGAGCGATTTACTCGTGAATTTGGAGCAAATACTCGTAAGTTTGAGCGATTTACTCGTGAATTTGGAGCAAATACTCGTAAGTTTAAGCGATTTACTCGTGAATTGGGAGCAAATACTCGTAATTTTCAGTCAAGTGCTCGTGCATTACTTTATCCGTTCCGCCGTTTTATAGTATTGGCCTTTTTCGGCGTATTCGCGTACGATGCGTTCCATATCCTGACGATCTTCTTCGTTGATTTCACGGATGACTTTAGCTGGACGTCCGAATGCCAACATATTCGGTGGAATGACTTTGCCTTGGGGAACGAGACTGCCGGCACCTATGAAAGCCCCTTCGCCGATTTCGGCTTCATCAAGTACGATCGATCCCATGCCGATTAAAGCTCCTTTGCGGATTTTACAGCTATGTAATATGACCTGATGGCCAATGGTTACTTCATCCTCGATGATCAATGGATTATTTGGGCTTTGGTGCAGGACGCTGTTATCCTGTATACTGACTTTTTTTCCGATGATGGTTGGGGAGACATCACCGCGAATGACGGAATTGAACCAGATTGATGTTTCGTCGCCAATTTTGACATCACCTGTGACGACAGCATTTTCAGCAATATAAGCGCTTTCAGCAATTTCAGGTTCTTTGCCTTTATACGGATAAATAATCATTTTCAATCATTTCCTTTCCGAAGTGAATGTTTTTATGTATTATTTTAATATACCGTATGCAAATACACTTGGCTATTTATAATAGCAATGTACAACTTGTTAGATTTCTTTTTTGTCGAAAATCACGAATATGGTTATAATTTATATATATTATTTCAACTATCATGGATCGTACACAACAAGTGAAAAGTGAAAGGGGGATTTCGAATGTGGAAATGGGAGACAGAAGGAGACGCAAAGGGCGTCATTGTCATCATTCATGGGGCAATGGAACATCACGGGCGTTATAAGTGGGTAACACAAATGTGGCTTTCGGCTGGATACCATGTCGTCATGGGCGACCTTCCTGGGCAGGGTATGACTACTCGCGCCTACCGGGGACATATCGATTCCTTTGATGAGTATTTGGACGAAGTGAAAAGCTGGATAGAAGAGGCTTATGAATATTCGTTGCCGGTCTTTTTACTTGGACACAGCATGGGCGGTTTGATTTCGATACGCCTTCTTCAGGAAGAGGAATGGGACATTGCAGGGGTGATTCTTTCTTCTCCTTGCTTGGGCATCGTGACGAAGCCGCGGAAGTTCCTTACAATGCTCTCGCATGGTTTGAACATCGTTATGCCTCAGTTCAGGGTGGATTCCGGATTGACACCTGAAATGGCGACGAGAAGTGCGGAAATTCGTGAATCCGATAGAAACGATACCTTATATATCACAAAGGTTTCGGTTCGCTGGTATCGCGAGCTTGCACAGGCTATGAAGGATGCTTTTGAAGAGATTCCTGAATTTCAGGATGTTCCGCTTTTGGTGATGCAGGGCGGAGATGACCGAATCGTGAACAAGAAGGCGGTTCGTGAGTGGTTCAATTATAATTTGGCCAGTGAAAAGCAATATAAGGAATGGCCGAAGCTTTATCATGAAATCTTCAATGAACCGGAGCGTGATGATGTATTTCAATATGCGCTGAGTTTTGTTGAAAACCGTTTAAAGATATTAGGGTATGTCGTTTGATTCCGTACATACTTCAGGATAAATGAAAAACTGCCGAAGTTAGCCTTCGGCAGTTTTTTTGGATCAGCCTGCGTTTTTAAGCAATTCGTTCGACTTGATGACCGGTGCCCAGAAAGTAACCGGGTACATAAATTGGTTCAAATGAGGAAGTTCCTTTTTGTTGGATAATGCAGTGGATAGGAGATAAATGGATTTGAAGGTCAAGTCATTGGCGAATAGGTCCAAAAGCGTCGCTTTCATATTCATGATTGCTTCATGGTTTTGGGTGGAAATCATTAAATCGAGCTGTGGCAGGAACTTATCAAAATGATGGTCAAATTGTTTGAGGCCCTCCATGGTTTTTTGTTCTTCTGTCAACGAGTTGAGCGAGCTGACAAAATCCCCGTATTGCTCGCTTGAATTCCTTTTGATTTTTTCAGTCAATATATCCGTCAGTAATGAAGTAGGCAAATGTTCCATTTTCTGCACCCTCTTATCTATTTTCTATCATTATAATCATTAAAGACGAAAAATTCAAAAAGTTAAGATTGGTAATTCTGCTGCCTGCGAGTTCGGATTGAAAAAACACCGTTCTTATAGAACGGTGCCAGATTTATCATCTCTTTTCAATCGCGACAATGAATGGCGGATTGTTTGCTTGGTTGATGAAACCGTATCTCAGGATATGGGCTTTCTGTTGAGGGAAGTTCTCTACATAATCCATCAATGCATCCCGTTCTGCCGATCCCCCTGGATGACCATGGTATATGACGAGGATGATGATTCCTTCAGGCGCCAGCAATTCGAACAGCTGTTCAATGGCTGATATCGTCGTCTCGGCTTTGGTGATGATTGATTTGTCTCCGCCAGGTAGGTAGCCCAGGTTGAAGATGGCGCCTGTGACCTTTCCGGAATGTTCTTTCCTGATATATTTGCTTAAATGTTCATGCCCATCGTGAATGAGGGTGCAGTGCTCTTGTAAATTCTCGGCGTTCAGTTTTGCCGTTGTGGTTTCGATCGCTTCTTTTTGAATATCAAAACTATAGACATGTCCGTCTTTACCTGTAAGTCCTGCAAGAAAGACGGTATCAAAGCCGTTGCCCATCGTGCCATCTATCGTTATATCCCCGGGGCGGACCGCTTTTTCCAGCAGAATCCTGGCGAAAGGCAAAATTCGATCTAGCTTCATGATTGTACCTCCATGTGATGATTTTTCCCCTGCCAGCTGTTGCGGCGTTTCAGTTCGGCGTCAATGGCATTCAGGACATCCCATTTATTGACACTCCACATTGGACCGATCATCAAATCGATCGGACCGTCACCAGTAATGCGGTGAACGATCATTTCTGGAGGGATTATTTCCAGCTGGTCACATACAAGGCTGACATAATCGTCACGGTCAAGAAACTCGAGCAGGCCTTTTTCATATTGTTTGACCATCGGTGTCCCTTTTAATAGATGAAGTAAATGGATCTTTATCCCCTGTACATCGAGTTTGGCGACTTCATGGGCTGTTTCCATCATCATGCCGTAATCTTCCTGAGGCAGGCCATTGATGATATGGGAGCAGACACGGATGCCATGTTTGCGCAGTTTATCGACGCCTTCTTTGTAGCAATCGAAGTCATGGGCGCGGTTGATCATCGTTGCGGTCTTTTCATGGACCGTCTGGAGACCAAGCTCGACCCAAAGGTAAGTGCGTTCGTTCAATTCCGCTAAATACTCGACTACATCATCTGGAAGGCAATCCGGGCGTGTCGCGATGGAGAGTCCGACGACACCTTCCTGGGTCAATACACTTTCATATTTCTCGCGAAGCTCTGCCACGGGTGCATGCGTATTCGTGAATGCTTGGAAATAGGCCATATATTTTCCATCTTTCCATTTATGGTGCATCCGTTCGCTGATTTTCTTAAACTGGACGTCCAAGGGTTCAACCCTGCTGCCAGCGAAGTCACCAGAGCCTGAGGCACTGCAGAAGGTACAGCCGCCATGTGCGACGGTGCCATCACGGTTCGGACAGTCAAAACCGCCATCCAGGGCAACTTTAAAGACCTTATGTCCAAAATGTTCTCTCAGGTGGTAATTCCATGTATGATATCGTTTGTTGTCCGTTGCATATATAAACGGGTTTGCTTGATTCAAATCAGCAACCTCCTAAATAAAATAAAGCGCAACATATATTATACAACATTCTCGCAGCTAGGTCTTTTTTTGAAAAATAAGCGTATACTGTATACTTGAAGGCTAAATATTTTGCCGCTATTTCCAGTTTATCTTTGAATGACTATATCCAATCGGGAGCTGATGGACATGACCGGTCAAGTTGAAGAAGCGATCAAACAAATGAAAAAGAAATTAGCCGAAAATAATCAGGTGATCGAAGTAAATGAAGATGGGTTCACATACAAAGCCACTTGCACCTTCAATTCACCTGCTTCGGATGAGCAAATTCATTCCTTTGAAAAGAAAACCGGACTGCTTCTGCCTGAGGATTATAAGGAGTTTTTAAAAATAACCAATGGATGCCGTCTGTTCGATAATGTGGAATCAGGCGGGGAAAACGATTTATACAGCTTGGATGATATTATTAATTACACATATGAAAATTCATACGAGGGATGCTATAAAGTGGCCTGCATTTATCAAGATAATATTGTGATCGATGGGGAAGCCGTCGCCAAAGGCGATAAGGAGTATTTAATGGTAAAAGGCCATATCGATGATTTTGAAGAAGGCGAGAAGCTCCATATGGGCTTTGCCGAATGGATCGAGCAGTTCATTTCCCGTCAAGGTGAGAAGTTTTGGGATAAAGGTTGATTGCTCAAAAAAAAATGATAATCCTCCCGTTATTTGCTCAAACTAGAAAAGATGATTCCGAATCATCCAAATGAGACGCGAAGGAGAGGGTTTGAAATGGCAACCAGACAATCCGTCGATCATTTTTTAGAGCAATGTGAAGGGGCTCTCCATTTTGCAGAGTTTGAATTTAACGAGGCCTCACGGCAGGAGCATTATGATGATGAACAATTTCAAAATTCGCAAAGGTATATCGAAGAGGCTTTGACGGATATGGAACGATTGTATGCCAGTTCGAATGACCAGCAACGGGAAATGCTTTCGCGGATGAAGCAGCAGTTGAACGAATTGAGGAATGAAATGATTTTACTGCGACATTAAATGGAAGCAGGGGAGCTATGAATGAATAGCTCCCTTTTTTGCACGAATTTTCCTGAATTCGCATATATAATGAAAAACCTGTCGATAATGTTTATGTACGGCTATTGCAATTATCGGTGAAATTGACTAGAATGAAATAAAATCAATATTCTCATAAAGACTATGATGAGGAATAGTAGCGGTTTAAACCAGTAAAGAGAGTTGACGGGTGGTGCAAGTCAACCTGGGACGGTCGCGAACTCGCCTTGGAGTCCCGGGTGTGAATGAATAAGTAATGCCTGGCGTTTTAATCCATGTTACGGATGTTTTAAGCTGGGCGGATTTTAGCTATCGCCAATGTGGGTGGTACCGCGGGAAGATATACATAATCCTCTCGTCCCTATTTTGGGATGAGGGGTTTTTTATTGTTTTTTAAACGGAAATTAGGAGGAAATCATATGAGTTTTGACCATAGAAGCATAGAAACGAAATGGCAAAAGTATTGGGAAGGCAATAAGACATTCAAAACGGGTGAAGATAGCGGCAAACGCAAATTCTACGCGCTGGATATGTTCCCATATCCTTCAGGGGCCGGTCTTCATGTGGGGCACCCGGAAGGTTATACGGCAAGCGACATCCTGGCACGGATGAAACGGGCACAGGGGTATAATGTATTGCATCCGATCGGGTGGGACGCCTTTGGACTTCCGGCAGAGCAATATGCGATCGATACGGGAAATGATCCAGCTGAATTCACGGAGCACAACATCAACACGTTCCGCCGCCAAATCAAAGCCCTTGGTTTTTCTTATGACTGGGATCGTGAAATAAACACGACAGATCCCGACTATTACAAATGGACGCAATGGATTTTCTTGAAATTATATGAAAAGGGCCTTGCCTATATTGATGAAGTGGCCGTTAACTGGTGTCCGGCACTTGGCACGGTATTGGCGAATGAAGAAGTCATCGATGGGAAAAGTGAGCGTGGAGGCCATCCTGTTGAGCGCCGCCCAATGAAACAGTGGATGCTTCGTATCACGGCGTATGCTGACCGTTTAATCGACGATCTGAATGATGTGGATTGGCCGGAAAACATCAAGGATATGCAGCGTAACTGGATTGGCCGTTCCGAGGGAGCGGAGGTTACATTCAATATCGATGGTTTTGATGAAACATTCACGGTGTTCACGACTCGTCCGGATACGTTATTCGGTGCAACATATGCCGTATTGGCACCTGAACATCCGTTTGTCGATAAAATTACGACAGCTGATCAAAGTGCGGCAGTTGAAGCCTATTTGGATGAAGTGAAACATAAAAGCGACTTGGAAAGAACAGACTTGGCAAAGGATAAATCAGGCGTGTTCACGGGGGCTTATGCGATTAACCCGGTAAATGGCGAAAAAATGCCGATCTGGATTGCCGATTATGTGTTGATCAGCTACGGAACAGGAGCAATCATGGCCGTTCCTGCCCATGATGAGCGAGATTATGAATTCGCAGTAAAGTTCGACTTGCCGATCAAGGAAGTCGTAGCTGGCGGAGACGTGACAAGTGAAGCATATACAGGCGATGGACTTCATGTGAATTCGGAATTCCTTGATGGGTTGAATAAGGAAGATGCCATTTCGACTATGATCAAATGGCTGGAAGAAAAAGAAATCGGCACGAAGAAAATAACATACCGCCTTCGCGACTGGTTATTCAGCCGTCAGCGTTACTGGGGTGAACCGATTCCAATCATCCATTGGGAAGACGGCACGATGTCTCCAGTGAAGGAAGAAGAACTTCCATTGATTTTACCGAAAACTACGGACATCAAGCCTTCGGGTACAGGCGAATCACCACTTGCGAACATATCGGAATGGGTGAATGTAACGGATGAAAACGGACGAAAAGGACGCCGTGAGACGAATACGATGCCACAGTGGGCAGGAAGCAGCTGGTACTTCCTTCGTTATATCGATCCGGATAACAAAGAAGCACTTGCCGATCCTGAAAAATTAAAAGAATGGATGCCGGTCGACATTTATATTGGCGGCGCTGAGCATGCGGTGCTTCACTTGCTTTACGCTCGTTTCTGGCATAAATTCCTGTATGATATCGGTGTCGTGCCAACGAAGGAACCGTTCCAGAACCTATTTAACCAAGGAATGATCCTTGGTGAGAATAATGAAAAAATGAGTAAATCCAAAGGGAACGTCGTGAACCCGGATGATATCGTGGAAAGCCATGGTGCCGATACACTTCGCATGTACGAAATGTTCATGGGGCCATTGGATGCTTCGATTGCCTGGTCCACAAACGGATTGGACGGTTCCCGCAGATTCCTTGACCGTATCTGGCGTTTATTAGTCAACGATGACGGGACGATCACAGATAAGATGACAGAGATGGATGACACGGGCAAGCTCGAAAAAGTCTATCATCAAACAGTTAAAAAAGTGACCGAGAACTATGAGGAATTGAAATTCAATACGGCGATTTCACAATTGATGGTATTCATTAATGATGCTTATAAAGCAGATTCGCTTCCTAAGGTGTATATCGAAGGCTTCGTAAAGCTGCTTGCACCGGTTGCACCGCATATCGCCGAGGAGCTTTGGTCTAAACTGGGCCATTCCGAGAGCATCACGTACGGAACATGGCCGGCTTTCGACGAAGCGAAGTTAGTGGATAACGAAGTCGAAATCGTCATCCAAATCAACGGAAAAGTCAAAGCGAAATTAATGGTGCCGACTGACACTACGAGAGAAAAACTGGAAGAAATCGCGATGGGTGATGATTCCATCAAAGAACAAATCGATGGGAAAACCATTCGTAAAGTGATTGCCGTACCAGGCAAATTAGTCAATATCGTCGCAAACTAAATAAAAATGATTGGAAGCTGTCCCGCATATGTTTACTGCGGGGACAGCTTTTTTTTCGTGGCATTGGCTGATTTTAGGAAAAAGGTCATGTTAGGATACTCACCGATTTAACTCTATTAGCGATCAATCTGCCAAATGGACATCTACTATCGTCATGAGAGGAACATCGGAACGTAAATAACTTGCTTAATTGGTTCATGCGAATCATTTTTCAGCTCTTTGGCCAAATAAATCAAGCATTTGACATAAAAAAGGGAAAAAATTGGTTGATAAAATTTTACAGTGTGATAGTTTGGTATAGTACTATATTTTTTTAACCAATTATTGGAGGGAAAACCGTGAAATTTAAGAATGTGAGTCGAATTACGGCGTGTGCACTTATTTTTGCACTGATTTTCAGCTTGATGGTTCCACTGAATTCTCTAGCAGCAGTTGCAGCACCCATTGAAAATGTAAAAACGATTAAAAATGGGGAAACTCTGGACGGAAAGTTTGAAAAACCGGATGTTCAATGGTACCAAATCAGTCCCACAACAGAAGAAGTACAAAAGTTCTCCCATATTGAGTTCGAAGTCAATTCGGACAAAATCTTGAATATCTCCGTATATCAAGATAAAGAAAAAGCAGAAAAAGATGAGAGCAATTATATGGTCTCGGCTTATCCTGATGAAAAAGCTGTAGTCGATTTCCCATATGCATGGGAAGGCACATATTATGTTAAAGTTGAATATTTCGGCGATACGGATGATGAGGGAAATCCCATTCCGGATGCGGAAAATGTAGCTGAATACTCCATCAATGCGCATTCAGTAACATTGCCGCCATCTGCCGGGGACGAAGGGGAGGAGCTTGAATCTTGCCCGGTTGAAGTGAGTGTAAACGATAAGAAAACGGGAGAATCCATGTTAAAAACACTCCGCGTGTTTAGAGATGAAGTTCTTACGAAGTCGTCTGAGGGACGTACCCTTTCCTCTTTATACTATAAAGCTTCGCCATTCCTGGCCCTTCACCTGGCTGGTAATAAAACGGCAAGGGAAGCCGTTTATAAACACTTAGTCGAGATTAAGCCGCTTATTGAGGATCTTAATGAAAATGGAGCAAGCAGTACGGCAGTCATTAGCAACAAGCAGCAAGAAGCGATCAAGGCCTTATTCAAAAAGTCGGCAGACGTTGCTCCGGCCGGATTGAAAAAGGATATGGACGCCATTGCAAAGAAAATCAATCTTGATAAGCTTGCAGGTGAGAGGATCGTCGATATCGCAAGCAAAGCGGGAGTCGAACTTCCTGCTTCGAAAAATGTAAAGAACAAATATATCGTCAAACTTAAACCTGGGAAGTCATTAAGCGCTGTCCAATCCAAGATAAGCGGAAAAGGATATGGAACATTATCGGCACCTAAGCAACAAGAGGTTCTGTATGATGATATGTATGTCGTCGAGTTAAAGAACCAAGCTAAAATGAGCACAGCAGCTCTATCCGGTATCGAAAAACTTCCAGAAGTGGAATATATCGAAGCGGTAAAAACGTACAAGGCACTTTCTGCCGACATTCAATCACCGTATCAATGGTCTTTGAATAATGCCGGCGGGGAAGAAGGCGTAAAGGGAGCGGACATCGATAACGAAAAACTGCAGAACCTTATCAAGAAACGCAATTTAAAAGATACGTTGGTAGCGGTTATCGACACAGGTGTCGATGATTCACTTGCGGATCTACAGAGTGTCGTTGAAATGGAGTCAGGTAAGAATTTCATCGATAAGAAAGAAAAAGCAATCGATGACAATGGACATGGTACACATGTATCCGGAATCATCGCTGCCAAAGCAGATAACGGTTATTCCATGCAAGGAATCAATCCGGCAGCTAAAATCATGCCTGTGAAGGTCTTGGACTCTTCAGGATTTGGAGACAATGAGAAAATTGCACTAGGCATTAAATATGCCGTGGATCATGGTGCAAAGGTCATAAACCTTAGCTTGGGCGGAGAATATAGCAGGACGATTGAATATGCCTTGAAACATGCGGCTGCCAAGAATGTAATGGTTGTCGTGGCAAGCGGTAATGATGGGATGGAAGGTCTTTCTTATCCTGCATCATCAAAATACGCCATATCCGTCGGTGCAACCAATGCCCTTGATTTAGTATCCGATTATTCCAATTATGGATCGAAGTTGGACATGGTCGCACCAGGGACAGCCATCCCAAGCCTTGTGCCTAACGGGAATGTTACTTACATGGATGGTACATCAATGGCAGCTCCCCATGTTGCGGCAGCCACAGCCTTATTATTATCCGGAAACCCTGGGTTGAAAGTGAATGAAGTAAGGGAAATCCTTCATGAGACATCGGAATATGTCGCTTTTGAAGAAGAAGATAATGTAGACCCTTATGAGGACTATGTACCGGAAGATGGCGAAATCATCATACCGGAAGAAGAACTTCCTGTCGGAAAAGATTTAGTCTCTGGATACGGAAGATTGAATGCGTACAGTGCACTTAGTACAGTGGACTTGAATGCTAAAGTCAATCTTGTGATGGATACGCAAACAAAACTGACTGGTTCAGCTAAAAAAGGGTCAGTGATCGAAGTGAAAAGCGGAAGCAAAACGCTCGGTAAAGGAACGGCGTCAGCCAACGGAACGTTCAGCGTTACGATTCCGGTCCAAAAAGCTGCGCAGCTGCTTACTGTGAATATCTCTGATTCTTCCAAACTAGCAGTATCTTCAATCAAAGTATTCGTGAATAAGGGTGTAACCCCTAACAAGCCAACTGTCAAAGCTTTAAGTGACAAAGATACGTATGTAACGGGTCAATCGCAAGCGGACATGAAAATCTCGATCAAAAATAGTGCCAAAAAAGTGATTGGTTCAGGTAACACGGACAGCAAAGGGAATTTCAAAGTGAAAATCAGCAAGCAAAAGGCCGGAACTAAACTTTCAGTCACGGCTACAGACTTAGCGAAACGTGAAAGCAAGGCGGCAACCGTGACGGTTCTCGATAAAACAGCCCCGGATGCACCGAAAGTGAATGAAGTAAGCGATAAAGCAACGAAAGTAACTGGTAAAGCGGAAATCGGTTCAACCGTTACTGTGAAGCACAGCAATAAAAACATCGGAACGGCAAAAGCTGATAGTAAGGGGAACTTCTCCATCAAAATCAGCAAGAAAAAAGCAGGGTCCGCATTATACGTCTCAGCAAAAGACAAAGCGGGCAATACAGGAAAAGCTGCAAAAGTAATCGTTAAAGATAAAACGGCTCCAGGAGCACCAAAGGTGAATGAAGTAAACGACAAAGCAACAAAAGTAACAGGTAAAGCGGAAATCGGTTCAACCGTTACCGTGAAGCACAGCAATAAAAACATCGGAACGGCAAAAGCTGATAGTAAGGGGAACTTCTCCGTCAAAATCAGCAAGAAAAAAGCAGGGTCCGCATTATATGTCTCAGCAAAAGACAAAGCGGGCAATACAGGAAAAGCAACAAAAGTAACAGTGAAAAAATCTAAATAGCAGTGAAGGCCGTTTAACTTACATGTTAAACGGCTTTTTTTTGTGAGAAAACGAATGAAAACACCGCTCGATGATATGCGGTGTTTTTGTCATGAGCGTGTCTTGTGCCTGTGCGTTGTCATAGCATGATATCAGATCTGGAGCTTCGTGTTTTAATTCTGAAACCTCATGTACTCGCCGTTCTTTCATCATTAACCTGTTCAATAATAAATATCAGGAGGAAATATAATGAAAAAAGGAAGAGTAATAGCATAAGGTAATTATTTTAGCTTGCTCAATTGGGTTAGGAACGCTTTCGGTTGAGGCTGGGAATGAGCGTTTGGGGTAACTTCCTGCTTAAATCCAAATCTCTTACTATGTGCTAGAAATGTTAACATTAACAGTTTAATGCATGATAAGAATCAATCTTTTATAAATGATTCCTTATTTTAAATGTATATACCTAGGGCGGGATTTTCGAGGGTCCATATATCCGCCGTTTATTTGATGTCCGAGAGAGCTTGCAATGACTACTGCTGCAAAGAGGAGGAGGATTTTCTTCAATTAAATATCTTCTTTCCGTTTTTTATTTTTAAAGATTACACCCAAATGCCTGTTTCTTCAACCCCCTTTTTATGGATGTCGAATTAATTGTGACAAACATTAAATGACCGTTTTTAACTAATGTATCAAAGATAAAGTAGCTGGTATTAAATTAGAAGTGAAAGACTTTAAATAATTCACTAATATAGATGAGAAATAATAAGAGGATGTGAATGTATGGGAGTCAGCTCTTGGGGGACTCTCATATGCTTTTGGATCGCTAATTCCACCACTTCGATATTGAATTGCACTTAAAGCATGAGTTTTTATCTAGCTTGATGCAGAATATATGTAATTCGTCGGGCGGCTAATTGGGATTACTGTAAGGCTAGGGAGATGACTGAAAGGGGGGGTCTTGATGCGGTAAATAGGGCAGAATGAAAAAACAATGCAGGGGCATGTTCGATTTAACTTGCCCCTTTAATTTGTCAGCTCATTTAGTGAATTCACTTCTCAGGAGGTAGACCACATCGTATTCCTTCAACTCGTCCATATGTCCTTCCGTATCACCATAAAAACCAGTGGAAAGTGAACGTATGCCTTCATTTCCGCTGGAGTAACATATACTCGCCAATGCAAGCTTGTTTGTGCTGTTTATTTTGAGTTTGCCAGCACCGCCCCATACGCTGGAGTCCATTTCATCAATGGTTTCAGGATAAGTAAACGTATCCGTACCATCATGGTTTTGAATGCTGACATTGAACATCGATCGTTTTTGATCATCATCCGTTTTCGATGTCGTAAAGATGATTGTCCCATTCTTTTCAATCCCCGTTGTCATGCGTCCCATTTCAGGTTTGACAAGTTTGCCAAATTCATATTTTTCGACCCAGACGGACATTTCCTTGTATGTATCATCCACACTGAAATCGATAAGAAAGGAATGTTCACTTGAATTCTCCAGGATGGCTTTCTCCCTTGCTGTCAGCTCTGGAACTGAAAGGATATTCTCGGACTTTTGATCATCGGCCTTACAGGCAACTAAGGAAAATGAGAGCAGGGAAAGGATAATGGATAAAATGATTTTTTTCATGATTTTCACCCCTTGAATACTAATGACCTAATTAAATCCAATTCTCGTATATTATAACATTATAATGAAAAACGGAATCGGAATGCGGCAAAAAAGGCAAGCAATCGGAATGCTTGCCTTTTTTCGTATTTAGAAAGGTTGGGAAAGAGCCTTATTGGCAACATCGACGTCATTTTGAAGCAATTGGTTCAGGTCGTAAGCAGGATAGAGATTTCTTTCATAAAGGTAGTTGAAAATCTTGGCATGGGTATCGATGGCTCCATTTAAATGTTTCTTAAATACCTTTCGAAGGGAAGGGGTGGCTGTTTCCGTAATCGCCATTGCGTAATTTTTGATAGATGATTTGGCAAAGCCCAGCAATTCCCCGGCAGCGGCGGCCGATGTTTCATCTCTTGATGCATCGTCATCCCTGCCCGTTTTAGGAGTCAACGGGTAAAATTGGAGCAGCTCCATGATATTTTGGGTAAGGGTGTCGATCGTTTGCTTATATATCGTTTTTAGAATGGGGTCTTTTATTTTTGGATAAGCAATTTTAAATTTCATAAGGGCATTGGACTGGGCGGCGACCAACTCATGAAGCTCGAGTGTCTCATGCCAAGCAAGATGTGAATGGGTGGGTTGCATGTAAATTCCTCCTGAACGAATAATCTTCATACATTATTCGTTCAGTGGGCTATAGGTAAGTTGTCTAGTGAAATATTTATGGGAAAATCTGTCCCATCTTCAATTTCCATTAACAGTTTTGAAGGCCATGTTTTATTGATATTGTTCGAGAACAGAGAAGAACTTTTTGGCAAATTGGTAAAAAAGTTTTTCTGATGGAGCCAAGTCCCTGTTTTTAGGTGTGATGATGCCGACCGTCCGTTTGACTTCGGGCGTATCGATCGGGATCTTGACAGTGAGTCTTGGAATGACTTCATAAAAGGTACTGTCAGGGAGTAGACTGACTCCGATTCCGGCAGAAACGAGCCCTTTTATGGAATCCATGTCTTCACCTTCCGAGGCAATGTTCGGTGTGAAACCGGCTGCTTTGCACGCTTCGAGAGCGATAGTGTGAAAGATATATCCTTTTGGAAATAAGACGAAGGGATCATTTCTTAAATCACTTAGGCGCACACTCTTCCTATCAGCCAATGGGTGAGTGATTGGCAGTAAAGCGGATATGTTTTCCGTGAACAGGATATGACCCTCGATATCTGGATCGTTTGTCGGGATCGGTCCAAGGAAGGCTAATCCGATTTCGCGATTTTTGACAGCTTCCTTTAAAGAGGAATAAGATCCCTGTCTTAAGTGGAAGCCGATATTCGGCTGTTCATCTTTAAAAGCGGAAATGACGGTAGGCAGTAAATGGGTGGAGAGGCTGGTCGGGAACCCGATTTTAATGCTTCCGTGTTCAGGGTCCAAAAACTCCTCAATTTGATATTTGGCATATTCAATCGCCTGTATCGCCGTTTTGGCATGGATCAAGAAAATTTTACCAATAGGGGTTAACTGGATATTCCGGCCGACTTTCTCGAATAAAAGTACGCCAAGCTCATCTTCCAGTCTGGAGATTTGCCGGCTGATTGCTGATTGTGCGATATGCAGGTGCTCTGCGGCTTCTGAGACGTGTTCCCTCTCGGCGACTTCAACAAAATAACGTAATTGTCGTAGTTCCATTTATTCATCCTCCTGCCATTCATCTCAAATTGAGATGGATTCTACTAGAATTATATATTGTTTATATCGATTTGAAAACCTAGAATAAATGTAAGTGACATAACGGTGTAAGAATACGATGGGGGCGATTAATATGACATACAATCAAATACCAAAAGCACAAGGGCTCTACCATCCTGAGTTTGAACATGATGCATGTGGGATCGGTTTATACGCTCATTTAAAAGGGCTTGCTACACATGACATCGTCAAACAAGGACTGAATATGCTGTGCCAATTAGATCATCGCGGCGGACAAGGCAGCGATCCCCTTACAGGAGATGGCGCAGGATTAATGGTACAGATTCCTGATGAATATTTCAGGCTGGCATGTCCGGAAATGAATTTGCCGGCAAAAGGACGCTATGGTGTAGGCATGCTCTTTTTCTCTAACAATGATGATGAACGGAATGAAATCGAAGCTCGTTTGAATGCATTTATCGAACAAGAGGGCCAAACGTTATTAGGCTGGAGAACGGTTCCTGTTGATGCAACGAAAATCGGGGAGGTCGGCAAGGAGACATGTCCGACGATTCGCCAAGTATTCATCGGGGCAAGCGTAGAGATTACCGATGATTTAGCTTTTGAGCGCAAATTGTTCGTTATCAGAAAACAAGCTGAAAACTGGGCCCGGGAACGCGGCAATCGTTTTTATTTTGCCAGCCTTTCAAGTGCTACGATCGTATACAAAGGATTGTTGACGCCAGAGCAGGTGGATGCTTTTTATCTTGATCTCCAACAGGAGTCTTTCGTTTCCGCTTTCGCTTTAGTGCATTCCCGCTTCAGTACGAATACTTTTCCTAGCTGGGAACGGGCACATCCAAACCGTTACCTGATCCATAATGGTGAAATCAATACGCTTAGAGGCAATGTGAATTGGATGAAAGCGCGTGAGCAGCAGTTTGTTTCGGAAGCATTCGGGGATGACCTGCAAAAGGTCCTGCCTATTCTGGATATAGACGGCAGTGATTCCTCGATTCTTGATAATGCACTTGAATTCTTCGTGCTTGCCGGGCGTAAACCGGCACATGCGGCGATGATGCTCATTCCTGAACCGTGGACGGAAAATCCGCATATGACGAAGGAAAAGAAAGCATTTTACGAATATCATAGCATGCTCATGGAGCCATGGGATGGACCGACGGCCATATCCTTTACGAATGGCAAGCAAATCGGTGCCATCCTTGATCGAAATGGTTTAAGGCCGGCAAGGTATTATGTAACAAAAGATGATTACATCATTTTCTCCTCTGAAGTCGGCGTGATCGATGTGGAGCCGGAGAATGTATTATATAAAGATCGTTTAAGTCCAGGCAGAATGCTTTTAATAGATTTAGAGGAAGGCCGTATTGTTTCCGATGAAGAGATCAAGTCGGAAATGGCCCAGGAAAATCCATACCAGCAATGGCTGGACGACCAGCTTGTTCAATTAAGTGACGAAGAACCTGTGCTCGAAGGGGAGCCTTTGAGTGATTTATTATTCAGGCAAAAAGCGTTCGGATACACGTATGAAGATGTCCAAAAGTATTTACTGCCGGTCATTAACGAAGGCAAAGATCCACTGGGCAGCATGGGCAATGACATTCCGTTAGCGGTCTTATCAGATCGCCCGCAATCGCTTTTCAACTATTTCAAGCAATCTTTTGCACAGGTAACCAATCCGCCGATCGATTCGCTGCGTGAACAGATCGTCACGTCAACGATGACATTTCTCGGTGCGGAAGGAGATTTGCTGAAGCCGGATGAAACGAACAGCCGCCGCATTCAATTGGATTCGCCTGTTTTGACGCCGGGTCAAATGCAGCAGTTGAAAGAAAATGCTTATCCTGAATTCAGGAGCAAAGTCATTCACACTTTATTTTCAGAAGATTTAGAGAGTGAACTCGATCGCATCTGCCGTGAAGCGGAACAAGCGATCGCTGATGGTGTCAGTCTTTTGATATTATCTGACAAGGATATGAGCAAGGAAAAAGCTGCAATTCCTTCCCTGCTGGCTGCGAGCGCCCTTCATCAAGAGCTGATCCGCCATGGTAACCGTACGAAGGTGAGCATTATCGTTGAATCGGGGGAAGCAAGGGAAGTCCATCATTATGCATCCCTAATCGGGTATGGAGTGGATGCGATTTACCCGTATCTTGCCTATGAAACATATAAGCAGGCGGTATTGGAAGGCAGTTTGGCCACCAGCTACGAAGAAACGGTAAGGAAATATGTAAGCTCTGTGACAGAAGGCATCGTAAAAGTGATGTCGAAAATGGGGATTTCAACGATTCAAAGTTATCGCGGCGCACAAATTTTCGAAGCGGTCGGAATCGGTGCTGATGTGATCGAACGCTATTTCAGCGGTACGGCATCGCAGCTTAGTGGAATCGATTTGGTAACGATCGCAGATGAAGCGTTGATTCGCCATAGGAAAGCTGCAGCCGATTCCCTTGATGAAACGCTTGAAAGCGGAAGTGATTTTCAATGGAGAAAAACAGGGGAACATCATGCTTTCAATCCTAAAACGATCCATACATTGCAATGGGCGTGCCGGAAAGGTGATTATAATTTATTTAAGCAATATTCAAACTTGGCGAATGAAGAGAGACTTGGGTTTTTACGGAATTTATTCTCGTTCGATCAAAAACGCCAAAGCATTTCAATAGATGAAGTGGAATCCGTGGAAACCATCGTCAGCCGATTCAAAACGGGCGCGATGTCATTCGGTTCATTGAGTCAGGAAGCACATGAAACATTAGCGATCGCGATGAACCGTTTAGGCGGAAAAAGCAATAGCGGTGAAGGCGGGGAGCATCCTAGCCGTTACCAACTGGATGAAAACGGCGATAATCGCTGCAGCGGTATTAAACAAATTGCGTCCGGCCGTTTTGGAGTGAAAAGCCATTACCTTGTTAATGCCGATGAACTTCAAATCAAAATGGCGCAAGGTGCTAAGCCGGGTGAAGGCGGCCAGCTGCCCGGAAACAAAGTATATCCTTGGGTTGCAGAGGTCCGCGGTTCCACACCGGGTGTCGGCCTGATTTCACCGCCTCCGCATCACGATATCTATTCGATTGAAGATTTGGCACAGCTGATCCATGATTTGAAAAATGCGAACCGTGAGGCCAGGATCAGCGTCAAGCTTGTGTCAAAAGCAGGCGTAGGCACGATCGCAGCCGGCGTGGCCAAAGGAGCCGCAGATGTCATCGTTATCAGCGGGTATGATGGCGGTACGGGTGCATCACCAAAAACGAGTATCAAACATACTGGTCTTCCTTGGGAGCTGGGTCTTGCAGAAGCACACCAAACATTGATGCTGAATGGCCTGCGCAGCCGTGTCGTCCTTGAAACGGATGGGAAGTTAATGACGGGACGCGATGTGGTCATGGCAGCTATCCTTGGAGCGGAAGAATTCGGCTTTGCTACAGCACCGCTTGTGGTCCTAGGCTGTGTCATGATGCGTGCTTGCCATTTGGATACATGTCCTGTCGGGGTAGCTACCCAAAACCCTGAACTTCGCAGCAAATTCACTGGAGATGCGGATCATGTCGTGAATTTCATGCGCTTCATCGCTGAGGAAGTCCGGGAAACGATGGCTGAGCTTGGCTTTAGAACACTGGAAGAAATGGTCGGCCGCACTGATGTTTTACAAGTGAGCGAGCGGGCGCAAAACCATTGGAAAGCGAAGCATCTGGACTTGACGACACTTCTTTTCCAACCGGAGGGGATTCGTACGTATCAACTTCCGCAAAACCATAAAATAGAAGAATCTTTGGATATCCGTGAGATTTTACCTGTTGTGGAGCCTGCTTTAAATGACCAAACCCAGGTGGATGTCAGCTTCCCGATTACCAATGTGAACCGTGTGGTCGGAACGATCGTCGGCAGTGAAGTATCCAAACACTACGGTGAGGAAGGGTTGCCTGAAGATACGATCACACTTCGTTTTACAGGATCGGCGGGCCAGAGCTTCGGTGCGTTCATTCCAAAGGGGATGTCGATGTATTTGACTGGAGATGTGAATGACTATGTTGGGAAAGGCTTATCTGGCGGGAAGATCATTGTCACGGCACCTTCTGGCAATCAGATCGAGGCAGGGGACAATGTAATTGCCGGAAATATCGCCTTATATGGTGCAACAAGCGGCGAGGCCTACATTAATGGGCGTGCGGGAGAAAGATTTGCCGTACGGAACAGTGGAGTCAATGTCGTCGTTGAAGGAATTGGAGATCATGGCTGTGAGTATATGACTGGCGGACGCGTGGTCATTCTGGGCGACGTCGGCAAAAACTTTGCGGCAGGCATGTCAGGCGGCATCGCTTATGTACTTGCTGATGATGCAGAAGAATTCAAGGCATTATGCAATGGCGAAATGATAGAATTCGAGACGCTTGATGATATGGATGATGCCAACGAGGTAAAAGAAATGCTTTACAGCCACCTTCATTATACAGAAAGTGCCAAAGCATCGTATGTTCTGGAGAACTGGGAGGATTTCGCAAAGAAATTCGTAAAAGTCATTCCGAAAGATTACAAACGGATGATCAAAAGCATCAATGAGCAGAAGCGTGCAGGGCTATCGGATGAAGAAGCGATCATGAGTGCTTTCCAAGCAAATGCCGTTCAAGATAAAAAAATCACTAAACAAGCTGTGATGCAGTAAGGAAGGGGAGAGAAAGATGGGAAAAGCAACAGGATTTATGGATTATCCGCGAGAAAAACCAAAAGACCGGAATCCTCTCACTCGTTTAAATGACTGGAGAGAGTATACAGCTCCTTTCTCTGACGAAAAGTTAAGTACACAGGGAGCGCGGTGTATGGATTGCGCCACCCCTTTCTGCCATATGGGCATGGAATTGAACCGAGTCACTACGGGCTGTCCGATTCATAACCTTATTCCGGAGTGGAATGATTTGGTGTACCGCGGCAGATGGAAAGAAGCATTGGACCGTTTATCGAAAACGAATAATTTCCCTGAATTCACCGGGCGCGTCTGCCCGGCCCCTTGTGAAGGGTCTTGTACGGTAGCGATAAGCGATCCTGCCGTTACCATCAAGAACATAGAACGGACCATCATCGATAAAGGATTTGAAAATGGCTGGATAACGCCTCGCATCCCTGAAAGCAGGACCGGCAAGAAAATTGCCATCATCGGTTCGGGCCCGGCAGGAATGGCGAGTGCCGACCAGTTGAATCAAGCAGGTCATTCGGTCACGGTTTATGAGCGCTCAGACCGTGCAGGCGGGCTGTTGACATACGGAATCCCGAACATGAAACTTGAAAAGGATATCGTTGCACGCCGAATCAAATTATTGACCCAGGAAGGCATCGATTTCATTACTAATACAGAAGTGGGCAAAGATATAACAGCTGAAGAACTGCAAGATCAGTATGATGCAGTCATCCTTTGCACAGGTGCCCAAAAGCAGCGTGACCTGGTAATTGAAGGACGCGGGGCATCAGGCATTCACCTTGCAATGGATTACTTGACTACATCGACTAAAAGCCTGTTGGACTCCAATTTTGAAGACGGCAAGTTCATAGACACAAAGGGGAAGGATGTCATCGTCATCGGCGGCGGGGATACAGGAGCTGACTGTGTCGCAACTGCCCTTCGCCAGGGATGTAAGAGCGTCGTACAATTCGGGAAGCATCCAATCCTACCGAAGGCCCGTACATCTGATAATATGTGGCCGGCCTACCCGAATGTCTTTTCCCTTGATTATGCGTATGAAGAAGCGGAAGCGAAATTCGGTGCAGATCCGCGTCAATATTCAATCCAAACAAAAAAAATCGTCGCCGATGAAAATGGCAACGTTAAAGAACTGCACACAATCTCCATGGAAAAAATCAAAGGCGATGACGGAATGTACATTTTCAGGGAAGTTCCAGGAACTGAAAAAGTATGGCCTGCACAATTCGTTTTCATCGCCATCGGATTTGAAGGAACGGAAATGCCGCTATTAACTCAATTTGGCGTAGAAACAGTCAATCAAAAAATTGATGGCGTCTATGGCGAATACAGAACGAATGTCGAAGGGGTTTTCGCTGCCGGAGATGCAAGAAGAGGGCAAAGCCTCATCGTTTGGGCAATCAATGAAGGCCGAGAAGTGGCAAGAGAAGTGGACCGCTACTTAATGGGTGCAACCGTATTGCCTTAAATTCAAAAAAAGAAGTGCCATTATGGCGCTTCTTTTTTCTGTGATGGGAAATATGTACTCACGAGTAAATGCCCCGAATTCACGAGTAAAAGCGCGGAATTCACGAGTAAATGCCCCGAATTCACGAGTAAAAGCGCGGAATTCACGAGTAAATGCCCCAAATTCACGAGTAAAAGCGCGGAATTCAAGAGTAAAGCGCCGAAACACACGAGTAAATGCCCGGAATTCACGAGTAAAACGCCAAAACTCACGAGTAAATGCCCGGAATTCAAGAGTGAAACGCCGAAACTCACCTCACGTATAAAGATACCGTATTGATGGTAAACAAAATAGGCGAGCAGCATAAATACTGTTCGCCTAATTTACTTTCAGTCAGCTTCTATAGTCAGCTTCTTGAAGAACGCCAAGTGATGTGTGATTCAGTGCGTGGACAGCCGCTATTATTTTCTCTGTCTCTACTTCATCTCCTATGGCTTTATGCAATTTTTCTATAAGCTGGGGTTTTGTTAATGGGTTCCCAGGACTTCCTTTAGGTGTATCGATTCGTTTCGATAGTACGTCCCCACTCGTTGTGGTCACGGTCACAATTGTAAATCTTCCCACTGGGAGTGCTGCTTTGGAAGGCTTGATCGTTGCATCCGTCTCCCTATTTACTTTTTGCAAGGATTTTCTCCATGAATGGGGAAGAGGTTTCGATTCAAAAGAAGCAAAGGTCAGGGGCTTGCCTGTAAGCGCGAGCCATACAATATACTCAATCGAAAATCTTCCTTCTTCACCGGTTGAAGGGCTATGGTGAATCAAAGCGGAATCACCATTTGGAGGAAAGCAAACACTCACCGATTCAATATCTTCTTCCGACAAATCGTACGTCTTATGTAAAAAGACAGCTGCATCAGCGCCATGTGCCGCAGCAGAACAAAAAGGGTACTGTTTAAACCATAATCCCGGTGTTACGATCCGCCATGTCTTTCCCCAATTTTCCGTCAAATCGGTAACTCCATTTTCTGCATATACCTCAAAGAATCCATTCTTATCATTCAAAAAGTCGGGGTTGCTATGTAATCCCATCCGAATCCAATCAGCGGAATCCACAGCGTTTTTAGCAGCAATCCCTACATGGAGCGGCTTTATTACAGTGCCAAATTGGAGTCGTAAACCCGCCGATTGGGTAGCTGCAAGACTCATGGTTTCAGCTATTAAGCGTGGTGAGTATTCCCGTAAATACGCAACCGCACCAGCTGCAGCTATTACGCCAAGTGTAGCTGTATTATGCCAGCCTTTTGTATAATGATATGGGTTCATAGCTTCCCCGAACCGAGCCATGATTTCCACACCAACCACATAGGCAGCTAAAAAACGTTTTCCTGTCATTTCAGGTTCTCCAACTGCTAACAAAGCAGACAAAATGACTGCGCTTGGATGACCTCGTACGTCTGAATGTACATCATCATAATCTAGTAAATGAGCTTGAAAGCCATTGAAGAGTGCGGCCTGGGATCTTGTTGCATGTATGTGGCTTCCAATCAAGTAACTCGTCCCATTTCCGCCTTCTTCCAAAATGATTTGCTTTAAAATCGTAATTTCCTTTTCGGATTTCGTTTGATAGGAAACAGCAAGATAATCAAGAAGTCCATCAATTGCAGCTTGTAATACTCCTTCATTTACCAACGGATTGGAATGATAAATCATTTCAGATAACCTTTCCGTGTTCATGCACTTCACTTCCTTTTTTGCCTGGCAGATCCTTCCGTTTCATCTCCCATCTGCCGTAAAAAACGCTGAGTTCGCGGATTAAGAGAATGCTCAATTACTTGTTCTGGGGTGCCTTGTTCGATAATATGTCCGTCTGCCATGAATATGACATGGTCAGCAACTTCCTTGGCAAATTGCATTTCATGCGTCACGATCACCATTGTGGTATCCTCTTTCGCTAACTCCCGTATGACTTGTAAAACCTCATTAACCAATTCGGGATCTAGAGCGGAGGTAGGTTCATCAAATAAAATGGCATGTGGTTTCACAGCTAATGCTCTAGCGATGCTGACACGCTGCTGTTGCCCGCCGGATAAGGTAGCGGGGTATTGTTGGGCTTGTTTTTCCAAGCCAACCCGTTTCAATAAATCAACGCCGATTTGAATGGCTTCCTCTTTTTTCATTTTTTTGCTGACAAGCAATGCTTCAATCACGTTTTTTAAGGCCGTTTTATTTTTAAAAAGGTTATAGTGTTGGAATACCATCGCTGTTTGCTGTCTTAATTGATAGGCGTCTTTCTCTTTATATTTTTGGGTATCCAATTTTACATCCTTGATTTCGATGGTGCCGCTGTTGGGCTTTTCCAACAAGTTCAGACAGCGTAATAACGTTGATTTTCCAGAACCTGAAGGGCCAATAATGGCGACAACTTCCCCGGTTTTTATTTCCAAGTTAATATCGTTCAATACTTGTTTATCATCGAAATATTTAGATAAGTTTCTTACTTTTATCATATGATCACCTTCTAAGTGGTTTGCTGAGCCAAATTTCCAGGTATTTTTGTATCCAAGAATAAAGAATAACCAATAGCCAGTAAATCAAGCCAACCACCAAATACGTCTCGAAAAAGCGCATGTTAGCGGATGCAATAATTTTTCCCTCTGCAAATAGTTCCGTAATTCCTAATGTAAAGGCAAGGGACGTTTCTTTAATCAAAGATATAAATGTATTCCCTGTTGCGGGCAATGCATTTAAAGCAGCCTGTGGTAATATGATTCGCGAGTAAATCTGCACTCTTTTCATGCCTGTTGCAAGGCCCGCTTCCATCTGCCCTTTGTCCACGGAGTTCAAACCAGCTCGGAAAATTTCTGCTAAATAAGAGGATTCCTTCAAACTGAATCCAATGATTGCCGCCGTCATTGCTTCCATCGTTGACAACGACGGGAATAACTGTGGTAAACCGTAATAAATGATGAATAATTGTACCAATGTTGGCATTCCACGGAATAAAGAGATATATAAGCCTGCCAACTGGGTGATTCCAAAAATATTGCTATTTCTTATTAAGGCTACTACAAGTCCGATAATAATGGCTAAAGCCATCGAAATGATGGCTAAAACTAGAGTGATTGGAATAAATTTTGCGATTTGCAGGGAAATTTCCAACATATATTGTAAATCAAAATTCATAATGCTTTAAAACCTCCGCTATGCTTATTCGCCGGAATTCGTGGTGATGTCTTCACCAAAATATTTATTGGACAGCTTCGCTAATGTACCATCTTCTTTAAGTTTTTTGATTTCTGCCGTGAATTCATCATTTAGTTTTTTGCCTTTTTCTGTTTTGGTAAATGGATAGCCTACATTTTCATAGGCCACTGGATCGCCAACCAGTTTTAGCGGAAGATCATTTTTCTTTATCTCGGCAACCAGGATTGGGCGGGAATTGATATAGCCATCTACACGGTTGTTAATGGCATCTTGCATCGCACCATCCCGGGTTTCATAGGTTCGTATTTTGATTTCGCCATTTTTATCATATTTTTCTAGGTTTGTGACGTTATTAGACCCCAGCACACCGGAAACGGTTTTGCCTTTAAGATCAGCCAAACCTTTAATATCATCGTTTTTTGTGCTTGATACAATTTGTGCACCATAATAACTATACGGCTCTGTAAAATTAAATTGCTCTTCGCGTTCCGGTGTTATAGCAACGGCATTCGCAACGGTGTCCAGTTTACCTGATCCCAATTGCCCCATTATCCCACTGAAATCAGAAGTGACCCACTCTACCTTGTATCCTAAATTCTTGGCGATGAGTTCTGTAAGTTCTACGTCAAAACCTATTAATTTACCATCCTCTTGATAACCATTTGGATAGCTTTGGCCAGTGGACCCCACTTTAATTGTTTTTTGTTCGGAATCATTGGCCGCATTCTCTTGTTTTGAATTGCCACATGCTGCAAGTACTAATATGAAAAGTAATGCGAGTCCAAGGGAAAGAATTTTTTTCATCGTTATTTACCTCCTGTTATTAAATGGTTTGATTATGTTTTTCAGTCCAAGCTTGATATTGTCCAGGCTGCAAGATTTTCCTCAAATAAATTGTGAGATGGCCTTTGCCTAAATCTTTTTGCCCGATCTCTTCAAATCCACTTTTTTCGTACATTTCCTTTAGCCATGGATGATTATCCGCGGTTCCGAGCGTAACCGCGGGGGCTCGGAGTTGCTTCTTCAAAATTTCTTCTTCGAGCCATGACAGCACTTTTTTCCCTATTCCTTGACGCTTATACGCAGGGTTTGTAGCGAACCAGCCTATGTGTGGCAATACGAGCGGGCCAGGATTAGGGCCCCAAGGCAACCGAATCGATACGGTCGAAATAAATATCCCGTTTTCCTCCAGGACATATACCTTATTTTCGGATATATGTTTTATTGCTTCCTCCCTCGTGGCCGTTGCTGCAGAGAAGTGAATATCCAACTCTCTTATACTCGCATAAGCATCCAATGTTAATTGGAGGAATTTATCCACATCTTCTACACGTACTTCACGAAATGTTTGACTCATCTTGCGCCTCCTATACTCTATCTAGTTAATTCCTCTTCGGGTGGGTGCTTCCGTCCTTGAGAACTATCCGCCAGGTGTAAGTGTTTAAAGCTGGGAATATTGGTTGGCCGGTTTATCCAGGCCAAGATTCCCTCGTAATGTGGTGCTTTCATATTCAGTACGGAAAATTCCTTTCGATTGCAGTTCAGGGACAACAAGTTCTACAAAATCCGTTAAAGAATCAGGCAAGAGGGCTGGCATAATATTAAAGCCATCAGCCGCATTTCCATTCACCCAATCTTCAATCTTATCCGCAATCTGCGTTGGTGTTCCAATTGCGATATGATGTCCACGTGATCCTGCAACCCACTGATATGTCTGACGTAACGTCAGATTTTCATTGATTGCCCGTTTAACGATCAAATCATATTTACTTTGGATGCCGTCTACATGTTCTGGTAGCGTAATATCAGCAAACGGTGTATCCAAAGGGATGTTCGAAAAATCCACATTTCCAAAATATCTTCCCATAACAGCCAATCCTATTTCGGGAATGATCAGCTCCTGCAATGCCTCGTACTTTTCTTTGGCTTCCTTCTCGGTCTGTCCTACAATCGGGAACAAACCTGGCATGATGCTCAAGCTGTTTTTCGCCCGATTGAAAGCGGCCAATTGACCTTTTAATTCATGGTAAAATGAAACCGCGTCCTCCTTGTTCTCCTGGGCAGTAAAGACGATCTCTGCGTGCTTTGCTGCAAGCAATTGCCCAGGGCCAGAAGAGCCTGCTTGTACAATGACCGGATGCCCCTGGGGGGAGCGGGAAATATTTAATGGTCCTTTTACATTGAAAAACTCACCTTGATGATTGATTTCATGAAACTTGCTTTCATCAATGAATTGGCCTGTTTCTTTATCGATGACCAATGTATCGTCTTCCCATGAGTCCCACAATTTCTTGGTAACTTCAACAAATTCAGTCGCCCTTTTATAACGGAGACCATGTTCTAAATGTTCTGACTTATTGAAGTTTACTGCAGTGGAGGCAAGGGACGTCGTGACTACGTTCCAGCCAGCGCGGCCGGAGGTAATATGGTCTAAAGAAGCAAATTTCCTAGCAACATTAAAGGGTTCTTCGTAAGTGGTGGAGGCCGTTGAAACCAAACCAATATTGGAAGTCGCCGAGGCTAGATAAGATAACAAGGTCAATGGCTCGAATCGAGTCAGAATATTAGGATGCGAGTCCTTTGCAACTGACAAACTATCTGCCAAAAATAATAAGTCAAATAAACCTTTTTCGGCAGTCTGGGCCAACCCTTTAAAATAATCGATGCTCATATTACCTTTCGGATTGGCGTTAGGATGTCTCCAGGAAGCAACGTGATGTCCTGTTCCGGCCAAAAATACACCAAGCTTTACTGTTTTCTTTTTCATGTGTCAATTGCTCCTTTATGTCTTCACTTTTAAACGCAGGGGATTTATAATGGGTATATCCTTACTGGTTTACTATGAATTACTGCTGAAATAAAACCCGCTTCAGTTTAGAAGAGGGTTTCTTCCGACTATGTATTTCCTTACTTGTTTTCTACTAAATTGAATCCTTTTTCGGATTGATACGTTAATATAATATAGAAATTAAATCAAATGGTAGCATCTTATATAATAAATTGTCAATGTTAAATATTCGGAATATACACACTTATCATCTCCGGAAAACATTGTTATGGTGCTTATGACTCGACCTAAATTAGAGCTTAGTCTTTATACGTTAATCAAATAGCTTATTTGAAAGCTGTTTCAATTGATATTCCTTGGCTATTAGCTTTCGTTCTTTACTATTCGGATTTTTAAGGAGATGGACAACCGTTGACCATGAGCAATGTAGAATTGGAAAATTATTTATTGGAATTCAGACGCGATCTTCATATGACACCTGAATTATCAAACCAAGAATTTGAAACGACAAAAAAAATTAAAGAAGCGCTTCAAACTCAAGATATCAAGATACTTGATTTCCCATTGAAAACTGGTGTCGTAGCTGAGATAAAAGGGAGTAAGCCGGGACCTACGATAGCTCTTCGCTCCGATATTGATGCTTTACCAATTTTAGAGCAATCTGAGGTGGATTTTCCTTCAAGGCACAGCGGCGTGATGCATGCATGTGGTCATGATTTTCACACTTCCGTCATTTTGGGGACTGCTTTTTTATTAAAAAAAGAAGAAAGAGATCTATCCGGAACGATTCGCTTGATTTTTCAGCCTGCGGAGGAAACGGGGCATGGTGCAAGTGCTTTAATGGAAACCGGTGTGCTGGATGATGTGGATGTGATTTTTGGCCTTCATAATGATCCGACATTGCAAGTTGGGGAGTTAGGGACAAAACATGGAGCTCTGACAGCGGGAGTCGATCGCTTTGAAGTGCATGTTAAAGCACCTGGTTCTCATGCGGCCAAACCGGAAGAGGGTAATGATCCGATTATCATAACAGGACATATTATCTCAACGTTGCAAACCATCATCAGCCGCAATGTGGCGCCAAAAGAGTCCGCGGTTTTGAGCATCACCCAAATTCATAGCGGCTCAACGTGGAACGTTATCCCGGATAGTGCATATATGGAAGGAACCGTCCGCACCTTCAGTAAAACTCAACGAGAGTTCATTCAGAAACGTATGAAACAGGTCCTGCACGGTATTAGTGAAACATTCAATGCAAATGTTGAATTATCATGGCATCCTGGCCCGCCATCAGTTGATAATACGCCTGAATGGGCAGATTTGGCGCTTCAGGTTGGAGACACAGCAGGTTACACGACAAAAACCTTGGAAGCTAGTTCAATAGGGGAAGACTTCGCTTTTTACCAAGAAAAAATTCCAGGTGCTTTTGTCATGATAGGGTCGGGCGGTCCTTATGACCTGCATCATCCTAAGTTTATAGTAGATGAAAAAGCACTTTTTCCAGCTGCTTCTTATTTCCGCTTATTGGCTTTAGAAGCGTTAAAAAAAATTCCTGAATGAAATATTAGAAGAGACGGAGGTCCAGTCTCAAAACTTATCCATTGAATGAGTCGGATCGTGATTTAATAGAAGCTGCAAGGGCAAAAATTAGAGATCTTTACGAGGAAAATAGGCATCATGTTGGCGCTGCATTAAAAACGAGTTCAGGAAAAAAGTTGCTGCGGTACATATTGAAGCATATATTGGCCGGGTTACTGTATGTTCAGAAGCCATTGCGATCGGCAAGGCGATATCGGACGGGGAAAAGGGATTCGATACCATCGTGGCTGTTAAGCATCCCTATTCCGATTATGAAGAAAGAGCTTTTAAAGTGATTAGCCCGTGTTGGATGTGTCGGGAATTAATCTCGGATTATGCAAAAGAGTGCTTTGTCATCCTGAATATTAATGAACGGTAAAGACGAAGGTCGGTGAATTAATGCCGTATAAATACACGAGGGAATCATGATAAATGCAATGGAAAAAACACGCTTCGGGGAGTCCTAAGCGTGTAAGTGTATTATTTCAAGCTAGATGACAAGTATTGTTCACAGATGGTGATATCATCGTCTTCTAGAACATAAGGATGTGTTTCCAGCAAAATGGTTTTCAGGTATTCTGGCATCCTATCACCTTTGTACGCACAAATTAATGGAAATGACAGCAGATTTACAGCTTTGTCTACTGTTCTCTCAAATTCCTCTATGATATGCAGAGGCTCTTCCAAGGTTGCCCATTCCACATGTGCCCATGATCGGAAAGAGATTTTATTTTCGACATAGGGCTGAACCGTTTTATTAAAGTATTCTTCGATTGCAGGAGGATGATAACTGCCGCTTGAGCAATAGAAATCGAAGTTGTTCACAAAGTGAAGGAGCTTCATTTGATCTTTTGTTAACCGAGTGCTTAGTTCTTTATGGATAATGGGGTAAATACGGTCATTTTCAACAAGAATGACGTAATCCCCCGCCATGATGCCATCTTGGATATAACTTAAAACTTGTTTAATGTAATTTTCCATTTCATTATAGGAATATAGCACATGAACATTTTTTTGGTCTTCGAACAACTGATTCATTTTGCTTTTCAATATATCAATCCTTCTTTCATGTATCGCTTCCATTATACTAGAATTCCATAGCAGGACAAAATGAGAGTTTTTAACAAGGGCAAAAAGCAATCCTTCTTCATTGAAGGATTGCTTTTCCGTTTTATTTCAGCCGTTCGATCAGGTCGGTCATTTTATCCAAAGTGGTTATGTTCTGGTTGCATTTCATGCTGTCCAGACAAATATAATTCCCTTTTTTAATGAATGTCCCTTGGACGGTTCCTTTTGTTTCAGACATGAACATCCCTACTTCTTCAAAGCGGCTGCATATGGCACAAATCCCTTTTTTGTTGGCAGGTTTAATGGTTCCATGCAATCCGGTGAGTTTATGATGATGGGGGGCAATGATGAATTTCTTTCCGGATCCGACATCATCCCATCCCAGGTATGAAATCTCTCTCAAATCGATGTTTTCCAACAAAGGGCTTTTTAATTTCTTTGCTTTAGGAAATAGTTTTTTTATCGTTTTTTCGGTTACTTCTTTAAATGGGATCACAAATGGCTTTACCTGTAGTAGAAAGGCTTCGGCTTGTGCGGGATCTTTGATGGTATCCACTGGATCCAGCAGTTGTTTTTGCTCTTCGCTCAAGTCACTGAATAAGCTTAGTACCCTTTCTTTGGCGACTGTTTTCAGGGTGTTGATCACATCCTTATCGTTGGCAGTCGCGTGTCCATTTATGAGAATTTGTGTTTGGGATTTTATGAAGTTATACTGCTCGCTCCTGATAAAAGGTTCCATTTTCTTCACTCCTGTTTCTTCAAGTGTTACCGTTTCTCTTTACTTTACATAAATTGCATCTGCTTTAAAAGGGGGGAAACGACTAAGAAACATACTCGGCATACAAATAGCACTGATATCATTATCAGTGCTACCCGTTTTATCTTTATTTAGAATATACGATTTTCTTGATGGTTTCCGCGGAGAGAAAATGTTCCTCGGCTAATTGATGGATGGAATGCCCGTCTTTGAAAGCATATTTTATAGAGGCATTTCGGTCATCGATCAATTCCCTTGATCCCGAACGGGTTCCCCATTTGTGATGGGCTTTTTCGGGTTTAGGGATATATATGGTTTCACCTTGCACATACTTTTGAATTTCAACGATCAGCTTTTCAGGTAAAACGGCCGTCGCTTTTACATACTTCATTTCTGCCAGCCCCTTATTCTTTATTAAGAATGAAATAAGGTGCAAAGCCGAATATTAGAAATGATAAGGCGGGCGATTAAATTTAGCTTAATTCAACCCCATGCAAAGTATCGCCTCCAATACTAGGCTTTGCATGAGACGCTGCAGAAGGTGGCATTAACATTCGTATTGCCATCTTTACACCTCCCCTTTGTGTTTCTGAAGAACACGTGTTGTTCTTATTATAAAATAGAATAGGGTGAGTTGCCAAACTTTTTCCAATGTTAAAGCTGAATCGGCGGGCTGATTGTTTGATAATGTTCTGAGTCCATGAAATAATTTGGAGGGAAACCAAACTAAACATTATGGGAGCTGACTTTATGAAAGTATTCGTAGTTGGGGCAAATGGGCAGATCGGTAAACATCTTGTAGATTTATTAAACGACAGCCCGAATCATAGTGTACGGGCAATGGTTCGCAAAGAAGAACAAAGTGAGCATTTAAAGAAAAATGGAATTGAATCTGCAGTCGTCAGTTTAACTGGATCAGTGGATGAGATTGCGAATGCGGCGAAAGGCTGCGATGCCATCGTGTTCACAGCAGGGTCCGGAGGTAGCACCGGTGCTGATCAAACGCTGTTGATTGATCTGGATGGTGCAGTTAAAACGATTGAAGCGGCAGAAAACCTGGGAATCGCCCGATTCATCATGGTGAGTGCTTTTCAGGCCAATAATCGCGAAAACTGGAATGAAGCCATCAAACCGTATTATGTGGCCAAGCACTATGCGGATAGGGCATTGTTACAAAGCGATTTAAATTATACGATCATTCGGCCCGGCGGTCTGGTTAATGAACCGGGAACGGGCAAAGTGACCGCCGCCGAGGAATTGGAAAGAGGCTCGATTGCCCGTGAAGATGTGGCTCGAACGATCCTTGCTTCATTGACCGATGAAAATACCTATAAGCGTTCATTTGATTTAATCTCTGGCGATACTGCAATCGCGGAAGCCTTGAGGAAAATTTAACGTAAAACAGGGGGCAGAGCCACTCAGTGGACTCTGCTTATTTAATTCCTTCGATATTCTTGATGACCTTCGCTGGATTTCCACCGACAACAACGCCTTCAGGAACATCCTTTGTTACGACGGCCCCTGAGGCGACAACAGAATGACTCCCTATTGTAACGCCAGGATTGATGATGGCCCTTCCTCCAATCCATACATGATCCCCTATCGTAACCGGTTTTCCGTATTCCACTCCAGAACTGCGTTCAAAGGGATCCAGCGGATGTGTAGCTGTATAGATATGCACTCCGGGAGCCAACATGCAGTCCCTGCCA
Source organism: Peribacillus sp. AS_2 (assembly GCF_026891895.1). NCBI lineage: Bacteria > Bacillati > Bacillota > Bacilli > Caryophanales > Bacillaceae > Peribacillus > Peribacillus sp. AS_2. The sequence goes on from NZ_JAPTGA010000011.1 coordinate 67,472, forward strand.
ATTTTCACTTCGCAAACATCCAAAATGACACAATCAAAATTAGCATAAAAGTTTTCCCCGACAGAAATATTGTATCCATAGTCACAACGGAAAGTGGGTTCAATATATACATTTAGCCCAGTGGAACCTAAAAGCCGTTTCAGCAGTGCAGTCCGTTCAGCCCCTTCGCTTTCCGTTGTCTGATTGTATAACCTGGTCAACTTTCTGGCATTTTCCCTATCTCTGATTAATTCCGGATCAGCGGCGATGTAAGGTTTCCCGCTCACCATCTTTTCTTTTTCAGTATTCATGTATGCGCCTCCTGTTTCTTTTTTTATATAGTTTGAAGAAATATCTCAATATTAAAACATTTTTCCTGCAAAATAAATTGCAGTACTTTTTACTCAACTTTTCTGTTAAATCTAAATGCCTCGCTCGTTTTTTTAAAAAGAAGTTAGAAAAGAAAGATTTTTCCGAATAATGAATGAAATAGCTTTGACAAACGTTCCGCCGGATTTTATAGTAAGAAGAGTTATGGATGATTCATAGTTTCATGAAGGTCCATTTTAACAGATCAGTAGAATGGTACGAAGTTCATGTCATTTTTTTTCGGAAATTGTGGACAACTCTTTTCTTGGTTAAGATAATCACATAACAATGGAGGGTTCTATATGTCACAGAAAGCACCGCTGTCTTTCGTCATTGTAACAGGATTAATGCTTTTTGCTTTATTTTTTGGTGCAGGAAACTTAATTTTCCCTGCGATGCTCGGTCAATCCGCGGGGACCAATTTATGGTCGGCCAGTTTAGGATTCATCATTACTGGTGTTGGACTGCCATTCATTACAATATTGGCCTTTGGTTTTTCAGGAAAAAATGATGTTCAATCGCTTGCAAGCAGGGCACACCCGTTATTCGGCATCATTTTCACCGTCGTTCTTTATTTATCTTTGGGACCGCTTTTCGCGCTTCCTAGAACGGGGAGTGTATCCTACGAAATAGGGATTAAGCCTTTCCTATCTAATGATGTCGGTTTTTTACCATTGCTGATATTCACGATCATATACTTTGGAATTGCCTGTTTATTATCCATCAATCCATCAAAAATGTTCGATATCGTCGGAAAAATATTAACACCTTTATTATTGATTTTCATCGGGATTCTCATTGTGGTCGCAATTATTAACCCAATGGGTGAAATCCAGTCACCAGTGGCAGATTATTCAGATAATTCTTTCTTTAAGGGGTTTAAAGAAGGATATTTGACCATGGATACGTTGGCCGCATTTGCATTTGGGATCATCGTCATCAATGCGATCAAAGATAGAGGGATAACATCAAGAAAAGAAGTGTTGGGCTTCTGTCTGAAAGCCGGCTTAATCGCTGCCACCTTGTTGGTGATCGTTTATACGTCCTTAGTATATGTAGGGGCAACAAGTGTGGAAAAGCTCGGTCAACTGGGTAATGGCGGAGACGTTTTGGCTCAAGCCTCGAACCATTTCTTCGGACCGGCTGGTGCCGTGTTGTTAGGATTGATTGTAATCGCGGCTTGCCTGACGACAAGCATCGGTTTGATAACGGCTTGTGCTACGTATTTCAATAAAATACTGCCTGCCGTATCATATAAATCATATGTCGTCATCTTCTCCGTTTTCAGTGCGGCCGTTGCCAATGTAGGTTTGACCAAGCTGATTTCCATTACAGTGCCTGTGTTAACGGCGCTTTATCCCGTGGCGATCGTTTTGATTGTTCTTACGTTCTTCCATTCCTTATTCAAAGGGAAATCGGAGGTATATTTAGGAAGTCTATTATTAACGGCCATCATCAGCATAATGGATGGAATAGTGGCATCAGGCATTAAACTGGATGCCGTTTCGGACCTTTTCACTCAATACCTTCCACTATATAGTGTAGGGGTGGGCTGGGTGATTCCTGCCATCATCGGCGGTGTATTGGGCTACATGGTATACCTATTGAAAGGTGACCCTAAGGAAGCCTATTAAGGGATATCAGAATGAACCTCGAATAACGTTGATTTCCACTCCAGGCACTCGCTTTCCGCGGGCGGTCCGGGAGCCTCCTCGGCGCTCTTTGCGCCTGTGGGGTCTCCCTTGGCCGCGCTTTTCCGCAGGAGTCTCGTACCTTCCGTTCCAATCAACTGGATTGTCTTTAAAGAAAAAACTGTAGTTGGTTTCATCTTTAAGCTTGATTAAGACAGGGTTACACTTTCGTTTTTTATTGTTTTATGAACCCTTATTGGATTGAAGAAATTTGCGACACTCCTGCCGAATATCTGGCTAGCCAAGACCCCACAGCCGCTTGTGGTGAGGAGGGGCAGACAGTCGGCGGAAAGGGAGCGGATTTCAGAAATCTGCTGGAACGTCTTTTTAAAAAAACTGCAGGTAAACTAGTTCTATATGGGTTTTTATTGTTTTATGAACCCTTGTTGGATTGAAGAAATTTGCGACACTCCTGCCGAATATCTGGCTAGCCAAGACCCCACAGCCGCTTGCGGTGAGGAGGCTTGGCAGACAGTCGGCGGAAAGGGAGCGGATTTCAGAAATCAAGCTGGAACGTCTTTTTCATAAAAAGCTGACGCGATTTAGTTCTATATGTTTTTTTATTGTTTTATGAACCCTTATTGGATTGAAGAAATTTGCGACACTCCTGCCGAATATCTGGCTAGCCAAGACCCCACAGCCGCTTGCGGTGAGGAGGCTTGGCAGACAGTCGGCGGAAAGGGAGCGGATTTCAGAAATCTGCTGGAACGTCTTTTAGATAAAAAAGCTGCAGCGAACTAGTTCAATATGGTTTTTTATTGTTTTATGAAACTCTTATTGTATGGAAGAAAGCTGCGACACTCAGTTTGTTTTGATGAGTTTTGGTTAGAGTAAGGAACGGACTTCTGAAATGAAAAACTCACTTTACTCCGGGTTTATCTGCAGTTGGGGAGCTGTCTTGATGACAGCTCCTTTTCTTAGTGTTTGTTTTTAATGGGAAAGAGCCTTAAAATGTTCAGAAAGGGGTGTAGGAACATAATGATCAATCGATTACCAACAGAAATAGCAAATATATTACAAGCAAGCAAAAAGAATCCTGCTCAATTTGAGGAATTGATCAGGAGTGGCGGATATCTCCCTCCCGAGATGGAGTTGATGGTGGATGCCATCACGGCCTTGAGCATGGGGAAGAATATCCTTTTGAAGGGTCCGACAGGGGCTGGAAAGACAAAGTTTGCCGAGACTTTATCGAACTTATTCAATCAGCCGATGTTCAGTGTCAACTGCTCAGTCGACTTGGATGCAGAAAGCTTATTGGGCTTCAAGACGCTGGCTTACAAAGAGGAAAAACAAGTGATAGAATTCGTACCTGGACCAGTGACCAATTCGATGAATCACGGTCATTTCTTATATATAGATGAAATCAACATGGCAAAACCGGAGACTCTGCCGCTTATCAATGGTGTGCTTGATTACAGAAGGACGATAACGAATCCGTTCACGAATGAAGTGATAACGGCAAAAGAGGGCTTTAATGTGATTGCTGCAATCAACGAAGGGTATGTCGGGACAGTGCCGCTGAACGAAGCGCTAAAAAATAGGTTTGTCATCATTGAAGTTCCTTATATCGAAGGGGAGCAGTTAAAGCAATTGATAGAAACCAATACAAAGCTGAAGGACCCAAGAAGTATTGATTTGTTCGTTAAACTGTCGAGTGATTTGATAAATGCCGTGAATCAAGGGAAGGTGGCTGAAGATGCGGCGTCGATCAGGGCTTTGCTTGACGCTTGCGATCTGAGTGTGTTGATCCCGCCGAAACGGGCGATCCTTCGTTCCATTGTGGATAAGTTGGACGAGGAACGGGAGCGTGAGTTCGTGAAGAACTTGGCTGACACATTATTCTAACTAGGAGAATGCCTCATGAAGTATATCCGGTTCAATGATTCAATAATAGATACGGCACTTTTTTTACAGCTTCAGGATCTCTCGACCGTTTTATCCGGCATTCCTGAGCTGGAATTCGAATACAATTATGGCTCCTTCATTGATCTGATCGAGAATAAGGTCACTGCCAGCCACTTTTGGGAAAATGGCAATAAGGAAGTGAAGGAAGCAGGGCTGAAAACGGACGTGCTTCTTAGAACGATAGGCACGCTGCATCATACAACAATCCGGAGCATGAAGGAGTACCAGGACAGCATCGGGGAAAGTTCACTTCCGAAGTTTGCAGCCCAATTATTCGCTTTGCTGGAAGATTTGCGATTGGAAGAATTGGTGAAGAAAGAAAGACCAGGCACGAAAAAATGGTTTTCGGTAAGGGGGGCTTACCTTAAACAATATTTCGAAAGCCAATTGGCGACGAATGTCACAAGAAGTTTTGCACTGGATGAATTATATTGCCTCATATATTTACTGCTTCAATCCGACAGGCCGGATCCGATTTTTCCGAGAGCCAACGAAAGGCAGCTGGAAGAACTGGAGAAACTCAAACCGTTCATCCATTCGGTCTTTGATGCCACTAAAACCAGTGATATCACGAGAATTTGCGAGCAAATCGTTTTCCGTGTGAACGATGGGTACGAAGATACGATGAATGAATATTTCATTTTCCCCATTGCAAGTGTGGAAAAGTATAAAGCAAATACCTTATTTGATGAACTGACTAGAAATGATGAACTTTTAAACGATGATACAGATGATGCAGACGAAGAAAAAAGTGAGTTCATTGATGAAAAGTTCTCGACTTGGCATCGAGAGAACAAGAACGGCGAAAGTAATTCGACGTTTCTCCAATTTGAATTGGAGCAGGGAACGAAAACAAGCCTGATGGGCGGAGGTGCCCGGGAAGCGGAAGATGCCGACCAAGCACTGGCTTCGATCCAGGGTTCATCAGGGGAAAGTCAACAAAAGGAATACAATCAGCAAGAAACGCTGGAGAAGAAACAAACCAATATGGGCAAAAGCGGTGAACATCCATTTGGTGAAGAAAATAAAGACGTCGTTCAGGTAATCAAAGAAGCCAAAGTACCAACACTTATGGAAGAGAAACGCTACCGAGAGTTTGTTGCGGATATCGAACCGTTCAAGAGGAAACTCTCCAGTACCATTGAAAAGACGCTGGAAAATAAAAAGAACGCACCAAGAAAAGATTTGGTTTTTGGCCGTTTATCAAAGAAATTACTGCCGCTTGTATTTGAAGAAAATCCAAGGGTCTTTTATAAAAAGAACCAGGATTCCAATGAAATGGATGCGGTATTCACATTGCTTATCGATTGCTCGGCTTCCATGCACAACAAAATGGATGAAACGAAACGAGGGGTCGTCCTGTTTCATGAAGTGCTGAAGAAATTAAGGATCCCCCACTCGATCGTGGGTTTCTGGGAAGATGCCAATGAAGTGAGGGAAGGATATCAGCCAAACTACTTCCATGTGATCCAGTCCCATTCCGATTCTCTTTATCTAAACTCAGGAGCTAAAATCATGCAGCTTGAGCCAGAGGAAGACAACCGCGACGGATACAGTATCAGGGTTGCCACAATGGAATTGGAAAAAAGGCGCGAAAAAAACCGTTTCTTGCTCGTATTTTCCGATGGTGAGCCGGCAGCAAGCGATTATGATCAAAATGGCATTGTCGATACACACCTTGCTGTTTCGGAAGCCAGAAAAAAAGGCATCGAAGTCATCGGCTTGTTTTTAGCGGATGGAGGCATCGATGAAAGTGAAGAGATAACGATGAAAAACATCTATGGCAAAGAACGCCTGATGATTCCGAGTGTAGCTGAATTGCCAGAGCAATTTACACCGCTGTTAAAAAAATTGCTGCTGAAGACCATTTAAAAAATATATAGATAAAAACGCAGTAGGATTCAAGTTTTGGATCTTACTGTTTTTTTTTGCTTTGTCAACTATTGGTGGAAACTTAAAATGAACGTCGAATGCGATTTCTTTTGTCGTGATTGGGGTAAACCATAGATGAGGAAGTGATCATTTTGATGAATGTACTTTTTATGCTGCTTTATTTTATAATCATTGTTCTTGTTATTGAAATATCGGTAACCTTGATGAAATTGACTGGATTAAAAGGCACAGTGGCAAGATTTCAGGTAATTTCCATGCTGACGGGCACTGGTTTTACAACTGACGAGTCAAAATCCATTATCGATCACCCCATTCGACGGAAAATAAGCATGTTCTTAATTTTATTTGGTGCATTCTCGCTTGCTGTCATCATTTCATCGATCAGTACATTGCTTACAGATGATCTCCGTTTGATGGAGTTAAGCATCATTATTGGAATCCTGCTGGTTTTAACCGTTTTAGTGAAGGTTCCATTCCTGAATAATAGATTATCGAATAAGATGAAAAGTGAAATGTACAATCATTATGAATTATGGGAACACCCGATAGAAGAAGTCCTATTTTTAGAAGATGAAGACGTGGTCATGGAAATCGATATTTATGAGGACTCGGAGTTCATCGATGTCAAAGCCTTTGATGTCATTTCAGATGGAGCCGACATCAACATTTTATTTATTGAAAGCGGAGAAGTGAAAATCAGAAAAGAGCTATATGAGTATAAAATCAAATTAGGGGATAATCTCTTTTTATATGGAAATAAAAAAGAGATAGAAGAAACATTCTCAAATGAAATCGAAGAGATGAAGAAGAAAAGTGCATCAGACTGAAAAGATCCCAGCCTATATTAAAGCTGGGATCTTTTGCTTCATTAGTGTTTTTTATTCGGTAATTTCTGAGCGGGATTCCCATTGCCTTGACGGCGGAAATTGCCTTCTTCCTTTTTTTGCTGCTCTTGAATGCTTTCAACAAACTCCTTTGAACTTTTCATGGAATGTACCTCCTCCGTTATTTTCTTTTTTACTATAACCAGAAGAGGTGGAATTCATGAGTATGCAAAAAGGAACGGTGGTCATATATGGACGTAAAGTGGTAATTTTGTTCCACAAGTGAGTCGAAAAGAATATGGGTCAATCGTTTTAAATATCGCTATCTAATGTTAGAATACATCACATTAGAATATTTTGAATATTGACAAAAATAGGGTCGGTATCTATAATAATCAATAATAATATCCATGAATAAACGATTATTGGGGTTTTGCCTATGGAACGGACAATGACCGTCCGGGATTTATGTGCGTTGCATACTCATTTATTGAACAATGATATTCAAATTCTTGAAAACCTATCAACGAATTTACCGTTGATAGCCGATTTGAATAAAGCGAATGTGTTTATTGATTGTCCGGTGCGTGAAGGGAAGCATGCCATTGTCGTTGCAGAGGCGTGCGGACACTCCGTGAAATCGGTTTACGATCATCCGGTTGTCGGTAAATTTGCTTACGAGGCATTCGAACCGGCCGTATTTTATGTATTGCGCACCGGAAAGGACATGTTCGTGAATCGGGCATTGACTCAAGAGGGAGCGATGGTCCAGCAAAGTGTCGTTCCAATCAAAGGGGAATGCAATCGGGTCATCGCCGTTTTGATCATGGAAAAGGTGATTCATGAAGAACCTGAATCTTTCAATCAGTTTGATAGGCAAGATCAACAAAATTCCTTAGTTCCTGAATTTATCGAGGAGTCCATTTTCCTGATTAATAACCAAAACCGACTTGTTTATACGAATCCTGCTGCCATTAATTTAGTATCGGAAATATGTTTGACGGACTGTGTTTTAGGTGAATCGATTTTCGATTATTTTCCTGGCTTTGCCGATGTTCTTGCTTCAAAAGAGGACATTTTGATGAAGGAAATGAACATTGGTAAAAAGATTATCCAACTAAAGAAGTTCCATTTGGGCAACAAGAATTCCAATGAAACGTTCATCATCATCCGGGACCTGACTGAACTGCGGGATAAAGAAAGGGAGCTGATCAGCAAGTCAGTAGCGATTCGTGAAATTCATCATCGGGTGAAGAATAATTTGCAGACAGTGGCCAGTTTACTTCGGCTGCAAATGAGGTTAGGAGCCCCTGAAGAAAGCAAGCCCCATTTATTGGTCAGTTTGAACCGGGTGTTAAGCATATCGTCGGTTTATGAAATCATTTTGTCAAGCAGTCAGGTCGATCATGTGGATCTGCTGGAGCTTATTAGAAAAATAGGCGATATGATCGTTCATACGGAGGGTCAAGCTCGCCAATGCGTAAGCATTGAATATAGGGGTGAGCTTCATTCGATTGATTCCGACATTGGCATTTCGGTCGCGCTGGTGGTGAATGAGCTCATTCATAATTGTGTGAAACATGCTTTCAAGGAAGGGACGGAAGGGAACATTACCGTATCCTTGCAAAAGGATGGTCCTGAATTGGAACTTCAAGTAAGAGATGATGGGATTGGATATTCACCTGCAGTGAAACCTTCTTTGGGGCTGGATATCATCCGCATGACGGTGGAAAATGATTTAGATGGGGAGTTTTCGATTCAGCGGATTAAAGAAGGTACCCTGGCTTCTGTAAGATTTCCATACAAGAGGTAGGTGGGAGAAGTGGACAAGAGGATTTTGGTCGTGGAGGATGAATCGATTGTTCTCCTTGATATAACGATCATGCTCAAGGATGCAGGCTTCGATGTGGTTGGACATGCCCGTAATGGCGAGAAGGCGATTGAATTGGCACATGCACTGCAGCCGGATCTCGTATTGATGGATATCAAAATGCCGAAAATGAATGGGCTTAAGGCTAGCGATGTGATATCCAATACCTTTCAGATTCCGGTCCTGCTTTTAACTGCATTCAGCCAGCGTGAATATATCGACGAGGCGAAGCGAGCGAACATCGTCGGATATCTTGTAAAGCCAATTACGGAGGCGAATCTGATTCCGGCAGTGGAGATAGCTTTGCTGCAAGCAGCCAATACAAAGAAGTATCAGGAACGAAATGCTCAATTGGATGAAACGCTCACAAATCGCAAAGTCATTGAAAAGGCAAAAGGAATCATCATGAAAAGGAAGAATGTCACCGAAGAAATCGCTTACAATAAACTGAGAAGGCTTAGTATGGATAAGCAGCTTTCCATGGAGACGGTAGCACGTCGAATCATTGCAAATGATCAAAAACAAGTAAATAGATGAAGCAATGGCGCTTTGATGGACCAAATTGGTTGTAGGCCGGCATTTCTGCCGAAAAACCTAAGTTTGGGCTATAAGAGGCGTCTTTTTTATACCCTTTTTTTAAGTCGATAGGCCAAATTAAATCGGAATTCAGGGGGAATATGTATGGAGATGGTAGGTAAATTCGTTATTTATATCATTATGGTGTGTGCCGTTGTCGGTGCTATTGCATCGATTAAAGACAGTGAGCAGGGCTTGGGGAAACAGTTCATGGAAGGTTTGCATACCGTTGGCCATATATTTATCCCGGCAGCTGGAATCATGGCCTCGATCCCTTATTTATCTTGGTTCATCAATACAGTATGCGGCCCGGTTTTCGCTGCGATCGGTGCAGATCCCGCCCTCGCCGCAACAACGATTTTGGCGACGGATATGGGGGGTTACCAATTAGCGGCCGAGCTGAAGGAATCCTATGAAGGCTGGATCATGGCGATGATTGTCGGCTTTATGTCCGGGGCAACGATTGTATTCTCGATTCCAATGGGGCTTGCGATGCTGGAAAAGCGTGATCATAAATACATGGCACTTGGTGTCATGTCAGGAATCCTGACGATTCCGATTGGCGCTTTTATCTCAAGCGTGCTGGTGGTGGCGACGAATTCAAAAATCCGCGAAGTGATTTCCACGAATGCGGATTCTACCTACGAATTCGCGTTGAGCTATTTGAAAATTGCCCTGAATCTTTCACCGCTTCTTATTTTTGTGGTCTTGCTCGCGTTAGGTCTTTATTTCCTGCCGGATTTGATGATCAAAGGTTTCATGTGGTTTGGAAAAATATTGGACGCCGCGATTAAACTAGTGCTCGTGTTTTCGATCGTGGAAATTTTCACCGGATTGTTTTCCAAAGTATTTGGTGCTTGGGGCTTCCATCCGATCATGGCCGATAAGGCAGACCAGTTCCGTGCCCTGGAAACGGCGGGGTATATCGGGATCATGCTGGCAGGTGCATTTCCAATGATTTACCTGATTCAAAAATATGCAGGCAAGCCATTGGAAGCGATGGGCGGGAAAATCGGGTTGAGCAAAGCCGGGAGTGCAGGGATATTAGCCACGGTAGCCAATATATTGGCAATGTTCAAGCTTGTTAAAGAAATGCCGCCGAAGGATAAGGTCATAAACATTTCCTTCGCTGTGTGTGCGGCCTTCCTATTGGGTGATCATTTATCATTCACAGCCAACTTTCAGCCTTCCTTAATATTACCGATCATTGTCGGGAAGCTATCTGCCGGAGCGATTGGAATCGGTCTTGCTTACTGGCTGTCCGTTCCGAAAGCTTTGGAATTAGAAGAAAAGGATCGAGCAGCAGGAGTTATCGGCATAAATGAATATAAAACGAAAAACGAGGAAGAAAACAGCAATGAAATCCAAGTGGTGTAAAACTGGGGTGTGATTTTAGTGAATGAACAGGTGGAACGAATCATCAGTGCAGGAATTGATATTGGCACCAGTACGACGAAACTTGTTATCAGCGAGCTTTCGCTTAGGAATGTGGCGGGTGGCGGACAGGTGCCAAAAATTGAAATTACCGATAAGGAAATTCTGTATCGAAGTCCCATTTTCAGGACCCCCCTTGTATCCGAGACGGTAATTGACATACCTGCTGTTCAAAGAATGGTGGAAATCGAATACCAAAAAGCAGGAATCACGATCGAAAACATACAAACAGGGGCGGTCATCATCACTGGGGAAACGGCAACCAAACAAAATGCAGAAGAAATGGTGTACCGGTTATCTAATGCGGCGGGTGAATTCCTTGTAGCGGCAGCCGGTCCGGATTTGGAAGGGATCATTGCCGCCAAGGGATCCGGCGCCTATCAACATTCCATCAAGACAAGAAAGACTGTAGCGAACATAGACATTGGCGGGGGGACAGCGAATATTGCCGTATACCGTTCAGGCATGCTTTGCGGAACCTGCACACTGCATATAGGAGGCCGTTTGGTGGAGTGGGAAGGAGCGAAGGTGAAGGTTTCTCCTTCAATAGGAAAATGGCTGAAATCAATAGGGCGCTCTCCTTTGAATGGTGAAGGGGCAATCATCGCAAATGAAATGGCGAAGGTGCTTTCGAGGTTTTTGGCTGGCTCCTTCACAAAAGAAGATGAACTTCTATTAGTTGGGAAGGAGCCATCTTGGACAGAACGAATAGACGTGTTGATGTTCTCGGGCGGTGTCAGTGATTGCATCTATCATGAAGAACGGGAGGACGAAAGCTTCCGGGATATCGGCATGATGCTTGCCGCCTCCATCAAGGAAAGTGAAGAATTGGCCGCATGGGAGTGGGAACAGCCAGTTGAAACGGTTCGGGCGACTGTACTTGGAGCAGGCGCACATACAACTGAAATCAGCGGAGCAACCATCGAAGTGAATGATTCTCATCTGCCAGTTCGTAATATTCCAGTCTATCGGGTCGATTTTCATGGCGGGCTTGATGATGTAACCGCGAAAATGACACAAGCTGTTCAGGATGCGATCACAATTTACGACGCTTTGCAGGAGGGGCTGAATTTTGCCTTTTATTTAACGAATTTACCTTATCAATCATTTCGGGACATTCACCGGCTTGCAGTCGCTTTTACCGAGGCATTGAAGCAAAAACCGAATCGGCAGCAGCCTCTGATCATTGTCATGGATAGTGATTACGGAAAGGCACTTGGTCAAACCATTCTAGCGAACCAAGCGGATCTGCCGGTCATCTGCATTGATCAGACAGAAGTGGAACATGGTGACTATTTAGATATAGGAAGGCTGCTGCGGACAGGGGTCGTTCCGGTTGTAGTAAAAACGCTAACCTTCCACAGTTAGGAAAAGGAGGATCATACGATGAAATTATCCACTCAATACTTTGGGGAAATCCATCAATTCAAATCGTTGAAAGAAGTCCTGGCCAAAGCGAATGAAGAGAAATCAGGAGATAGGCTTGCGGGAATTGCAGCAGATTCCGTTCAAGAACGGATTGCGGCGAAAGCGGTGCTTAGCGAATTGACTTTGGCGGACATCAGGAACTATCCCCTGCTTTCCCCGGAAGAGGATGAGGTGTCGCGGATCATAGATGGTCTCATCAATGGAACCATCTATCAATCCGTGAAGAATTGGAGCGTTGCCGAACTGCGTGAATATATTTTGAGTGACGAAACGACAGGCGAGGACTTAAAGCGATTAAGCAGGGGATTGAATAGTGAAATGATTGCAGCGGCAGCCAAGTTGATGTCGAACCTCGACCTTATCCATGCAGCAAATAAAATCGAAGTGCTCACCAAGAATAATGGCACGATCGGTTACAAAGGAACGCTTGCTTCGCGCCTTCAGCCTAACCACCCGACAGACAATGTAGATGGCATGCTGGCTTCTTTAAAAGAAGGCCTCTCCTATGGAATCGGGGATGCACTCATTGGAATCAACCCTGTCGATGATTCGGTCGAAAGCGTAAAGCGGCTGCTTCATGCGACACAGGATGTCATCCAGAAATGGAACATCCCGACCCAAAATTGTGTGCTTGCGCATGTGACCACGCAAATGAAGGCCGTTCAGCAGGGGGCGCCTGCTGATATGATCTTTCAAAGCATAGCCGGAACGGAAACGGCCAATCGCTCTTTTGGAATTAACGTACAATTGCTCGAAGAAGCTAATGAGATAGCGAAGGCCTATGGCACCGGCACAGGCCCGCAGCATCTTTATTTTGAAACGGGGCAAGGCTCCGAGTTATCGGCCGAAGCGCATTTCGGTATCGATCAGGTGACGCTTGAAGCCAGGAACTATGGATTTGCCCGTTATTTTGACCCGTACATTGTCAATACGGTCGTCGGTTTCATCGGACCTGAATATCTATATAACAGCAAGCAGGTCATCCGGGCTGGGTTAGAAGATCACTTCATGGGGAAAATGCATGGACTGCCGATGGGGGTGGATATTTGCTATACGAATCATATGAAGGCGGATCAAAATGATATCGAGGACTTGGGTGTACTTTTAACGGCGGCTGGTGTGAATTTCATCATCGCTACTCCGATGGGTGATGACTGCATGTTAAACTATCAGTCTTTGAGTTATCACGATATAGCGACTTTGAGGCAAACGATGGATAAGCGGCCTGCCCCATTATATGAAGCTTGGCTGGAGAAGATGGGGATTATGGAGAACGGAAAATTAACGAAGCTTGCCGGTGATCCAACTATATTTAACCATTAGGAGTGGATGATATGGGAATGAATAATAAGGAAGATTTGGATGCCATGATAGCGAAAACCCCTGCGCGGATAGGGGGAGGCAGGTCAGGGACCCGGCCGAAAACGGATTCTTGGCTGAAATTCCGTTTTGACCATGCAGCGGCCGTCGATGCTGTATATGGTGAAGTCAGTGATATTCTTTTGAAGCGCTTGGATTTATTCAAGGTGAAAACGAAGGCCGATGATAAGGAAGTCTATTTACGGCGTCCGGATTATGGCAGGAAGCTTTCGGATGAAGCAAAGAGGGTGATAGAAGCCAAATGCATAAAGGCCCCAACGGTTCAAATCATCATTTCCGATGGCTTAAGTGCCAAGGCAATCGAAGAAAATGTCGAGGACGTCTATTTATCTTTCAAACAATCTTTGGCAGTAGCAGGTCTGGATACGGGTACTCCTTTTTATATTGAAAAGGGCCGGGTTGCCGTGATGGATGATATCGGTGAAATCCTTGGACCTGAGGTCATTGTCCTGTTGATCGGTGAACGGCCCGGTCTTGTCAGTGCTGAATCATTGAGCGCTTACTTTTGCTATAAACCACGTTTGGGCACCATTGAAGCGGAGAGGATGGTCATTTCCAACATCCATAAAGGAGGGATCCCCCCTGTTGAAGCTGGAGCGCATCTAGGCACGGTCATTCAAAAGATCCTCAAATACCAAGCGAGCGGCATGTCTCTCGTGAAGAAGGAACATGAAGAAGAAAAGCGTGAAAAACTCGGTTGAACCCCTAGTGTCTAAAGAAGGAAGTTCGGATGGTCTCATTTGACGATCATTAAGACTAGGTCGTTGATTTCCTCTCCAGGCACTCGCTTTATATGTTTTTTTATTGTTTTATGAATCCGTAATTGGATGGAAGAAAAGTGCGACACTCCTGCCGAAAAGCTGGCTAGCCAAGACCCCACAGGCGCTTGAGTCGAGGAGGCTTGGCAAACAGTCGGCGGAAAGGGAGCGGATTTCTGAAATCGACTGGAAATACTTTTAAAATAAAAAAACTGCAAGCACTCGCTTTATATGTTTTTTTATTGTTTTATGAATCCGTAATTGGATGGAAGAAAAGTGCGACACTCCTGCCGAAAAGCTGGCTAGCCAAGACCCCACAGGCGCTTGAGCCGAGGAGGCTTGGCAGACAGTCGGCGGAAAGGGAGCGGATTTCTGGAATCGACTGGAAATACTTTTAAAATGAAAAAACTGCAGGCACTCGCTTTATATGTTTTTTTATTGTTTTATGAATCCGTAATTGGATGGAAGAAAATTGCGACACTCCTGCCGAAAAGCTGGCTAGCCAAGACCCCACAGGCGCTTGAGCCGAGGAGGCTTGGCAGACAGTCGGCGGAAAGGGAGCGGATTTCTGAAATCGACTGGAATACTTTTTAAATAAAAAAACTGCAGGCACTCGCTTTATTTGCCTGCAGTCTGGGGGGAGCGGATCGCTCCCCTATTTACTTGTCCCTAAATTCCATAAACCAAACGGGTTGTAGAAGGGATGTTCTTCTTCATATCTAAAGTCTTGAAGGCCCGTCAATATAAAGTCGGGTGCATCTTGCTGAATGCTAAAGGTTTCGCCATTCTTAAAGAGAGGCCGTTCACCTACATGGTAATAATTAAATGTGTTAAGCAGGGCAGCCGCCTCTTTCGGACTCATTGTGTTAAGTGTCACGGCATCCGGAAGACCAAAGGCTTTCATTCCGAAAGAACAATAATAGTCTTCCTCTCCGATGATCGTGACAAAATGGGCATATACCGAGAGAATATCCGAGCTATGATGAAGATGCAGCCAATCTTCCTTTGAATGGGCAATTCCCGCCGTTTCTATTTTCACTGCCATTCCGCCTGCCTTGAGGATCGCTGCCCCGGCATCGATCAAATCGATAACAGTTCCGGTATCGGATACATCGGCTATTATATAAACGGTAAAGGTATGGCCATTGATTTCCTCTAATGCATTCTCTGAAAAGGCGTCTTTACTGGCGTAAGAAAAGCTCTCTTTTAAAGTGGGTTCATAATCATGGATCTCCGCCTGAAACGTAATGTTCTTATCACTGTTATGAAAAACATTCCCGGCTAACAGATACCCCTCGCTTTGGGAAGCAACCGTTTGAATCAATTCTGTCCGGTCCTTCCATTTCCCGGGTATCCCGATGATGATTTGGTTGTCCTTCATGGATCATCTCTCCTTTCCAATCACTTCATACTATACCACTACTGATGTTTTCCATAGCATTTCATGAAAAATCGCGCAAAGTACCGATAAATGCCAGTGAGGGATGTGCAGGACTTTTTCAAAATTATACAATTGATGTATAATATAATCTAGTAAACGTATAGCCTATCTTCAAAGGAATTCCCCTTGTGGGTTTTCTCATAGGGCCGTATCTTAATTATCTATTCGTATATATCAATGATGAAAGAGAGTGTTTATAATGGGTCGTAAGTGGAATAACATTAAAGAAAAGAAAGCGTCAAAAGATGCTAATACTAGTCGGATTTATGCTAAGTTCGGACGGGAAATATATGTAGTGGCAAAACAAGGCGAACCAGATCCAGAATCCAATCAGGCATTAAGGGTCGTACTTGAGCGTGCGAAAACGTACAATGTTCCAAGAGCGATCATTGACCGTGCGATTGAAAAAGCCAAAGGCGGTTCGGAAGAAAACTATGACGAACTTCGTTATGAAGGATTCGGTCCAAATGGTTCAATGGTCATCGTGGATGCATTGACAAACAACGTGAACCGGACGGCATCCGATGTACGTGCCGCATTTGGGAAAAATGGCGGGAATATGGGTGTCAGCGGATCTGTTGCTTATATGTTCGATGCAACGGCTGTCATCGGGATTGAAGGTAAAACGGCTGATGATGTTCTTGAACTGTTAATGGAAGCGGATGTTGATGTACGTGACATCATTGAAGAAGAAGAAAGTGTCATCGTTTATGCCGAGCCTGAACAATTCCATGCTGTACAACAAGCATTCAAGGATGCAGGAATCAGCGATTTTACAGTGGCAGAGCTGACGATGCTTGCACAAAATGACCTAACCCTTCCGGAAGATGCACAAGCACAATTCGAAAAAATGATTGATGCATTGGAAGATCTGGAAGATGTTCAACAAGTTTATCATAATGTAGATCTTGGTGAATGATAAAATGAGCAGGCCTTTGCTATATGATCAAAGGTCTGCTTATTTCATTTGAAAGGAAAGAGCCTGTTCCGAATCACGAAACAGGCTCTTTCCTTTTATTATTCACTTATGGTGATTCCGGAAAGTTCACGGTCTTTCTTTACCTTTTCCAATTCTGAAATAGTGACAAGTTGATAATCCTGGTCATGCAGTTGTTTAATGATTTTTCCTGCAGCCTGGGCGCTAGTTTGATAGATATCATGCATTAATATGACTCTGCCATCTTTGGCTTTGCTCATCACTTTGTTTACGATTTTCTTTTCATTGCGTTCTTTCCAATCCTCTGGATCGACATCCCAAAGTGAGACTTTCATATCCTCCATGTATTCCCGCACATTATGGTTAATCGCTCCATATGGGGGACGGACGAGATTTGGCTCAGTACCTGTAGCTTTTTTTACAGCGTCTTGGGTCTTTTCGATTTGATCTTCGATTTTGTTCTTGCTTAAGCGCGTCAGCTGCGGATGATCCCATGAATGGTTGCCGATCTCATTTCCTTCCTGCAGCATTTTTTGCAGAACTTCCGGATAGTGCTGTACGCGGCTTCCAAGTACGAAAAACGTCGCGTGACCATCATATTTTTTCAGGACTTCCAGGATGGACATGGTATGACTTGGATGCGGCCCGTCATCGAACGTCAAGGCAATGACCTTTTTTGAAGGGTCGATCCATTCATTTTGCACGGGCAGTTTGGCGACGATATGTTTTGGCTGCCATTCCTTTACACGATCCTCATTCAAATCTTGACTTTGATATGAATCTAGCAAACTATCTTTAAAAAGATCCTTCTTGATGGCTATTGTATGGGTCTTAGTTGAATCATCAGTCTTAACGTAGAAAACGAGCGTATTTTTCAAGACTGAAAAAGAATTGAAGTTGGCTGCCTTCAGTTTGTTTTCCTTTTTAATGAGACTGTTTGAAATGCCTTCTTCTTCCTTCTGCGTTAACTCTTCAAAAACAATATCGGATAAAACGGATAAATAATCAGTATCCGTGGCAAAGATGTCTTCTATGGAGAGCTTTTGCTGAGATGGAATATCATAAGTGAAGATCTGGGTTCCAGACTGCTTCTTTCCTTCCACTTGCTCATATTTATCGAAGGAAATCGTAATGGTCTGTTTGCTGAAATGGAGGATCGTATAGGTGAGGTTAAGCTCGGAAGCTTTTCCGTCGGATGCTTTCCATTTCTTTTCATAATCCTTAATTTCTTTCTTTATGTAGGCTTCTAGCTGCTTGTCGATATTTTCTAAATGCAGAACGGGCCTGCTGGCTGAATACCCGCCTTTCGTATTATCTTTCACATACGTTTGAATATCGGCTTCTGGGTAATTTTTATCAGTTGTATAGGCCGAAACGGTTCTCTTCTTATCAAAAGCAAGGCTTTTAATGGCTAACCCCATCGTTCCTACAGCAGCTGTTAGACAAAATAGAAAAATAAAGACTTTTTTATAATTTAATTTCCTCATGATGCACTCCACCTCGATAATCATTCTACTATATAGACGCGCCAAAAGCCTTAAAAGTTTGTAAAAAATTTCATTTTTTTATATTTATATATTTTCTTGCTCATTTTCAAACTTTTATGGCTGCACCATCGTCTATTCTTTGTACCTAGGATACGTAATTTAAATGTAAGGAGCTCTAACATGTAATGAAAAACCCAGAAATGAATCAATTAATCGCGGCCCGGATAACCGAAAGGCAAGAGAATTTGTACAGACTTGCTTTTTACTATGTCAAAAACCAAGAGGATGCCCTGGATATCGTGCAGGAATCAATCAGGAAAGCGCTAGCCTCCAGCAGCAAAATCAAAGACGCCGCTTCTATAGATAGTTGGTTATATAAGATCATCGTCCGAACGGCACTGGATGTTTTGCGGAAGAAGAAGAAACTGACCGTCGCCGATGATGAAACAATAGAATACTTGCGCCGCGGTGAGGAGGATCACTATCCTGACCTGGATTTGCAAAAGGCCCTGGAAGGACTTTCAGTCAAGTACAAAACGGTAGTCGTCCTCCGTTTCTTTGAGGACCTGAAGCTGGACGAGATAGCGGAAGTGCTGGAAGAAAACGTAAGCACGATTAAAACGAGATTATATAAAGCGCTGCAACTATTGCGGATCAACATGACTGAACGGGAGGAAACGAAAAGATGGAAAAAAAATTAAAAGATCTGCGGGAAGAATATCTTAAAATACCGATACCAAAGGAATTGGATGATGTCGTTCAAGCAGCCTTGAATGAAAAGCCAAGGAAAAAGCCGAGGGTTGGCAGGAATATCCTCGTGACAGCGGCTGCAGCGCTCCTGATCGTGACAGCTTCCGTAAACATCAGTCCGGCAGCGGCGAAAGCCATGAGTGATATACCGATAGTCGAGAAGGTCATCAAAGTGATTACCTTCGTCGAATGGAAAGAAGAAGCGAATAATTCTTCGGCAGTAATCAAAACGCCTGCAATATCCGGTCTCGAGAATAAACAGCTCGAAGATAGCTTGAATGAAAAATACTTATCGGAAAGCAAGCAGCTTTATAAGGAATTCACGGATTCCATGTCAAAACTGAAGGAAGGGGAAAAGGGCAATATCTCGGTGGAAAGCGGATATGTGATATTGACGGATAATGAAACGATATTATCCGTACAGCGTTATACGGATACGATTTCTGCTTCCAGTTCTACAGAAAGTCAATTCGATACAGTCGACAAGAAAAACGAAGTGCTGTTAACGCTAAATAGCTTATTTAAAGATGATCGCTATCTTCAGGTGATCAGCGAAAACATCAAGGAACAGATGAAGCGGCAGATGGCTGAAGATCCGGAAAAGATATATTGGGTGGAAGATGATGATTTTACTGCTTTTAAAGGCATCGATGAAAACCAAAACTTTTATATAAACGAAGATGGCAAGCTAGTCATCGCCTTTAACAGCTATGAAGCTGCGCCGGGGTACATGGGGGCCGTCGAGTTCATCATCCCGACAAAGGTGCTGACAGACCTTCTTGTTGGCGATCAATATATCCATTAAAACGGCCCTATTGTAATTCTATGATGGGCGGAAGGTTTTTAAAACGGCACAATATCCATTAAAAAAGACGAACAACGTTACTTACTTACAGTAACCTTGGTTCGTCTCTTTTTTGTTCGAATTTCATCTGGTCCAGTTCCAGCCTCATTTTTTCCGTCTCCATAAGGAAGTTTTCATGTTTAAGTTTTTCAAGCTCCAGTTCAACTTCTAGCATCTTATGTTTGTTTTTTGACTGTTTTTCGAAATGGCTTGTCAGTATTCCGAGTATGGGGATGGAAAAAATCATTACCACGGTTATGATTCCGAACATTATGGTGCCTCCTCTTTTTTTATATCTATTATACGGTGAATATAACGGTTGTGGTGGGGTTATTTCAAAATTCATCATTTCCTTTTCTCGTTAATAAGTACATGGCAACCAAAGTGATATCAAGCGTAATACCATGGATGAAGTTAGGGTAATATATCATTGATGACCGCTTTCTATTAGATTATATGGACTGTTTTTTAGTGCGAAATCCGGACTTTTGCTTGTATGGTGGAAAGCCAACTTCTATTTATTTTGAAATTAATTATTTAAATATACTAAATATTTGTTTACAATAGTTAAATTTAAAGTTATTATACAATAATAAAAGGAGGGCTAGGTATGGCAACGATAAATAAACAGAAAATTGTGGATAGTGTACCTCAAAAAGGTTTTTTTGGAAACCCTAAAGGATTATTCACCCTTTTCTTTACTGAGTTCTGGGAGCGTTTTTCCTATTATGGCATGAAGGCCATTCTTGTTTACTATATGTATTACGAAGTTTCTAAAGGGGGATTAGGTCTTGATGAACCCACGGCCCTTGCCCTTGTATCCATCTATGGATCTTTAGTATATATGTCAGGTATAATTGGCGGCTGGCTCGCCGATAGGATTTTCGGGACTTCAAAAGCCGTATTTTACGGCGGTATCTTGATCATGCTCGGGCATATTGTCCTTGCTGTACCAGGCAGTCTTTCCATGTTCTTTGTTTCCATGGTACTCATTGTTCTGGGTACTGGTTTATTGAAACCGAATGTTTCCAGCATTGTCGGGGAAATTTACGCAGAAAATGATGAACGCCGGGATTCCGGTTTCAGTATATTCTATATGGGTATCAACATGGGTGCATTCCTTTCACCATTTGTTGTCGGTACAGTCGGTATGGACTACAGCTTCCATCTTGGTTTTGGACTTGCAGCAATTGGTATGTTGATTGGTCTCATTGTCTTTGTTACAACAAAGAAAAAGAACCTGGGCTTGGCTGGAACTCTTCCTGCTAACCCATTATCACAGGATGAAAAGAAAAAAGTATTCACTAAATTGGGGATAGCCGCACTTATCATAGCTGCCATCATTGGCATCACTGCTTCTGCAGGCATCTTAACGATTGAAACTTTTATTAATCTTGTAGGTATTCTAGGAATCGTAATTCCGACCCTTTATTTCATTTTCATGTATCGCAGCCCGAAAACGACTTCTGTTGAACGTTCACGCTTGATTGCCTATATTCCTTTGTTTATAGCAGCCGTCATGTTCTGGGCGATTCAAGAGCAAGGTGCAACAATATTGGCAAGCTATGCAGACAAACGGACACAGTTGAACTTTGCAGGATTGGAAATAAACCCGGCATGGTTCCAATCTTTGAACCCTTTGTTCATAATCACCCTTGCACCAGTATTCGCATGGTTATGGATTAAACTAGGAAAGCGTCAGCCGACCATTCCTCAAAAATTCTCAATAGGTTTATTGTTCGCCGGTTTATCATTCCTGGTGATCCTGCTTCCTGTTTATTTCAGTGGATCAGACGCATTAGTCAATCCACTATGGCTTGTACTAAGCTATTTCCTTGTAGTACTTGGAGAGCTTTGCTTATCCCCAGTTGGACTTTCTGCCACTACTAAATTGGCTCCAGCTGCATTCTCGGCACAAACAATGAGCCTGTGGTTCCTGGCAAGTGCAGCAGCACAAGCACTGAACGCACAAATCGTCAGATTCTACACACCTCAAACCGAAATGGCTTATTTTGGAGTGATCGGTGTTGCTTCAATCGTCCTTGGACTGGCCCTGATGGCCTTATCACCAAAGATTCAAGGTTACATGAAAGGCATTCGCTAACACATTAAAAAAGATGACTCCGAATTAACGGGGTCATCTTTTTTTTTCATTTTTTGTGCCCTCGAAAATTCCCGAATGGGTGCTATATCGATTTTTATTTGAGGTCGTGATTCAAACCTTTAACTTTTTTTTAATCGAATCCAAAGTGAACACTAAGACAAAAATAAAATAATCTTGGGTATGGGCTCGATATCGAAGATAAAAAAAATACAATATCCTAAAATGAAATATATCGAAAATAGAATACCTAAGTACAATCTATTTTTCATTTATATCTTGCTATGGAAAGAGCTGAGTATCCATCCCAATTCCGCTTAACGAAATGGTCTTGCTTAGCTTTTTTTCCAGCTGCAGCGGCATTATTCCATTTAGAAGTTGAAATACCTAGTCCTATTGCGAAAACACCCATACCTGTACCTATATACTTATTAAACCAACCAACAGCAAGAGTTAATCCATTAACTATGTTAGAAAAAGAAGACATTTGAGCAGCAGCTTTTTTTACATTAAAAGCAGACATTGTCTTAACAGTAGTGCAATCATAAGTAATTCCGCCAGATATATACACATATCCAGCTGCTTGAACATTTGGTACAATCATACTGAAAAATAAAGAAATACTCAAAAGAATAATTAATGCAGGGTTTACGAACATCTTATACCTTTTTGATTTTTTTGCCATTATCATTACCTCCTAACTATATATCTAGTGACTTCCATAATATACTAATTTTCAACTTGATAGATTCCAAAAGAGCGAAGTGGAATTTCAGAAATGATACGGTTACCATAAAGAACTAGGCTAATATGAAAAAAAGAGCATCCTTTATAGGATTGCTCTTTTTTTCGGTTGTAAGAACCTTTTCCTTTTTTGTTTTTAACAATACGGGTGGAAGGGTCAAACGCCCAACGCATTCTGCTATTTGCCACTTCACCAATGGTTTTCTTATTGGTTTTATTCGTCTTAGTCATTGAATATATTCCTGCTTTCATAGTAATTGAACTGAATTTTAGCTTTGTACACCTTTGTTTTTGCTCGCAATAATCGAAGCCACAATTGCAAAGGGAAGTAAAAAGAAAGCCAATATTCCATATCCAGCTCCTTCAAACCCTCTGATGTTCACAAAACCGATGTAAAACAAAATAATTGAAGTTATAACGGTTAATATGCCTGGTAAAAGCCTAACAAATAAAGATAAATGTAGTTTCCTAAACCACCATGCTAAAAGTATTACAAGCATACCAGGGACGCAAGCAACCAGGAGGGGAACTCCGAACATCATTTTGTAACCTCCTCTAATTCATCATGTGAATAATGCCATAATAAGTAAATTTTATATTGTATTTTAACATGAAAAAGACAGCCGGTGGTGGTCATTTTCTTGGATGCGTGCGTGAGGGAAACAAAAGTCGAACGTAAAGGTGAGGTTAACTAAATTCTTAATATTGTTGGATAGGGGTTCTATTAAATTTTAAAACAAAGTTTGGAACAGGTGTGTGAGACTACTACGAAAAAGCGTGTCTAGGTGAACCCCGCAGGCGCAAGCCGAGGGCCGACCGCCCGCGGAAAGCGAGTGCCTGAAGCGAAAATCAACATGCATTTCGTAAAAGCCCTCAAAAAAACTGGAGGCAAAATCAATTAGTTACCGGGTTTGTACAGACAAGTTCACTTACACGGGTGATCGGCCTTTTTTTATCAAAATCTCCAAATAGCCAGCTGAAAAGTACAATGCCTGCTACAAAATAGAATGCATATCCTAAATTCCCTGAACACCTTATCGTTTCGCCACTGAAGTCTTGCCGACCAGACTTAGCAAGAAACACGAATATGATACCCACTATACATCTTATGAAAAATCTTTTCTTTGTTATCGACATACTGCAAATCTTCTCCTTTGCTTATCCAGTTTACAATAAATATCCAATCACTTACATCTGTGGATATTTTAGTGAAACAGTCTTTTTACAATGAGGAGTGGATGACCAATGGCTCCGCATAAAAAAGTCATTTAAACATAATTATATATAACGATAGGTGTTTTATGGGTAGGAGGGAAGATATGGAGGGAAGGAAGTACAAGTATGAGCTACTATTGAGAAGCGCCAGGAAAGTCGGGTCCAAACCTAAAGGTACTGAAATGCCATCTTCACCTGTATGGAGTCCCGAGCATATAAAATCAGCTAAGGATTGGATCGGCAGGAGCCCTATTCTGGAACCGTATATTAATACATATCTTGGACTTAAGAAATAACCCCGTGAGTCATCAGGGGTTATTTTTAATTTACATGTGATAATACTTTTTTTACTGACGGACTATTCGGTGTCAACTTGTTCGAATGATAAGTTGGAATAACGACCTCGTGAGGCTGTGACTTACCAACCTTACTTGCGGATTTATATAGTTTGGATTTACTATATTTTCTTTTAGGTAAAGACATCGTTATCACCTCTTTCCTTTATTTTACTTAATTTCTTCCTCAGATTCAACATCTTCCTCTTCTTGAATAGCCAAAGATGTGTGATATCTTCGGTATAATTCATATGTTAATGAAGCTAAGCCTGATACTAAATGGCCGTCATATTCATCAAAAATGGTTCGATAGCTCTTTAGGACAATGACATAAGTAATTAAGCATTCTTCCTCAGTCAAAAGATTTTCCTCGACGTTAATTGTGTGGATCATAAAGTTTTTAAAGTGTATGTATCTATCATTCTCTTTATTGATAGGAAGCCCGATTCCTTTCACTTTTGCAGAGGGAAGAGATTTTTTAACAAGTTTAGGAGCTGAATAATTCTGTTTAAACTTGGTTTCCGTCACTATATCAAATTCAAAATGGGAGTCCCAATTATTTTTATAGTGATCTCTCATGTAAAAGAGCATTTCTTCAAGAAAGTCCTTATAGCTTGTATTATCCCTTTCAACTTCTAAAAACAATGATTTAAAATCCTCTTTTAACCAGTAAGAGAGAAGTCCGAATTTATCTTGTTGAATGGTCAAATTCTTAGCTACCTCGATGGCTTGGG
The DNA here is from genome assembly GCF_026891895.1 of Peribacillus sp. AS_2. Classification (NCBI taxonomy): domain Bacteria; kingdom Bacillati; phylum Bacillota; class Bacilli; order Caryophanales; family Bacillaceae; genus Peribacillus; species Peribacillus sp. AS_2. Next base: position 92,167 of record NZ_JAPTGA010000011.1, read on the forward strand.
ATTCTCTTTCAACTTCGAGGGTCATGAATTTAAATCTTTTAACGCTCAATAGCGGGATTGGTATGAGTATAAAAAGGAATAGCAGGATTAAAAAGTAACCGACATGTTCAAATATGATTTTTGCTTTTGGTGATTCCGCTAATGGTTTTAAAACCAGTGATGTTACGGTGGGGTCCTTTTCAATGACTTTACTTTCCTTTACTTTTTCACTGTTACTTGATTGTTCCTGTTTCGACTCTTGAACATTACCAGCAGGTGCCTGAAAATAGCGAATAATTCCAGAGACGATAATTAGAATGAGCAGACTTATATAAGCAAAAGTATAAAAAGTCCTGATCCAGTCTTTTCTGGTAGGGGAATCATACGCTTTTTCTATGCCTGACAAAACGGCTCACCTCTTTCCTTTTACCCTGATTATAGCAGAAATACCCAAAAATATTAAAAATATCAAGGTTAAAATCTATAGGTTTGTAAAACTGAAAAAGAGGCTAATGAGACTTTAGCCGTGCAGACAATGGAAGGAAATCAGGATATGTACTCCGAATTTCCAAAGTGTTTTGTGAAGAAAGGAAAGAACCGGATGAGCTCTGCTCTTCCGGTTCTTTGTGCATCAGTTTGCTGCTGGAATCAATCCTTTATGAATGGAGACTTCCTGAATGGCGCGGTAGACGGTTTCGACCATGAAATCGAGTTCCTTTTCTGACATGGAAAGGATCGGCATCATCGTGATGACTGGACCGAGTTCCCGGATGATCAGGCCATTTTCCCGTGCTGTATGGATGATTTCGGAAACGACATTCTCTTGGAGGGTGAACGTTTCTTTTGTTTGGCGGTCTTTAACGATTTCCACTCCAATCATGAAGCCGCGCTGGCGGATATCGCCGACTATCGAAAGTTCGTATAGCGCTTGCAGTCTTTGTGATAGGTATTTTGATTTTTTCTGGATGTCTTTAATGAGATTGCGGCTTTCCATTAGCTCGATATTCTTCAGGGCCAGGGCACAGGCAAGCTGATTTCCTGTATAGGTGTGACCATGATAGAAGGTTTTATGTTCTTCCCGTTCTCCCAAGAAGGATTGAAAGATCTGCTCGTTCATGATGGTGGCGGCGAGTGGCATATATCCCCCAGTGATCCCTTTACCCATACACATGATATCGGGAACGACATCTTCCTGTTCGCAGGCAAACATCGTACCGGTGCGACCGAACCCTACAGCCACCTCGTCACAAATTAAGAGGATATTGAACTTTTTGCATAATTGTTCGACCTCTTTCAAAAAGCCCTGGGGATGGGTTATGATGCCTGCTGCTCCCTGCACGAGCGGCTCGATGATCAATCCTGCAATTTCCTCGGATTGTTTCTGCAGTAACTTCTCCAGTTCCTTCAAGCAATGGTTTTTCACGGCTTCTGGATCTCCATATTCAGTCATGTGATAGGCATATGGTGAAGGAGCTGAAATCCGTTGAAATAAGAGGGGCTTAAAGATTCTATGGAATAGATCCATTCCGCCCACACTCACGGCACCGACAGTATCTCCATGGTATGCTTCGTCAAGGGAGACGAATTTGTTTTTATTAAGATGCTTGACGGGATCGATATTCTGCCAATATTGATAAGCGACTTTAAGGGCGATTTCCACAGCGGCTGATCCCGTGTCGGAGTAAAAGACTTTCGATAAAGAACCAGGAGTGATCTCTGCCAGTTTTTTCGCCAGTAAGATCGATGGTACATTTGCAGATCCGAGCAGCGTCGAGTGCGCGACTTTATTCACTTGCTCAATTAGGGCGCCGTTTAATTCAGGCTCGTTATGCCCGTGAACATTCACCCATAATGAAGCATAGCCATCGAGGTAGCGTTTGCCATCCACATCAATCAGGTAGCTGCCTTCGCCGCGTTCGATGATAAGCGGTTTACTTTCCCGATACGTTTTCATTTGTGTGAACGGATGCCATACATATTCCTTATCCCATTGTTCTAAATCCTGACTGTTCATGCTTCGAACACCTCTTTCAGTTGTTGGGTATATTCTTGATCACCAAGCAAATCAAGGATGCAGATCCTCAAGTCTTTTCTAACATCGGCCAGCGTCGGGATGCAGGCGAGGCCATTCAGCCCAGTTAGCTTTTCAATGGTTTCGATATTGTCTTGGTGAATCCGATCTTCTGCCCGGAAATGATTATACAAAATGGTTTTCACGTTTATATCATGGACTTGGGCATAAGAATGGGTCGTCACGACATCATGAATCGCCCCTAAACCGCTTGTGGATACGAAGAGGACAGGCATCCCGCAATCCCTTATGAAATCGGCCGTCATATAGAAACCTTCCGTTCGTTCAATAAGCGGCACAGCCAATCCTCCAGCGCCTTCGACTAATACGATGTCATACATTTCCTCAAGTTCATGAACCCTTTCCACGACTTTCTTCTCATCGATGAGACTGCCGGTTAATTTAATCGCCAAATGTGGGGAGGTTTCAGGTTCCAGTGTGTAAAACCCCGATTCCTTTACACCGAGTTCCTGCTCAAACCAAGATATATCCGGGTATGTATGATTTTCCTCATTGATTCCAGTTTGAAATGGTTTGAATATCGTAACGCTTTTTCCCAATGTTTGAAGAGACAGATAGAGTGCACTAGTGACGATGGTCTTTCCAATATCCGTGCCAGTTCCGGTTATAAAGTAGGCTTGGCCCATGGGTGATTCAGCTCCTTTACGTTTATATATCTTGCAATGCGCGGCCGTACTTGCTGAATGATGACAGCACATAGAATGCATAGCATTAAATCACCGGGTACAGGTAACAAAAAGCCGTATAGAATCGTTTGGCTGATGGAAAGCGGCGTTTCCACAATCCACTTCATGGCACCATACAGCCAGATGCAGCCGAAAAGGTAAACGGTCAGCAAAGTGGCGGCATTAGCAAAGAATATGGAACGAATCGTGGAGAGGGAGAACCGGTTGATCAGCCATCCATTTACATAGGCTCCCAGTATATATCCGAGCAAATAGCCGAAAGTGGGTTTGAATATATAGCCGAATCCCCCGCCTTCAGCAAACACGGGCACCCCGATAAGTCCGATCAAGACGTAGCATAACTGACTGAGCATCCCAAGCCGGGGCCCCAGCAATGCGCCTGCCAAATAGACTGCCAGAATTTGCAGCGTGAATGGTATGTAAGGGATAGGTATCTTAATAAAGGCGCCGATGGCAGTTAGCGCGGTAAAAAGGGCCACATAAGAAATCGTCCTTGCTTTCAAGTTTTTACCCCCCTTTTTTTTGAAAGTGCTGGCAGAATGCCCACTATTAGTTTGCCTGATTCCTATTTTATATGTCAACTAATTTGTTATTTGGTTAACATATAAAATGCCAGTTTTCTTAGGATTTAAAGGACAACTAGGAAAATATTGAAAAAAGGCCATTGAATAATATTTTGTATGTATGTTATTATTCTAACGATATGTTAACTTTTTGTAATTTAGGTTAACAAATATTATCGCTCCATTGATACTGCTAAATGTTAATTGCCCATTGAGGCTGATGGTGCACATGGAACCGGTTGGTTGGAGGGGAAAGTGGTTTAGGTAAACTCGCGGCTGGAGCAGCAGGTTGCAGGAAGCGGGTCTATTACTGAATATCTTCCGTTTTATGTGCGGAGAACCGAAACAGGATATGTTCTTTTTCAAGGATGGCGATTCGGCACAAAATAAAAGAAAAGAGGGATAGGTTTGGAAACATTGGTAAGGGATTGGAAGATGTTAGCGGAGAACGTTATCAAAGGACATAAAGTGACGGAGGAAGAGGCATTATCCATCGTCCAAGCCCCAGACGAAGAGGTTTTGGAAATTCTGAATGCAGCCTATCTCATACGTAAGCATCATTATGGGAAAAAGGTAAAATTGAATATGATCATCAATACGAAATCAGGATTATGTCCCGAAGATTGCGGCTACTGCTCGCAGTCGATCGTGTCGGAGGCCCCGATCGATAAATATGCTTGGCTGACTAAAGAAAAGATTGTCGAGGGAGCGCAAGAATCAATTCGCCGGAAGGCGGGTACTTATTGCATTGTCGCTTCTGGCCGTCGTCCGACCAACAGGGAAATCGATCATGTCATTGAAGCGGTAAAAGAAATCCGCGAAACGACGGATCTTAAAATCTGCTGCTGTTTAGGTTTCCTGAATGAGGAACATGCCGGTAAACTAGCGGAAGCAGGCGTTCATCGCTATAACCACAACTTGAATACATCACAGGAAAACTACAGTAAAATTACATCGACACATACATATGAAGACCGGGTAGATACAGTGGAAGCTGTGAAAGAAGCCGGAATGTCCCCATGCTCTGGAGCCATTTTCGGAATGGGTGAATCTGAGGCGGAAGCGGTGGAAGTCGCTCTATCCTTACGCAGCCTTGATGCAGATTCCATTCCTTGTAATTTTCTCAATGCAATTGACGGAACGCCGCTAGAGGGAACTTCCGAGCTGACCCCCACTAAATGCCTGAAATTGATTTCGATGATGAGATTCGTTAATCCGAGTAAGGAAATCCGCCTGGCCGGCGGCCGGGAGGTCAATCTTCGTTCCATGCAGCCCATGGCACTTTATGCAGCCAATTCCATCTTCGTCGGCGACTATTTAACGACAGCTGGTCAAGAACCCACAGCGGACTGGGGAATCATTGAAGACCTGGGATTTGAAATTGAAGAATGTGCCCTTTAATTGATAAAGAAGATTATTGAGAGAAACTAAAAAAACACCCTTAGGGTGTTTTTTTTTAGTTAGTCGATAAAAGGAGGTTCGGAATAATCCCACTTTGAACCATTATCTTAAACAAGACTAGTTGTTTTTTACAGTATTCCTTATTGGATTGAATGAGCGACACTTCTGCCGAATAACTGGCTAGCCAAGACTTCACAGCCGCTTACGGTGAAGAGGCTTTGCAGACAGTCGGCGGAAAGGGAGCTGATTTCCGGAATCAACTGGAATGTAATTTCAAGAAAAAACTGAAGGCTCGGACACATCCCGAAGCAAGTTTAAAGATAGGGAATACCTCATGTTTTTACAGTAATCCTTAAAGGATGGAAGAAATTTGCGAGACTCCTGCCGAATAACTGGCTAGTCGAGACCCCACAGCCGTTTACCGGCGAGGAGGCTTGGCAGACAGTCGGCGGAAAGGGAGTGGGTTTCTGGAATAAACTAGAATGTAATCTCAAGAAAAAACTGTAGGCTCGGACGTATCCCGAAGTAGATTTAAGATAGGGGATCCTACATGTTTTTACAGTAATCCTTAAAGGATGGAAGAAATTTGCGAGACTCCTGCCGAATAACTGGCTAGTCAAGACCCCACAGCCGTTTACCGGCGAGGAGGCTTGGCAGACAGTCGGCGGAAAGGGAGCGGATTTCTGGAATCAACTGGAATGTAATCTCAAGAAAAAACTGTAGGCTCGGACGTATCCCGAAGTAGATTTAAGATAGGGGATCCTACATGTTTTTACAGTATTCCTAAAAGGATGGAAGAAATTTGCGAGACTCCTGCCGAATAACTGGCTAGTCGTGACCCCACAGCCGTTTACCGGCGAGGAGGCTTGGCAGACAGTCGGCGGAAAGGGAGCAGATTTCTGGAATCAACTGGAATGTAATCTCAAGAAAAAACTGTAGGCTCGGACACATCCCGAAGCGAGCTTAAGATAGGGGATCCTTCATGTTTTTACAGTAATCCTTAAAGGATGGAAGAAATTTGCGACACTCCTGCCGAATAACTGGCTAGCCGAGACCCCACAGCCGTTTACCGGCGAGGAGGCTTGGCAGACAGTCGGCGGAAAGGGAGCGGATTTCTGGAATCAACTGGAACGGTTTTTAAAGAAAAAAACTGCAGACATTGCAGTAATAGAACTAATGTCCTTCAACCTTTACAAAAATAAAAAAATAATGATAAGTGAAAATAATGACAAAAAAATGCTAAATTGTTAGTGAGGTTTTATAATGAATTACCTGAATACTATAACATTTGCTGCATTGTAGTAAAAGATAATGATATAGGGAAAGGATCAGTATTGGTAATATCAATAATGAGAGGATAGTTTTGTGTGATGCATATATGGCTGATTAGTTTTATTATTTTATTATTGCTATTAATATTTTATACTATTATCCCAACGGTGCTAATTCGTGTATGCAGCTTGGGAATAACCAAAAAAATCAATTCGATTAATGGGATTGCGCTAACTTTCGATGATGGCCCAAACCCTGAATATACCATGAAATTACTTGATCTTTTAAAAGAATATGAGATAAAGGCCACATTTTTTGTTGTGGGCAGTAAAGTGAAAAGTAATCCTGGGATTATTAAAAGAATGCATGAAGAGGGACATACGATAGGTATCCATCATTTTCATCATGTTTCAAGTTGGGTCCTATCACCAATTCATCTGCGAAAACAGTTGGAAATGACTGAAAAGGCGATAACGGAATGCACGAATGAAAAGGTGATTTTTTATAGACCGCCATGGGGCCATTTCAATATGTTCACCCCACTATTCAGTAGGAAATATAAAGTGATTATGTGGTCCGGCATCTATGGGGATTGGAAAGTCGAAAATTGCAAAAATACTCTGCTTGATCAGCTTCGAAGCACTTCAACAGAAGGTTCCATCCTATTGCTTCATGACTGTGGTGAAACATTGGGAGCGGATAAAGAGGCACCAGGCTATATGATTGAAATGTTAAAAATTTACCTGCAGGAGAGTAAGGAAAAAGGAACACACTTTATTTCTTTAAAAGACTTATAACTAATTCTGGGGGTATTATGGATATAGATACGCTTATACATTTTATTGATTCATATGGATACCTGATCATTTTTCTTTTTTTATTCTTCGGCATCGTGGGAGTGCCTGCTCCAGAAGAATCACTTCTATTTCTAATTGGGGTGCTGGTTGTCCAAGGTAAGCTCTCTATGGGTTTAGCGATGCTGTGTGCAATTCTCGGTGCCTTTATCGGAATGCTTGCAGCTTATGCATGCGGAAAATATGTGGGGTATCCATTTATAAATAAATATGGAAGATTCATTGGGATTACGGCTGAACGCTGGGAGAAAGCAAAGAGAAACTATACGGATAATGCACGAAAAACGTTAGTATTGGGATTTTATATTCCGGGGATGAGGCAAATAAGTCCATATTTTGCAGGAATCTCTTCTATACCCTTTCGGAAATACTTCCTCTTTTCCCTATTAGGCACTATACTATGGACCGTCCCTTTTATAGTGGCCGGTTATTATGTGGGGGATGCTTTTAATGTTAATCCCAAATATGTTCCATATTTAGGTGTTGTATTTTTAGTTATTTTTGTACTCTATGTTACTATCAAATACATTAAAAAGAGAAAACAAAGATCCAAAAGTTGAGTCGGCTCCTTATTAAAAAACGTCGGAAATAAAAAATCGATTTAAGGAATTTGTTCAACGATATTGTAAGAGGAAGATATCATGAACTATATATTTTGTATTTTCAGAATGATTTCTTAGGAGATGACACATATGAAGAAGATTTTGTTTTTACCTCTCTTTCGAATGCAGTCGGGACATCATCAAGTTGCAGAGGCATTGATGGATATGTTAAAAAAGCATTCGAATGGGATTGCTTATAAAAAAATAGATTTAATCAGCTATACCAATACCTCTCTAGAAAAATTCATTGCAAATAGTTATCTGACATGGATCCGTTATGCGCCGGAAACCTATAATCTTGCCTACAAGAACCTGTTTTATGTTCACTCGCAAAAGGAAAGTGTATGTAAATGGTATCAGCAATTATTCATGAATAAGATGGAACGATTGATAGCGGAAGAAAATCCTGATTTAATTGTGTGTACACACGGTTTCCCTTCATATCTTTTGAGTCAGTTAAAGATGAAAGGGAAGTGCAGCACACCGGTAATAAACGTGTACACGGACTTTTTTATTAATAATGTGTGGGGAACCGAAGGGATAGATGCCCACTTTCTTCCTAGTCAAGAAGTGAAAGAAAAGCTGATGAGTAAGCGCCAAATACCAAAACAAACGATGATGGTCACTGGCATTCCCGTGCACGAGGAAATCACAAAAAATGCCCGTGTCCAAAGAAACACAGAACGGTCAAAAATCTTGATATCCGGAGGAAATAGCGGTCTGGGAGGGATTTTGAACTTAGGTGATGAGTTAAAGAATTCAACCGACTTTGATTATTTAGTTCTTTGCGGAAATAACAACAAGCTTTATGAAGAAATCAATACATGGAACTTACCTCATATCAAACCATTGCCCTATATCTCATCAAGGTCTGAAATGAATAAACTTTATGAAGAAGTTGACGCAATCGTTACGAAACCGGGCGGTGTCACGATCAGTGAATCATTGCGAAAAAGGCTTCCGATCTTTGTTCATTCCAGGCTACCGGGGCAGGAGGAAATCAATCTGCAGTATCTAAAACAGCAAGGCCTTGTATTTAAACTTAATCAGAAAACGCCATTTGAAAAACAATTGCTGAGTATATTGAAGGATCAGAAAAAAATGAAGAAATGGAACACATCCATAGAGTCCTATCATAAGGAAATAGAGTTGGAGAAACCCGAGGGAATAGTGGAGGTCATGAAATTGATCCTTGATCTTAATCAAAATGGTACGCCTTCCTATCTAGCCCGACAGCCCAAACTTCTTTATAGCTAAATGCATGGTGTTCCAGAATGGATACGGAAGGCTGCTGAATTAGCAGCCATCCTATAATGAAAGGTCGGAAGGAAGAGTGACTTTGAAAAAAACATACCTTATGATTTTTTTGATGATGATGCTTGTGATGGCGGGGGCAGGGTGTTCAAGTGATGAAACGGAAATGAAGCCGCAAGCCGGAGGAAAAGTGGAATTGACGGTTTCCGCAGCTGTAAGTTTGCAAGATGCCTTGAATGATATAAAGAAGTCTTTTGAAAAAGAGAATGCAAATGTGGAAGTTCATTATAACTTTGGGGCCTCTGGAGCTCTTCAGCAACAGATATCCCAAGGCGCACCTGTTGACCTGTTTTTCTCAGCAGCAGAAGATGAATTTGATAAATTAATAGAGGAAGATCTTATTGAAGAGAAGAATGGAATCGATTTAGTCGGCAATGACCTGGTGCTGGTGGTGCCAAAGGATTCCAAAAAGGGAATCGGATCACTGGAAGACCTCACAAAGGCCGATAAAATTTCGATTGGCACTCCAGAGTCTGTACCGGCAGGGCAATATGCGAAACAAACTTTGGAAAACATGAACCTTTTCAAAGAGGTGGAAGATCGATTAGTATATGCCAAGGATGTCCGGCAAGTGCTTACATATGTGGAAACGGGAAATGTGGACGCAGGCCTCGTTTATAAAACGGATGCGCTCAACTCATCAAAAGTTGAGATCATTGCAACAGCCCAGGGAGATTTACATGATCCGATCATATATCCCGTGGGAATGATAAATAACCTGGATCATGCCAAGGAAGCCAAGCTATTCTATGACTATCTCCAAACGGAAGCCTCCATGAAAATCTTTGAAAAATACGGATTTAAGAATTTGAAATAACCGCCAATCCGGTGGCCTCAGTTTGTAGACAAAAGGGGTTCGGAAAATATCTCTTTCATCAAATGAAGTTCCCAAGCTAACACCCTCAACTCATCAGGTATGGTTTCTAACTAAATGTTAAAACAAAGTCGATTGGAGAGTAAGGTGCGAGACTCCTGCGGGAAAAGCGTGTCTAGGGAGACCCCGCAGGCGCAAGCCGAGGAGGCTCCCTGACCGCCCGCGGAAAGCGAGTGCCTGTAGCGGAAATCGACGTTCATTGTACAAGCCATAAAAAAATGTAGGCAAACTCTAACCACCAATCTGGTGGTCTTTTTTTTATTCATCCGCAGTAATATTAGGTATATTTTCCTTTATATTAAAACCTCTTCTTGCCTTACACGTAAGAATAAGGACATGCATGTAATCGTTTTTCAATCGCTGCGTAATATGGGCCTTGTGACAAAAGAAGGACAGCACATTACTGTCCTTTGGCTTGACTGCGACTGGTACCATTCTTTTTGAAAACGATGTAAAACAGTTTAATAGGCAGGTATCCTATAACCCCGCCGAGAGTATTCAGGATCAAATCATCGGTATCAAAACTTCCTAATTCAAATAAAAGCTGAAGAATCTCATAGGTGAAACTAAGACAGAATGTTGCAATCAAGATCGATTTGAGTTGGGAAAACCTTTTTGACAGTAAGGGAAGCATCAAGCCAAAAGGTACAAAACCGATGATATTCCCCGCTATATTTTCAATCCGGATCGATGGGTTAACATCCGCTAAGAACAGGTAATGGGCAATGGTTTTAAAAGGGATGAAGTTATGGGACCCCCAATAGTGGCCATGGGAAAAACTTATATGACCATTCATTTCGGTTATCGAGAAGGTTTTAAATAAAATGAGCTTTGTAAGGATTAATAGATATAGAACCATAGATAACGATAATACTATTTTCACAAAAATTTTCATGATACAACTCCAATATTAAAGTGGGAAATATTTATCATTTTATCATAAATGGTATATGATGAGTTTAATGTAATAATTTACTATATTTTTTTGTTCAAATTACCAGGGAGGGGTAAAACAGTGGAGGAAGCAATAATTGATTTTATCATTGCGGTCATATTAATTATTGGTTTCACATACGGTCTCATTAGGCAATTTAGACATTGTGTCAGTATCAGGAAGGGAAATAAGTCGGAGTATGTACATTACAAGAGGGCATTGGTTGGAAACTATCTGGTTTGCCTATCTTATTCAGGGTTTCTTTTTTCTTATATTTTGAATTCATTATTGGCATCCCGAATTATACAGGCTTCATTTGTTACAAGTGATAATACAAGTTTTTGCAGTTTCAGTTTTCTTGCCATTCTATTAATAGCCAAATTTGGGATTATTCCTAAGGGAAATGAACAAGTTGAATTACAAGAATACATAGTTGAGAAAGAGGAAATATGAAGAAAATTTCACTTATCATATTAATCGCATGTATATCGATCACCTTTCTATTGAATGTTGCCATGCCTGAATTTGCTGGCAAAATGAAGCATAATATAAGTTCCATGAATATCCTTTATTCATACAGTGTCACAAAAACATTCTCGGAACAAACCCATGATACGATCGAAATGGCATCCGTTCCTTCAGGGAAAACAGAGACCAGGGATGCCAATTTCCGAATTGATGTCAAGCTTGAGGGCACGCCGCTGAATATTAAAAGTGTAGTGAAAGAGCACTTGAATAAACCTCAAGCGTATAAAACTAAAGAAAAGTTAACCGGGCCCGAAAAGGGGTTTTCATACCGGACATATCATCTTACCAAAAATTATGATAAAGGAAGATATACAGTCATCCGAACGAATAAAATAACGGGAAAAGAAAAGGTGTATGCCGGAACTTACTATGAGCCGAGCACGCAAGATCCCATCGTAAAATGGTCGCGTGATGAAAAATGATGGCGGTCATACGATTTCATGTAAAGTTGAGTGATTAAATGGAAAAAACAGTGAAAATCGAGGAATATAACCCTGATTGGGTCAGTGAATTCCATCAGGAAAAAGCGAGGATAATGGAGGTTTTAAAGAACGATTCCCTTTGTGTCGAGCATATTGGAAGTACATCCGTCATGGGGTTGGGGGGAAAGATCAAAATGTGGCTTCCATATAAAAAGCGAAGTAAAACAAATGAAATGTAAGCGTTATCCAAAAAGCAACTGGGGTTATTATCCCGGCTGCTTTTTTGTGATGCATGCACATTGGTGTTAAAATTAGGAAATGGTAAAACGGAATGTGTACACGCAAATTCCTATCAAGGAGGCTTTCATGAGAAAGGTAGAGGTCGTACCATATAAGAAAGAATGGTCCAAGCTATTTCATGATGAATGCCAAAAATTAGAGGATATTTTCGGGCCTGAAATGATGAATGTATACCATATTGGCAGTACGGCCATCCCGGCCATACATGCCAAGCCTGTAATAGATATTTTGGCAGTGGTGAAAGATGTGGAATGTGTCGCTGACTTTAATAAAGAGATGGAAGAGCTGGGGTATGATGCCAAGGGGGAGAACGGAATCGCTGGACGACGGTTTTTTCGTAAAGGCGGGGATGAGAGGACGCACCATATTCACATGTTCCAAAAAGGACATGAAGAAATTGCCCGACACCTCGCTTTTCGGGATTATTTGCTATCACACCCTGATGAAGCACAAGAGTATAGTAGGCTGAAGAAACGCTTGGCAGCGGAATTTCCAGATGATATTAAAGGATATGTAAACGGGAAAAATGATTTTATCAAAAAGGTCGATGAAAAAGCGAAACATTGGGCGAAGCGTGGTGGTCATCATGTTAATGAAGTGGATCAAATGCCAAGTGAATGAGGAAAACAAGCGTTCATTTTCAGAAGCACAAGAGGGATGGGTAGAATTGCGTCATTGTGATGGCTTCATCGGTCAAATCGTGGAATAGAAATGAACCATGTGAAGCAGGCATTCTCTCCGTTTGGAATGATCTCCATTGTTATCAACGTTTCATGGAGCATCAGCATGGTGAAATATTCGCCAGTAGTGACCAGGGAAGTACGTATTTCTTTCGATATATTCGAGAGCATATCCAATATGGGAAGAACAGGCATTACGGATATTGTTGATAAGGGAAAATTACTTCGAGTGGCTGAATGTTCTGTTGAAAATGTTAAACAAGCCCGTTTTGAGCAGGTGCCAAAAGATGCAGGGAACAGGGGGATGATACCGGGCATGCTGTCAGGCGCATTCGGTAAAAGGCAAAACGGCAGATATTTGGCCGCATCATATGGGACAATGCATATTCACATCAACGGTATGCGTATAAGGAATTGCCTGCATTGATAAAAGAAGCGGGAGTGAAAGATTCAACCCAGCGAATTTCAGTAAGTTTAATTGAATTGCATCCAAAGTGGATGTTCATTTAGAATCAAACATTATCAATCTATGGCGTCTTGGATTGTTGCTTTCTTAATGGAATGGCACTAAATACATTTTCTACAGAAGGGGATAACAAATGAAATTAGATTATGATTCACAGTATATCAGGGGCATCTACCTCAATAGAGACCGAATATCTTCGTATGACCATTTCCCTCTTGATCTTCCGGTTATCAGGCACCTTCAGGAAGTGGCTTTTCATCCCAGTGTTACCTATGTCATCGGGGAAAATGGAATGGGAAAGTCCACCTTGCTTGAAGGTATTGCGATAGCGTATGGCTTCAATCCAGAAGGCGGAACGTTGAATTTCAATTTTTCCAATTATGATTCACATTCCAATTTGGACGAATACCTCCGTTTGAAAAAAGGCGTATACAAACCGAAGGATCATTTTTTCTTTAGGGCGGAAACCTTTTATAATTTGGCTACGAATATAGAGGAATTGGACAGGGAGTCATCGTTTGGGTCGAAAATCATCGATTCCTTCGGTGGAAAATCGTTACACCAGCAATCCCATGGGGAATCGTTTTTTTCTGCTTTTGTAGAACGATTTCAAGGCGATGGATTGTATATTCTCGATGAGCCTGAAGCTGCTTTATCCCCATTGAGGCAAATATCGATGCTGGCCAGGATAAATGAGCTTGTTCAACAAGGATCTCAATTCATCATTTCCACCCATTCCCCGATCATCATGGCCTATCCGGATGCTAAAATCCTCCAAATTTCAGATGAGGGAATGAGTGAGGTGGCATTAGAGGAGTCCAATCACTATTTGTTAATGAAACAGTTTTTCGAAGATAAAGATCGGCTGCTTCATCATCTGTTTCAATGAGATTTTAGCTTCTCCAATGAAAAACCCCGTCTGCACTGCGCATTCGGGGTTTTCATTTTTTTGGAATTGGTTGTTGACAGCTTAGGTGTATTACGGGTATAGTACATCTATAAGGTGTATGAACCACTTAGTACATACACACATATCAGACTTTTTTAAATAAATAGGGGGTGGTTTTAATGAACGTAAATACCCGGGAACCGGTATATCTGCAAGTCGTTAGGCACTTTAAAGAACAAATAGCCATTGGTAATTTCGTAGCGGGGCAGGAAATTCCCTCCCGAAGAGAACTGGCGGCTTCACTCAATATAAATCCCAATACCGCTCAAAAAGCGTATAAAGAAATGGAGGAACAGGGCTTGATTCATACAGAACGAAATTTCCCCAGTCAAATCACGACGAATGAAACGATTTTACAGGCTGTAAGGCAGGAATTGATTTTGGCGGCCGTCGATACATTTGTCGATGCGATTCGTCCGATTAATGTACCGGTTGATGAACTGCTTCGTGTGGTTAAAGAAAAATACTCGGTAGAAATAAGGGAGGAGGAAGAAAAATGATAGAAGTAAAAAAGATCTCCAAGAATTATGGACGGAAAAAGATTTTGGATGATGTTTCATTTACAGCCAATAAAGGAGAAGTCACTTGTCTGATCGGGATAAATGGTGTCGGTAAAACGACTACACTCAAAGCGATCATGGGATTGACGCCATATAAAGGTGAAATCCTGATCGATGATCAAAAGATGACAAAGGACAGTTATGAAAAAATCACCTTCATTCCGGACGCACCAACCATGCTTCCGCAAATGACCATTAAACAGGCCATGGTTTTCATGTCGGATTTCTATACGTCATGGAATCCGGAAAGAGCTAACCAGCTAATGGGGTTTTTCAAGCTTAAAGAGGAGAATCGCATTTCGGAATTGTCAAAAGGGAATACAGCTAAGCTCAACCTTATGCTTGGTTTGTCCCTTGACGTCGATTATGTACTGATGGACGAACCATTTTCGGGAATCGATATGTTTAGCCGCGAGCAAATCGCCGATGTCTTTGCGAGCCACCTGATTGAAGATAGAGGAGTCATCATCACGACCCATGAAATCGGTGATATTGAACATTTGATCGATAAGGTCATTTTATTGGATAACGGTTCGGTGCTTAAAGAGTTCAATACAGAAGAAATGCGGGAAGAGGAAGGGAAATCGGTAGTCGATGTAATGAGAGAGGTGTATCAAGCATGATGCGATATATAAAACTAGTGAACTTTGAAATCAACCGTTTCAGTAAAATTTATCTTAGCTTATTGTTGATCACCTTGGTTTCGCAATTTGCCGGAGTGATCATCGTAACGAAGAGCCTTCTTAATGATGCCAGGGATATCATGAAAGAAGAAAGACTATCTGAAGCCGCTTATATTACCAATTATGGATCCATTGATTTTAACCATATCGCCAATAGCCTCTTGTTTGTAGGACCGATAGCGCTGAGTGCGGTTGCCCTGATTTTTTACATTTTCCTTATTTGGTATCGTGATTGGTTTGGAAAGAATACGTTCATTTATCGTCTATTGATGTTACCGACATCCAGATTATCGATCTACCTTTCAAAAGCTACGTCCATCTTCCTGATGGTATTAGGGTTGATTGCTTTCCAAATCATCATTTTACCTATGGAAAATGCCCTATTTAATTCGAATGTGCCGGAAGCGCTCTTGAGTGAAATGTCAATTTCTACTATCACGATTGCCAATCCGATTTTGTCATTGATCATTCCAAGCACGTTCACGCAATTCCTGATTTCCTATGGCATCGGTCTTATGATCATGTCGATATTATTCACGGCGATCATGTTTGAAAGAAGTTTCCGCATAAAAGGATTCATAATGGGCTTGTTATATTGCGGAATCGCTGCTGTGTTGTTTTTAGCCCCAGTTTTAATGGAAATCGGGAATTTCTATTTCTATCCAAATGAATTATTTGGCCTGATGCTCGCAATAGGGATCATTTTGACAGGATTATCGGTTTGGCTTGGTGCTTGGTTATTGAAAAATCGCGTTACCGTATAACAATTTTAAAGGAGAGTGAACAAGGTGAAACGTTATTTATGCAGCATCATTATTGGAATGGTTGTCATCTTAAGCATCGGGACCTATTATGTCAAAGTAGCTTCCTCCGCTTCCAGCCTTCCAAAGTATACGTTCAAGACACTAGAAGGCAGCGATAAAGAGCTCGTTCCGGTTATCATAAATGCTACGCTTCAAAAGGGCAGTAATTTTTATGAACCATTAACAATTGAATCCAATACAACGACATATGCCAGCGAAAGGTCTTACTTGGAGAACTTAACTGGAAGACAAGGTCATGAAATTGAAAGATTGGTAAAAGAACATCGTTCATTTATGCGTGGCAAGGGTTCCATTAGTTCTTTATATGAAGACGATGATTTTCTTGCTTACGCTAGGGTGAATAGCGAATATACAAAGAGCGGGAATATGGATGCAGAGTTTGATATCGGTTTACTGGAGAAGAAGGACGAAGAGGAAACTTCATTCCAAATTGAACTTCCGAATCAAGGGAGAATCATGAATGCTGATGTCAGGGATGTGCAATTGGTCCATTCAAAACTTCAGGTTTTAACGATGAATGATGTGAATTCCAACAATGAGAAGCAGACAAAAGAAGTTCATCTGTATACGATCGATGTAGCCAATAAAAAAGTCTTGAGCGATAAAACCCTTGTATCTGAAACCTATACTGACCCTAATCAAGTTGATTTTGAGATGCCAATCGATGTTGCTCCCTCACAGCCGAACAACATGGTATTCATTTCGGTAAATAAAGGGGTAAATCATGAGGATGGCTTTGAGGAAAAACTAAAGGAAAGCAAGCTTTTATCTTATAATTATGAATCGGAAAAATTAGAAACGGTTAAAAAAGGATCACTTAGCCTAGACATGGCTAGGTCAGGATATGCAGACGGAAAAAACCTTTATGCAGTTGAAATGAAATCAGGCAAATATCGCATTAAAACGTTTGACCTCAGCAGTCAAACGTTAAGGAATGATACGGAGCTTGATATAGCTGCTAATGAGGAAGAACAATATACCGTTGCCTTTAAAAACGGGCGTGTGTACTTCCTATTAAATGGAATGAATCAAGAGGGCAAATCAAACAAGCCTGCAAAACTTCTGATTGCAGATATAAAGACTGGAAAGACTTTATATAAAGGTGAAACAGTCATTAATAAAAAGAACAGCAAAAGTTTTCAACTTTATTTCGATGACCTGGAAATAAAATAAGGACCAACTATTGCTAGAAGCTGTTAAATGAAAAAGGGATATCCTCCAATGGGATATCCCTTTTTATTTAAATGGAAGCCAAGTTCGTTCTGGCTGTACGTTCCTTCTTGCCGTGCAGGAAGTGGTAAAGGACGGAGGTCAAGATGACCAAAACGCCCAAGATGACATAAAGTGTGCTGTAACCTGTAATCGGAATGATGAATCCCAGAATATAAGGGCCGAAGCCAAGTCCTGCATCAAGCATGATAAAGAAGGTGGACGTTGCCATCCCCATTCGGTGAGGCGGTGTCAGTTTAACTGCAATCGCCTGCGAGCTTGATTGCATATTACCGAATCCGAGGCCAATGAGGAAACCAGCTGCCAGTAAAGTGAAACTATTGGTTGTCATACTTAGAAGCAGCAAGCCGACTCCGAAAATAATGAAAGCCGGATACATAATGAAGTTCGATCCTTTCCGGTCCATCAATGGTCCTGAGAAAGGACGGGATATCAATACGGCTACTGCGTACACTACAAAGAAGAAGCTTGCCGTATTGACCAGATCGATTTCGATGGCATAGAAACTGATGAAAGAAAGGACACTGGAATAACAGAAAGCCAATAACAGAGTGATGATTGAAATGGGCAGTGCCTTAGGTTCAATGAAATTGGAAAGCTTGAATCCTTTGCTTTCCGTAACTTTTGCCGTCACTTTCAATGCCGGGACATACAGGAAGAATGCTGTAATCAGGGAGATCACACCTAAAGCCAGGCAGAAACTGAAAATGATTTGGAAGCTTGTATGTTGGGCCATAAACAGACCGATGAAAGGACCGATAGCCGTCGCAAGTGTTGCGCTCATGCTGTAATAGCCGATGCCTTCACCCTTTCGTGTCGGCGGAATGATCTGCGCGACGATCGTGCCTGTCGCAGTACTTGCCATCCCCATTGCCATCCCATGGATCAGGCGGTTAACAAGCAGGAAGCCGATTCCAAGGTCCACGAAATAAAGAATTGTTGTCAAAGTGAAAAAGATCAAACCTATGAATAACGTTTTCTTACGGCCGATTGAATCAATGAAACGGCCAATGAACAGACGTCCGATCAACGTCCCGATAATAAAAATTCCCGAAATGAGTCCGGCTTCGCTTGTAGAAGCATCCAATTCATTAACAGCATAGATGGCAAGTGTCACCATCAGTAAATAAAAGATTAATGTTATGAAAAAATTGATGGACGAAACGATGACAAAGTCCTTCGTCCACAGTCTGGTACTGGATTGATTCATGTTATTATCTCCTTACTTTATAATGTTATTTCTAATTTCGCCCATGATGCGTATGGCAGCGAGTTGTTCCTCTTCCGTGATCCCTTTCAAGATTTCCTGTTCAAATTGATCGATTGTCACGCGGACTTCGCTGTAGACCTTTTTGCCAAGCTCCGTAAGCCGCATCCTTTTCTCGCGTTTATCTTTGCTTGGCACATGCTCGACATACCCTAGCTCTTCCAAGCGGGCAATGGTCCTCGTAATCGTGGGTTTCTCCACGCTTTGGTAATTGGCAAGCTCTACAAGCGTCGCCGAACCATAATTGTTCAAGTAATACAAAATGGACCATTGCGCCCTGTGTAAATCATGCTTGTTCAGCTGGATATTAAGATTATTTTCAAACGGCCGGTACAGCAGCAATAATTGCTGAAAGAATTTTTGGAAAGTCTTTATCAGAAACACCTCTTATCAATATATAGTTATCATGAGTAATCGTTACCCTGAGTAACTATAATACCAAAATAAATCCATTCTGTCCACTCGGATTTGTGTTGTTATTTTGATGAAATAAGGGAGAGAACGGCAGAAATCACGAGTAAAAGCACCAAATTCACGAGTAAAAGTCCAAACTCACGAGTAAGGCGCCAATTCACGAGTAAAAGTCAGAAATTCACGAGTAAAAGGCCCAAACTCACGAGTAAAAGGCCTAAACTCACGAGTAAAAGCACCAAATTCAGGAGTAAGGCGCCAATTCACGAGAAAGGCGCCAATTCACGAGTAAAAGTCGGAAACTCACGAGTAAAAGGCCCAAACTCACGAGTAAAAGTCGAAAACTCACGAGTAAAAGTCGAAAACTCACGAGTAAAAGTCGAAAACTCACGAGTAAAAGTCGAAAACTCACGAGTAAAAGTCGAAAACTCACGAGTAAAAGCACCAAATTCACGAGTAAATGCCCAAACTGACGAGTAAGGCGCCAATTCACGAGTAAAAGTCGGAAACTCACGAGTAAAACGACCAAACTCACGAGAAAGGCGCCAATTCACGAGTAAAAGTCGAAAATTCACGAGTAAAAGGCCCAAACTCACGAGTAAAAGGCACAAACTCACGAGAAAGCCGCCAATTCAAGAGTAAACGCTCCAAAAAGTGATCATAAGAGGAGGAGTACAGGTGTCAAGGGATTTCTTCATCATATTGAGCTGTATGTTTCAAATTTAAAGAGGAGCATTGATTTTGGGGCTGGTTTTTGGACGAGATGGGCTATGAGCCATTTCAGGAGTGGGAAAGCGGGAGGAGTTAGAGATTGGGTGAGATGTACATTGTTTTTGTACAAGCGGAAACAAGGTTTCTTGACATTCCCTATCATAGGGGACGAGTGGGTCTTAACCATTTAGCCTTTCACGCCGCTTCCCGGCAACAGGTTGATGAGGTTGCCAGGAATGTTAAGGGGAGGAGTTACCATCATTTACGCCGATAAGCATCCATTTGACGGCGGGTAGGATCATTATGCTGTATATTTCGAAGATCCAGATCCGATGAAGGTCGAACTCGCGGCCCCTTAACAATAGTTGGCATAGCTATAACCATTATTTCCATCTTTCCCATTCTCAGGTTCGGGCTCTGGGCCAAGTGAAAAGGCCTCGATCAATATGAATGCACCGAAAACCTGGGTCCAGCTGCCTAGTAAAAGAATTTGTTCTCCCATCCGTACTTTTTCATTTAAAATGAAAATATTTCCGACCGATTCCAAAAATGAACCGGCTGCAATGAGGCCATTTCCCTTGATCTCAAAAGGTGAAATGGCCTCATCAGTCAGTGTTGCACCGAATGTTTCAAAAGCGGCACCCAGGCCTTGGATTCCACTGCCGATTGCATCGGTTCTCGTGCCTTCCTTCTCTGAACCACTCAACTGCATATCTATTCCAACTACATTTGCGGTATTGCCAATGGCCTCAAGCCAATTGCCGAATATAAAGTAGGATTCCGAACGTTCGTTTTCCGGGTTCAGCATTTTTGAACGGCCGATCGCTTGCAGGGAATTTGCAACGGCTTCAATGCCATTCCCTTTGAGGATGAGATCTTTTCCGAGATTAGTGCTCGTTAAAGTTTGCCGGGTTTGCCCGATTGCACCAACAAGAGTGCCGATGCCAAGTAACCATGCTGCTGAAATAAGGAGGTCATCTCCATTTCCATGAGTGATCATATCTTAAACGCTCCTTATAAGTGGTTAGATTATATTATTCAGGAAACAGTGTTTGTTTACTTAATGCTTTATCACTTTGGGCTCAGGTTGTAAGTTACCCATTTATTGGTATAATGACAGCTGGAGGAGATGATATTGACTTTTAACAATTTTTTGCAAATGATTATCGCAGCACTTTTCTTTATGATTTTTACGTTTTGTACCTGGTATGAAGGAAGCGAAATTCTGGATAGACCTTGGGAATGGAAGCATTCCACGCATTTCACACACATAAATGATGAACAGGCGATAGAGGCAGATGATATTTCGAATTTTGATCATTTCGTGTATGCCGCAAAATTCAAACCGTTATTTCCATTTCTTATGGTCCTAGCCGCATCGTACTTAATCATTCTTACGGGATATATCCTGTTCCAAAGAAGGATTAAAAAGATGGCCCTATTCTTGTTGGGATTTGGAGTCCTTTTTCTGTTTTCAAGCGGTTATGTATCCAATTCCCCGACTGTTGGAGGAAATATCTTTCAAGCATTTTTTCTGATAGGCGGAATGATAGCGATAATGGCTGCAGCTCTCTATTATTATTGGATGCCAAGAGGATTCAATACGTTCATGAAGTAAACAAGCTGCCGATGAGGCAGCTTTTTTTTGTGCAAATTGTTGACACAAAATAACGAAAAATAATAGTCATTTTCGCGAAATTCTTAGATTGAACTTCACTGTAATGTAGTTTATAGTTAAATCGAAATTTAGTAGACCAGTTGTTATAATACCGGCGATGAACCCCTATCGATTGGATAAACCAGTGATTGAAGACTAAAGCGAAAAGGTGATAATATGTCAGGCAAAATCAAAATTGAACAGCCAAAGATCCCCCAAGACTTAACACAAGCGAACTTTCAGGAAATATATTATCAAGATGAGCCTTATCTTGAGTCCTGTATCATAACCAACTGCACGATCGATAGAGAAAAAATGGACAAAATCGTATTATCACAGGTTGTTTTTAAAAATGTGACATTCAGTGATGTATCATTCAGGAATATCGAGCTGACGGATGTCATCTTTGATCATTGCGATTTAACGAATGCCGATTTCATGGGCGGCTCGATTCATCGTGTGGAATTCAAAGAGTCCAAACTTTTAGGCATTAACCTTTCTGACGCAAGCTTAGGGAATGTCTTCTTTGAGAATTGCAACCTGAATTTAAGTGCCTTTGGTTATTCCAGTTTAAAGCAAGTGAGGTTCGATCATTGCTCATTGGAAAGTGCTGATTATTATGAGTGTAAATTCATTAAAGTGAAGTTCGAAACATGCAGATTAAATGAAGTGAACTTTTCCCGGACACCGCTCAATGGAATTGATATTAGCAGTTCCGCATTTCAAAGGATTACCGTATCCCCGGAAGATTTAAAAGGATGCGAAGTTTCCCCGGACCAAGCGATAGTCTTTGCAGCCATGCTCGGACTGAAAATTAAAGAGTGAACCTTTCAATAAGGCTGAAGCGAGGGACCGCTGAATTTGGCGGTCCTTTTTGAGTTATTTGTGGTGAATATAGGCAGAGTGAATAAAATGATATGTATAGAAAAGTACGGAATCTTTGCACAAATGCAGTATTACTTTACAATATTTGTTAAGTGGAAGGGGGATTGAATGTTGATTATCAATAAGGTCACTTTGTATGGTCATGCCTGGAATGAAATGCGGAATTTTTATGTTGATGTGTTAGGATTTAAGTTACTATCGCAAACGGATGATGCTTTTGAAATTAAGGCAGGGGATAGTGTGCTTGAAATCAAAAAATATCATCACAAAGATAAGCCCTTTTACCACTTTGCCATGAACATTCCGACCAATTTATTTACTTCGGCAAAAGCATGGGCGAAATCAAAAGTGGAATTGACCAGGGAAGAGGATGATGACGAAGTTTATTTCAGCTTTTTAGACGCACGGTCTTTTTATTTTTTAGACCCTTCAGGCAACATTGTCGAGTTCATAGCGAGATATTCCGTATCACCCGAATCAGCGGCTGATTCTTTTTCGGCTCACAACGTCCTGTGCATCAGTGAAATAAACATTACGACAGATGAAGTCAGGGCTTTGGGAAATCAGTTGATCAGCAATGGTGTGCCTGTATGGAATGGTGAAGCGATAAGAGAAGATGGATTGAATTTCATGGGTGAACATGAAGCAGGTTCGTTTTTACTTTTAGGTCCAAGGAAACGGCGTTGGATTTTCTCGGATAAAGAGTCGGAAACCTTTCCGCTTTCACTAGTCATAAATCAGCATCTGGAAATTTCATTGGATGGCGAAGGATTTATGGAAATGAAAAAGGGGGAATGATGTCGATTTATATTTTGGAAATAAAGCAGAAGCAGGGCTGCCTGTCATTGGTGTATATCCTTTGATGGTTTTGTCTTTGGGATTGTAAAAGAATGAATAAAGAATAATCTCCAATTATAACGAGAAGAAGGTAATTTATGCTTAACATGATAATTTTCCTATTAAGTTACTTAATAGGTTCCATCCCATTTGCTTTGGTCATCGGGAAATCGTTTTACAATACCGATATCCGCGGATATGGGAGTGGAAATCTTGGCGCAACTAATAGTTTTAGGATATTGGGCAAAACAGCAGGGACGATTGTAGCATTTGCTGATTTATTGAAAGGCATCATAGCCTGCATACTCCCGGTGGCGTGCATTCGAACGTTTCCCCTGCACTATGCGGCTTACTTGCGATAATTGGCCATGCCTTTCCTGTTTTCGCGGGATTTAAAGGGGGAAAGGCCGTGGCAACATCGGCGGGAGTGTTTTTATTTTTAGCTCCATTAGGTACATTCATTGCTTGCACGGTATTTCTCATTAGTTTGCTATCTTCAAAATATGTATCTCTCAGTTCGATACTGGGGATCATTTCCATATTGATATACAGCTTATTTTTTGAAGGCAGGCTTATCATTGCACTCTCATCATTTATTTGTTTATTCGTCGTCATTTTGCATCGAGAAAATATAAAGAGAATATGGAAGGGCACGGAAGCAAAAGTGGGCAGGACCTTTTGATAGCAGAAATGAATTACATACAAATTTTTATGGTTCGCTCAATATTCTAAGTGAATACTGCACCATAACCCAAGGAGCAAAGCCATGAAAAAAAGAAGTTTATTGATAGCGGTGGGCGTGATCGTTTTTGGGATCATTGCCTCGATAGCATGGGATTCTCAAACCAAAAAGAAAGAGGTCGCCGGTAAGCGGGCATTTCCCCAGCATACAGTCTATCAAGCGGGGACGATAAAACCCGACAATCTGTCCCAGGAGGAAATGGATGCTGCCGTGACGACTTTTTATGAAACCTGGAAAGATGACTATCTTAAGCAGCCTGCCGGTAAAAATGATGAATATTATATTTTTTACAATGATAAAGGATATGCAGAGCCCAAGAATGCAGTGACCGTTTCTGAAGCGCATGGTTATGGGATGATGATAACGGCAATCATGGCAGGCAGCGAGGACAAGAGGTACTTTGATGGGCTTTATCGTTTTTATAAGGCGCATGGAAGTGATCATGACCCTTCATTGATGGCGTGGCAGCAAGTAAAGGATAAATCGGGTAAAATCATCAATACGCCAGGGGATGCCGATTCAGCAACTGATGGCGATATGGATATCGCCTATTCATTATTATTGGCTCACGGCAGTGGGGAAGTGAAGGGGAGATCGACTATCTTGCAAGTGCAAAGGACATCTTGGATGCGATCATGTCGAATGAAATAAATCGGCCGCAGTCCCTTGTTAAACTAGGGGACTGGGCGGAAGATGAAGATGACGTATACGGACAATCGACTCGTTCCTCTGACCTTCTTCTCAATCATTTTAAGACATTTGAGGCGGCGACTGGGAATGAAGAATGGAAAGATGTAAGAGATAAGGCCTATAAGGTCATTCTATCTATTTATAAGGAGAAAAGCGGCAATACTGGCCTCATCCCGGACTTCATTGTACAATCCCAGGGAGAATATCAGCCGGCAGAAGCGGACTTTTTAGAAGGGGAGAATGACGGCAAGTATAGCTGGAACAGCAGCAGGACCCCATGGCGCTATACGCTCGATTACTTACTGACTGGTGATGAAAGAGCGCTGCCGCAATTAAAGAAGATGAATGATTGGATTAAAGCGGAAACGGATGGCAACCCTGAAAATATCCAATCCGGTTATACGCTAAGCGGAAAAGCCGTGGAAGAAGGGAATAGTACAAGCTTCGTCGCTCCATTCATGGTGAGTGCCATGGTGGATTCCTCCAATCAGCAATGGATTAATCGCCTATGGAACCGGACGATACAGGAAAAAGATGATGATGATTATTTTGCCAATACGATAAAATTACAGACAATGATCGTGGCTTCCGGTAACTGGTGGGCGCCATGATTCAATGGAAGAAACCAATTAAAGATGAAAAGGAGTTCGATGAGGATGATGAAGGTCACACCTTTCTTGATGTTCGAAGGTAATGCGGAGGAAGCGATGAATTATTACACATCTTTAATCGAAGGATCAAAAATAAACAGCATTGTCCGGTATGGTGCAAATGAATCAGGTACAGAGGGAGTAGCATGCAGGCTACCTTTAACTTGAAGGATCAGGAATTCATGTGCATCGATAGCAATGTTAAACATCAATTTACATTTACACCATCGTTTTCAATTTTCCTTACATGTGATAGTGAAGAGGAAATTGACAGGCTTTATTCGAGCTTAACTGATGATGCCATTGGGTGACCATTTCTTTAGTAAGAAGTTCGGCTGGGTATCCGATAAGTTTGGTGTTTCCTGGCAGCTTATTCTCCCAATATGAATGAAATGAAAAGGCCACTGGATAGTGGCTTTTTTCAGTTTATTGACCAAAGGGTGTCCGTAAGTGACACCCCGAACCATGAGGAGCGGACGGATCGAAAAAAGTGCGTTAACAACGAAAAAACATAAACAAGACCTGGTTGTAACTATATGATTTCCACTCCAGGCACTCGCTTTCCGCGGGCGGTCCGGGAGCCTCCTCGACGCTCTTTGCGCCTGCGGGGTCTCCCTTGGACACGTTTTTCCCGCAGGAGTCTCGCACCTTCCGTTCCAATCAACTGGAATGTTTTTTTAAGAAAGAACTGTAGGCTGGCCTCATCCTGAACCTTGATTATGTTTTTTTAGTGTTTTATGAATCCACCCGCTAGATTGAAGAAATTTGCGACACTCCTACCGAATAACTGGCTAGCCAAGGCCCCACAGCCGCTTGCGGTGAGGAGGCTTGGCAGACAGTCGGCGGAAAGGGGGCGGATTTCTGAAATCAACTGAATATTTTTTCAGACTGTAGAGGCATCGATTCACATCGTCGAAAAGATTCCTGACAGTGAATTGATCATTTTTGAAAAAAGCTCCCACTATCTTTTCATGATGAAAATAGGGAATTCATTTCGAGGATTTCTTCTTTCATTAAAGAGAGATTTGGACACAAAGAAAACGAGGCATCATATCCGGGCAAGAGTTAGATACTTTTAGGATAAACCGTTTGTGCTGTGAAGGAATTAATTATATATTAATCCTTGAGTACATTAATTCATGGATTAAAGTATGATGATAAGAAAAGCCCGGAGGAGACAATCATGAAAAATATCAATACAGAACAAGAATATCGTGAACAAATCAACCAAGAGGGACTGACGGTCGGGATTTTTACGACTACATGGTGCCCGGACTGCAAACGTTTAGACATGTTCATCGATGAGATCACTCAAGAACATCAAGACAAACAGTGGTTTACGATCGATCGTGACGAGTTCCCTGAGATTTCCGAAGAGCAAACGGTAATGGGAATTCCATCACTTTTAGTATTTAAAAATGGGGAAAAGGTTGCGCACCTGCACAGTGCAAATGCTAAAACTCCAGAAGCGGTCAATGAATTTTTAAAAGACCTATAAAAGAAAAGGTGAACCCCATGGTGCTGTAATGAGGGGTTCATCTTTTTTTTTAGAAATTTTTTCTGGAAATGACTTGATTTCTAAGGTGAAACGGGGTTTAATTATAGATACCAAATATCCATTATGGATATATGATATCCACATACATGCTAAAAGAGGTGAAATGATTTGCAATTAACAAAAGGGGTCGAGCAAGCTATATGCATCATCGTTATACTCTCTACCCAGGATAAAAATGTCCCGCTTTCGTCAAATGAGATCAGCAGGCGATTAGAGGTGTCTCCTTCTTATTTGAAAAAAATCATAAGGAAATTGGTCGTAAAGCAGTTAATCACTTCCGTTCCTGGTAATAACGGCGGCCTTACTCTTGCCAAAAGTGTAGATAAGATTAAAAACCTTGAAATTATTGAGGCGATGGAAGGTCCTATTTCGATGTTTCCGGATACAGGACTTATAGAAAAAGCGTTTAAAGATGGAGAGTATGCAGAGAAGGGAATGGACGTCCTTCGTCGGATGTTTTCTCGGGCGGATCAACTTTTAATAGAGTTCTTTTCCAGCCAAACAGTGGCGGATTTGCTTAAAGAAAGCTTTGGCACCACGGACATACCGACTCTTAATTGGAATACCGCGTCATTGAGTGATGTACTGCGTGAAAAGAAAGGTGAAAAGAAGTGAATATGCTTAAACAAGAATGGAAGCTTTTCCTTACGAATCGAAAATTGGTCGGTGTCGCAATCGTTTTACTGTTCGTCCCGATTATTTATGGGGGGTTATTCCTTAGTTCCGCTTGGAATCCATACGGAAAAACAGGCAAATTGCCCGTTGCAGTCGTGAATAAGGATGTAAAGGCGGAATATGAGGGGAAAACCTTAACAGTCGGTAATGAGCTAGTCGAGCAATTAAAGGACAATGATGATTTGGAATGGCATTTCGTAACGGAAAAAGCGGCGAAAAAAGGGTTCGATGATGGTACATATTATATGGTCGTCACCATTCCGGAGGACTTTTCAAAAAATGCTTCTACCGTCATGGATGATGAGCCTAAAAAAATGAATCTGACGTATGATGTGAATCCTGGACGCAGTTTCGTTTCTGAAACGGTCGGGAAACAGGCAACGAATAATTTGAAAACGGAAATTGCCGAAAGTGTCACAAAAGAATATGCGGAAGCGATCTTCTCCCAACTGGATGAAATCGGAGAAGGATTCGGCGATGCGGCAGATGGGGCATCCAAGCTGGATGACGGTGCAAAAAAACTGCATGATGGAAACAAAGAAGTGACGGAAAATCTGAATAAGTTAGCTTCGAGCACATTAACTTTTAAAGATGGAGCGAATAAACTCCAAGTGGGCGTTGGCGAGTTTTTGGAAGGAGCCAACAAGCTTGAAAGTGGCGCGTCGGAATTGAATAAGGGTATTTCACAATATACCTCCGGTGTCGGTCAGTTGCAAAAGGGTGCGAACGAACTCGCATCAGGCACAGGGGAATTAACTAATAATAGTGAAGCACTTATAGAAGGTTCTTCCCAGCTTTCCACTGGGCTGGCCAAAGTGGTTCCAGGAGCGCAAACTTTGAATACTGGATTGGCACAAGCGCAAACAGGCAGTGCGAATTTGAATGATGGGTTGAATCAATTATCACAAAATGCAAGCCAGCTGACGGATCAATCGACAGGAATTCCAAAATTGGCAGCAGGTCAGCAGAGTTTAAATGATGGAATCAATAAACTGGCAGGAGGAAGCCAGGCGCTAAATGACGGGCTGAAAAAAATGGATGGTCAATTGCCCGGAGAAGAACAGCTGGATCAGCTTAAGCAAGGACTGACAAGCATTCAAAGCGGTGTAAATCAATTGCAAGAAGCGGTTCCAGCAGGAAGCAGTGCGTCCGGTACCGTATCCGGCATTACCGAAGACCTCAATAACAGTCAAGCGGCGTTAACGGAACTTCAATCAACGATTGCGAATAATGGTCAGAGCACGATCAGTGCCGTTCAAAACACGGAAGCCTTCAAAAGCATGACCAGTGAACAGCAATCAGAAGTAATCGGAGCCATTCAAAATGAACTTCAAAGCCAAGCGGAGGCACAAAAACGAATTGCATCGGCTCTTGCGGCAAGTGTATCAGACTTATCAACGCAATTAACGGATAAGGTAATGCCTGTATTGAATGGATTAGGGCAGCTTCCGGAACAAGTGGCCCATTTAAATAATGCGGTGAATAAAGTCAATCCAAACGCCGTTTCAGCGTTAAACGGATATACGTCAATAAGGAACGCACTGGAAGAACAATTGATTCCTGGTGCGACCCAATTAAATGGCGGCTTGAATGAAGCTGTAGAAGGCAGCAATCAATTAACGGCGGCAACGCAAAGTTTAAATGAACGGACACCGGAATTAGTGAAGGGGATCAACCAGTTAGCACAAGGCGGTTCCTCGTTGAATAATGGCCTTTCGAAACTAACTGAGGGATCTGGTCAATTGGTTGATGGAGTTTCACAACTGCAAGCAGGTTCATCCTCCTTTGGGAGTGGTCTTGAGAAGTACGCATTTGGTGTTAGCCAAGTTGGAGAAGGGGCAAGCAAACTGGCTAATGGGGCCAATCAACTGGATGCCAACTCAGCGGCCTTGAACGAGGGCTCATCAGCACTTGTTAAAGGAACTGAACAATTGGCAGGCAATCTGCCTACTTTGAGCAATGGGGTCATCCAGCTTGCTGATGGCGCGGGTAAGATCGATGAAGGTTCATCAGCACTTGCTGAAGGTTCCGGTAAATTGGGTGAGGGAATCTCCTCACTTCAAGATGGAACGGTCGAGCTTTCGGAAAAACTCAGTGATGGTGCAAAAGAAATTAGTGAAAATAAAACAACCGATGATAACTACAGCATGATTGCTGAACCGACACAGGTTAAAGAACAAAAAAGCAGTGACGTGCCGAATTATGGTCATGCACTGGCTCCTTATGTCTTGTCTCTAGGGTTATTTGTTGGAGCCATTGCCTTCAATATGGGATTCCCGACAGGCTTGCCTTCTACTAGGCCAACATCAGGAGTGGCATGGTGGTTCAGTAAATTTACGGTCCTATTCATCCAAGCGACGCTTTCTGCATTAGTGTTGGATGCGATCATGATTTGGGGAATGGATTTACAGGTAGAGAACATGGGGCAATTCATTGGGGTTTCCATACTGACTTCCCTAACGTTCATGTTCATCGTTACCTTCTTGACCGTAGGATTTGGAAATCCAGGTCGTTTATTGGCGATGGTATTCCTTGTATTACAGCTAGGTGCAAGCGGAGGAATGTTCCCTGTGGAACTGACA
Organism: Peribacillus sp. AS_2; assembly: GCF_026891895.1. Taxonomy (NCBI): domain Bacteria; kingdom Bacillati; phylum Bacillota; class Bacilli; order Caryophanales; family Bacillaceae; genus Peribacillus; species Peribacillus sp. AS_2. The sequence goes on from NZ_JAPTGA010000011.1 coordinate 122,045, forward strand.
AATAACTTCTTCAGTCATGTTCACCCGTTCATTCCGATGACATACTCTGTCATGGGCTTCCGCCAGGCGATGAGTACGAGCCTTGGGGCGGATGCATTGACAGCAAGTATAGTGTTCCTTACTGGATGCATCATTGTCTTTAATCTGCTGCTATTGCTAACGATGGTCATCAAGAAGCGCAAAGCACATAATATTGAGATGAATGCATAAACAAAAACCCCCGGTGCAATGCGCCGGGGGTTTTCTCATTATGATGGTTCAGTCGTGTCCTTTTCTTTTTCGATGACTTTCAATCCATTTTCCCCTGAATTTTCAATCACATGTTTAAGAATGGATAATTTGTTATCCCAGAATTGATCGTAAAAAGAAAGCCACTGTTTCAATTCCGCTAAAGGTTCCGGCTGAAGCCGAAAGCGTTTCTCTCTTCCTACCTTCCGGCCACTGACCAATTCAGCTTCAGAAAGGATATGAAGATGCTTGGCAATTGCCGTACGGCTCATGGAAAAGTGAGAAGTGATTTCTGAAATGGGTAAATCCCCTTCAGCAAGCAATTGCAGGACCTTTCGGCGGGTTGGGTCGGCGATAGCCTGAAATACATCATGTTTTTCTGATGCAGACACTTAGCCCTCAACAGCCTTTTTAAGACCTTGATTAACGATCTGTTCCCAGCCATGATTCATTCTATCGCGAATCACTGAGCTTTTTTCGTTCGGTTTCGGAAGAATCGTATCAGGCTCTTTCCAGCCGCCATGAATAAGGGTGAACTCCGTTTTGCCATCCACTTCTTTTAAAAGGAAGGAAATGAACCAACCGTCCGTATCCCAACTGAATGAAAGGCGATGAGGAGCATCTAACTCCGTTACCTTACATGGAGATGGGCCGAAGGGTGATTGCACATGGAACTCATGTCCCACTTTCGGTTGAAAATCATTTGGCATGAACCATGAAGCTATGCCCTCTGCAGTAGAAACTGTATCCCAAACTTTTTGGATAGGTGCTTCAAGAATAACCGTCTTCTTGATATCCTGTAATGTATTTTCCATACTGATTCTCCTTTGTAAGTGAAAATATGAAACCAATTGGTTTTGCTTTGTTGATTATATAAAACCTTTTGGTTTCATGTCAATAATTTGTTTCAAGCGATTCCTTTTTATTCATTGCAGGAGGCTTAATTTCCCAACTCTTCGATTTGTTTTGCCAATCCCGTTATATTATCGATTGATTTCATTATCTCTGAATCTTCCAATGCCTTAGGATCAATTTGGCCCTTTTCAATATTATTCAGATATAATTCAATTCCATCTGACAGCTGTTGATTTGAGCTGACGATCTTCTCATGGATGCCTTCAGCGATTTGGGGTGGTTCAGTTGCATTGAATTCTTCAATCTCCGTTTTCATCAATTCCAGTTCTTTTTCAAGATTTGCTCTTGTTTCGGCATTCGTGATGGCATCCTGTGACATGGCGGGAACCTCATTGGCAAAATCCTGAACGGTATTTACATACTCCGTCGCATCATCTGCATACTCCAATGATGAATTGACTTCTTCTAATGCTGAGCATCCGCTTAATGTAAGGATGGACAGCAGAGCAATGGTCATTATTTTTTTCATATATGCCTCCAATGTGATTTTTTTATAGTAAGGATCAGATGGGCAGAAATCTTTTTTTATAAATTGCTGCAATGGAATTGAGTATGAAGCTGGGAATCTTCTTCGGGAAAAACGACTTCGAATAGAATAGGTGAAAAGCACTTTTCAAGTCGTGCCACTGATTACAGGATTTCACTTGCTTAAACCTTGCAACGTCAATGATCTTCACCTTTTTTTCAGAAGTGATGAAGATGTTTCGTAAGTGGATATCCGAAGGGTTCAATCCCTCTTTCCTTGCCAATTGCAGCGCATGGTCAATCTCCGCAATGTTTTCTTCCGTTATCGGGATTCCCAATGTTAAACATTCAAAAAGAGTGTTGCCTTCAATGTGATCTATAACCAGGTAATTTACCCCCGCATCATATAGGGTTGGATAGTATTCGATGGATTGGACGGTTTTGTATATATCAGCTTCAACTTTAGCTGTATGAGTATGATCCGGGAAAAAGACTTTTAATGCTTTATTGGTGGAATGTATTCGGAAAACATATGCGCTTCGGCCTTTTCCGATCAGTGATAAAGATGGGTCGGCATCGAGCAATACATGCTTTTTATCATCGGAAATCTTAACGCTTTGAGCTAATTCGTTATAGTTCTGCATACTTTTCACCTCTATTGTGCAATTTTTCGAATCAAAAAAGACGGTATAACCGATTATTGGTTATACCGTCTTAAATTAAAAGACCTCACCAAATAATCGGCAAGGTCTTGCAAACAACTAAAATCAGTTGCCAATAAAGCCGAGGATTCAATCCTGTACTGACGACTTTATTGTATAGCTACTCCCCTTAACAGAAGGATTCTTATTAGTTATATACAGTAATTATATAGGTCATTGCCTCGATCCGTCAAATATAAGGATCGTGTGCCTACCCTTTATATATATTCGATTTAGGCAGAAAGATGCTCGTATCATTAGCATTAATTTGAGCGGCAAGTAATTATATCAATATACTTAATAGTCATCATGTGCCTGTCGCATAAGTTTCATTGCAAATGTTTCTATATAATTACTTAAATTTCTAGTAGATTACCATTGTGTTACAATCACTTTTATTTCCCTATAGATCTAAAGGAATATGTTATATTTTAGACAAATAAGCATATTTACCTATATTATCATACTGATTTTAACCGATATTTAAATAAATGTTAAAAATATAATTCTTTAGTAGGGAGAATGGGATGAAGAAATTAATTATACCAACTTTCTGTTTTGCAGTGTTGTCCACAGTTGCTTTCGAAGAAAAAATATCTGCAGCTCCACTACATGCCGAACAGGCCAATATTGAGGACGTCATGTTTGTGCAGGTGAATTCCGGATCGCTCAATATGAGAAAAACCGGGGCGGAAGGTGCCAGCATAGTCGCAAAGCTGGCAAATGGCACACAGGTGACGGTGTATTCGGAATCCAAAGGCTGGGCGAAGGTCAAGTTCAATGGAAAAGAAGGATATGTCAGTACCAAGTATTTATCGGCAACGAAGCCAGGGACTTTAACGAAAACAGCAGTAACCATTAAAACGGCAACTAAATATGTGAATGTGAGCACAGGTTCACTTAATATGCGAAAAAGCGGGAGTGATAGTGCCAGCATAGTCGCAAAGCTGACAAGGGGTATACAGGTGACGGTGTATTCGGAATCCAAAGGCTGGGCGAAGGTCAAGGCCAATGGAAAAGAAGGATATGTCAGTACCAAGTATCTATCGGCAACGAAGCCTGGAGCGGTAAAAAAGGCTGCAACGACCGTTAAAACGACAGCGAAATATGTGAATGTGAGCACGGGATCACTCAATATGCGAAAAAGTGGAAAGGCTACCGCAAGCATAGTTGCCATCCTTTCAAAAGGGACGAAAGTGACGGTGTACTCGGAATCCAATGGGTGGGCGAAAATCAAAGCCAATGGAAAGGATGGATATGTCAACACCAAATATCTGTCTGCTTCTAAGCCGGGATCGGGATCAACGGCAGCCACCACTGTAAAACCGACAACGAAATATGTAAACGTGAGCTCTGGGACGCTCAATATGAGAAAAAGCGGATCGGAAAGCGCTAGCATAGTCGCAAAGCTGTCAAAAGGAACGAAAGTGACGGTGTATTCGGAATCCAAAGGCTGGGCGAAGATCAAAGCCAATGGAAAAGAGGGCCATGTCAGTACCAAATATCTATCTGCTACAAAGCCGGGATCGGGATCAACGGCAGTCACGCCAGAAAAAACGACGACGAAATATGTAAACGTAAGCTCTGGAACGCTCAATATGAGAAAAAGCGGGTCGGAAAGTGCGAGCATAGTCGCAAAGCTGTCAAAAGGAACGAAAGTGACGGTGTATTCGGAATCTAAAGGCTGGGCGAAGATCAAAGCCAATGGAAAAGACGGCCATGTCAGTACCAAATATCTATCGATAACAAAACCAGGAACGGGATCAACGGCAATCACGCCTGAAAAAACGACGAAAAAATATGTAAACGTAAGCTCTGGAACGCTCAATATGAGAAAAAGCGGGTCGGAAAGTGCGAGCATAGTCGCAAAGCTGTCAAAAGGAACGGAAGTGACGGTGTATTCGGAATCCAAAGGCTGGGCGAAAATCAAGGCAAATGGGAAGGATGGGTATGTCAGTACTGACTACCTATCAACAGCAAAGCCTGGAACGGACTCCAAACCATCCATACCTGAAATAACGACAACCAAATATGTAAATGTCAGCTCGGGTTCACTGAATATGCGGAATAAGCCTTCGGATAGTGCTTCCGTCATTGTGAAATTGGCAAGGGGTGTAGAGGTAGAAGTCATCTCGGAATCAAATGGCTGGTCAAAAATTAAAGCGTATGGCGGAGAAGGTTATGTCAGTACGAAATATCTATCAGCAACGAAGCCAGGTTCTGTACCGGGACTGAATCCAGATGGAGAAGCAAACACATTAGTTAAATATGTAAATGTAAGTGATGGCTCGAGTCTGAATATGCGTTCAGCAGCATCGGCTTCCGCTTCAATTATAGCCAAGCTTGTAAATAATACGACCGTAACGGTGTATTCAGAGTCTAATGGATGGTCAAGAGTCACGGCCAATGGAAAAACCGGATATGTCAGTACGCAATATTTAACGGCCAAAGCACCGGAAGGTCCGGGAAACTCGAATGGATCGATAATCAGGATCGATAAAGAGTATAATCTTACGATGGAAAAGATGGTTGAAATTCAAATGGCCGTAAACGGTCAGACGGATAAGAAGTATAAAACCTACATACGCGAAGATGGATTAACTTTAATCAATTCAACAAAAGGTACCGTTAAAGGAACCGGATGGCGTGTCAGGGGCGGAGCTGGATCGAATTATTGGGCAGTCGGACCTGTAAGCAATTATCAATCATTGAACATTAAATCAAAAGTAAGGGGCTCTGACGGATATTATTGGTATGAAGTGGACTATAACAAGACATGGGTAAATGCCAGTCCGGAAGATATAGAATATAATCTTAACCCAAATAATTTCGTGAATGATCCAGTCCATTCATTCCAATTCGTCAAGCTCTCCCAAGTCACCAACATGAACGTTTCTGAAGTAAATGATAGAATCCTTTCAGGGAAAGGGATACTACAAGGCAAAGCGGCAACCTTCACTGCGGCAGGGGAAAAATACGGGGTCAATGAAATCTACCTGATTTCACATGCTTTGCTGGAGACCGGGAATGGCACTTCACCATTAGCGACTGGCGTAAAGGTGAACGGGAAAACGGTCTATAATATGTATGGAGTCGGGGCGTTTGACGGAACGGCGCTAAGCAGCGGCGCTCAATACGCCTATAATGCGGGCTGGTTCACTCCCGAAGCGGCCATCATAGGCGGTGCTGAATTCATCGCCAAAGGATATATCTCTGCTGGACAGGACACGCTTTATAAAATGAGGTGGAATCCTACAGCTGCAGAGAAATATGGATATGCATCACACCAGTATGCAACTGATATTGGCTGGGCAACAAAACAAGTGAAACAGATTTATAATTTATATAGTTTATTAGATTCATATAAATTGACGATTGAGGTTCCTAAGTATAAATAACAGGAAAAAACACATGAGTCCGGCTCATGTGTTTTTTTTTGCTACTCAGTTTTATCCTTTTCCAGAATCCCCTTGACGACATCCTCGATCGTCACCGCTCCCAACGCCTTTTCCAAGGCAAGTTCTGCAACGGAAAAGATGGGTTCTATTGTATCTTGTATATTTCTTCCAACAGTGCATGCCGGATTAGGATTTTCATGAATTCCAAATAATTCTTTATCGGAGACAATGTTGACAGCGTGATAAACATCGAGCAAAGTGATATCAGACAATTCCTTGGCCAATGTCGCTCCGGCGATACCCGGCCGAACATTCACTAAACCTGCATTCTTCAGCATGCCAGTGATTTTTCTGATTAAGGCTGGGTTGGTGTTTACACTTTTTGCAATAAAATCGGAAGTGTTAACGCCTTCTTTGTTTATTTCTAAAAGAGATAATATATGGATTCCTACGGAAAAGCGGGTACTGATGGACATCTCTTTTTTCTCTCCTTTAAAATCTCTATTCCTATATAGTATAAATTATTTAACATGTAATTCAAGTGGTTACAAGTTATAATGGCCTGCAAGAATAATATTTATCCATTAACCGTTTCCTTGTCAAGTCACGCCGTTGCTGCAAAGGCAAAAATAAAAAGTATGTGTAATTGACAAACAAGCATGGTGAAACTTATATTATAACGTGTAAATGAATCAGTTACAGGTGAAATGTGCAGGAAGGGGGAATTGAAATCGGCCGCCATGGCTGGGTAAGGAATATCGACACAACTACAAGTGATGGAGGTATATGATGGCTAATAAAAAAAAGGGTAATCAAAAACAATCTTCTGCATTCACGTTTTGGATCATCGGGTTAATCGCTATAATCATTATTGGCTTTATATTTTTAGCAAATGGGAAAAAAGACGAAGATACAGCCGTTAATGAAATCGATTATAAATCACAACCATATTTGGGAGAAAAATCGGCTCCTGTCCAAATAGTGGAATTTGGGGACTATAAATGTCCGGTCTGTAAGACATTCGAGAAGCAATTCTTCCCTTCTATACAAAGTGAATTGATTGATACAGGAAAAGCGCAATTTTATTTCATGAATTATTCGTTCATTAACGTCGATTCAACCAGATCCGCTAAATTCGCGGAAAGTGTTTATCAGGAATTAGGCAATGAGACCTTTTGGGAATTTCATGAGCTTTTGTTCGATAAGCAGCCAGCTGACTTGAAATATGAAAAGGAAGATGTCTTTACGGACAAATTCTTAGAAGAAACATTGAAAGAAATCGCAAATGACAAAGATGTGAAAAAAGTCGTTACCTCGTTTAAAGCCAAAAAGTCCGAGGACCAATGGAACAAGGATATGGAGTTGGCCGACGAATTGGGCGTTACTGGAACACCTTCCTTATTTGTCAATGGCAAGAAGTTTGAAGGAAATACAATCGATGATTTAGTGAAAATGGTTGATGATGCAGCGAAGGAGAAATAGTGATGAACAAGCCTCTATTATTTTCTTGGATCCTGTCCATCATTGCCACTGCCGGAAGTCTCTACTTTAGTGAGGTTCTCCATTATGTACCCTGCACCTTTTGTTGGTATCAAAGGATTCTGATGTACCCGCTCGTCATCTTATTGGGCCGGGCATTTTATGAACAGGACCTGAAAATCTATCGATACATCCTCCCATTATCGATTTTGGGCATGGCGGTGTCAGGGTATCATTATAGTCTGCAAAAAATTCCAGCACTACAGCATTTCGAAATGTGCCAAAGCGGTGTTCCCTGCTCAGGTGAGTATATAAATTGGCTAGGATTCATCACGATCCCGTTTTTGTCCTTCATCGCCTTTACGCTCATCACAATCTGTATGGCACTGCTAATGAAAAAGAAAATCAGCATGTAATAAAGCGCACCATTCTAAAAGGAATGGTGCGTTTTTATTTATATCGGATGAAAATATCGACGAAAATCAGGATATTTCATCAAAACTCGGACTATATCTCCGAAAATTGCAATATATCAGCGAAAATCGGATTATATCGACGAAAAACAGCAACATATCAGCGAAACCTGGATTATATCAGCGAAACTGCGGATATATCTCCAAAATTGCAATATATCAGCGAAAATCGGATTATATCGACGAAAATTAGCAACATATCAGCGGAACCTGGATTATATCAGCGAAACTGCGGATATATCTCCGAAAATTGCAATATATCAGCGAAAATCGGATTATATCCACGAAAAACAGCAACATATCAGCGAAACCTGGATTATATCCACGAAACTGCGGATATATCTCCGAAAATTGCAATATATCCACGAAACTGCGGATATATCTCCGAAAATTGCAATATATCAGCGAAAATCAGATTATATCGACGAAAAACAGCAATATATCTTCGAAACCTGGATTATATCCACGAAACTGCGGATATATCTCCGAAACATCTCTAAATAATAAAGTTGACAAATTGGTAACCTGTAACTTATATTATTACATGTAAGTAATTTAGTTACAATTGATATTTCAAAAACAATATATAGGAGGAATGTAAAATGAAAATCGGTATTATTGGTGCGAGCGGCAAAGCTGGAAGTCTGATTTTAAAGGAAGCATTGACTAGGGGACATGAAGTTACGGCCATTGTCAGGGATGAAGCTAGAGTCCAAATTCAAGGAGCTTCCGTATTGGAAAAAGACGTATTCGATCTGAAAGCAGAGGATATTAAAGTATTCGATGTTGTAGTGAATGCATTTGGCGCTGCTCCGGGGAAAGAACATCTGCATGTGGACGCAGGAAAAATCTTGATTGAAGCAATGAAAGGCGCTCCACAAACGAAACTGATTGTTGTTGGCGGAGCTGGAAGCCTTTTTGTTGACGAAGCAAAAACGATTCGTGTCCTGGATACGCCTGAGTTTCCTAAAGAATACTTTGCAACAGCGTTTAATCAATCCAAAAACCTTGGAGATCTGCAAAACGCCACTGACATACAATGGACGTTCATCAGCCCTTCCGCCTTCTTTGATCCGCAAGGAAATAGAACAGGCGGGTATAAACTGGGTAAAGACAACCTTCTTGTAAACTCAAAGGGCGAAAGCTATGTAAGTTATGCCGATTTTGCCCTTGCAGTACTTGATGAAATTGAAAATCCGCAGCACATCAACCAGCGCTTTACCGTTGTTGCCGAAGCTGAATAATTTAGTGACGTCTCTCTTCTGGGGTGACGTCTTTTTTTTTCGCTAGTAACTTCTGAAATTGGCGCATACTCGTCAAGGAAGCCGATCAAAGAGCTGACGGTGGGCACCGATAGGGAAGAAGCCAAGCGGAAATTTGAAATGGGTGAGATGATCAATAATTGATAAGTCTTTAGATCTATGAGCTTTAAGTAAGAAAATAAGGCCTTTTCCTTAAAATTGGGGAAAGGCCTTAAATATTTTGGTTGCGTTTACAAATGAAGGAATTTTTTCTGTTAATATATTTACAAAAAGAGAGTCTATGTTACTATAAAAAGGATGATTCAGAAAAAATTGGGGAATTTTGTTGATTTATCCTAATGTGAAGGAGTTACAAAGAATGAAAAAAGTTAAAAAGGCCATTATACCTGCAGCGGGATTGGGAACCAGATTCTTGCCCGCAACGAAGGCTATGCCTAAAGAAATGCTGCCAATAGTCGATAAACCAACTATACAATATATTATAGAAGAAGCCGTGAAAGCGGGAATTGAAGATATAATCATTGTCACAGGAAAGAATAAACGAGCGATAGAGGATCATTTTGATAATGCGTACGAACTAGAGAATAACTTAAGTGAAAAAGGGAAATTCGATTTATTGGAGAAGGTGCGATACCCATCCAATTTGGCTAATATCCATTACATTAGGCAAAAAGAACCGAGAGGCCTCGGACATGCTGTTTGGTGTGCACGTAACTTTATTGGTGATGAGCCATTTGCCGTCCTTTTAGGCGATGATATCGTGGAAAGCGATGTGCCCTCCCTGCGTCAATTGATCAACGAATATGATGCGACAGGTTCGTCCATCATTGGTGTGCAGCCGGTGAATGAGAACGAAACACATAGATATGGCATCATCGACCCGCTTACACAAGATGGCAGGAGATACGAAGTGAAACGTTTCGTCGAAAAACCAAAACAAGGAACGGCACCATCCAACTTAGCCATAATGGGAAGATACATACTGACTCCGGAAATATTCGATTTCCTGGCCAAGCAGGAAACAGGGGCTGGCGGTGAAATCCAGTTAACGGATGCCATCCAAAAACTGAATGAAATCCAAAGTGTCTTCGCTTATGATTTTGAAGGGAAACGCTATGATGTCGGAGTTGTCGATGGCTTTGTGAAAACGACAATTGAATTTGCCCTGCAACGTCCCGATTTAAGAGACGACATTTTAAAAGTAATGGAAAATATCCTCGAAATGCACAAGGCAGTGGATAAGTGATCTTTTTAATTTAATAGAGTAATTAGATTAGAAAAAATCTCCAACTATTGATCATTCATAGTTGTTATTTTTGGTTACTGAAATGCAAACATAATTTTGAATGGTGAATATAAATCCATAAAAGGGGATGCCTATTTAGTGAATAAGAAGGTAATAAAAAGAAAAGTCGATTTCCTTAAACAGCCTATTGTTAATTTCCTATTAAAGGAAAATCATCAGCGTGTAAATAGATATGCAAAGTATTATGAGAAATTAAGCATTCAAAAAAACACCATTCTATATGAGAGCCGTGATGGAAACAGTATGACCGACAGTCCATACGCGATGTTTAAATATATGCTGGAAAATCAGGACTATCAAGATTTTGTGCACATTTGGTCCATCCAGGATTTCAGTGTCCTCTCAGGTGTAATGGCGAAGTATAAGGATATGCCGAATGTTCAATTCGTTCAGCGTAATTCAAAGGAATATTTAAAGTGGTTGGCGACAAGTGAGTATTTAATCAATAATTCCACATTCCAGTCTTTCTTCATCCCTAAAAGCGATCAAATTTACATCAATACCTGGCATGGAACGCCCCTTAAGAATATGGGCTTTGATATACCCGGTAACCCTTCGGTCTCTCAAAACGTGGTCAGGAACTTCTTGAGTGCAGATTTCATTTTGAGCCCTAATGCCCATACTACCAACATATTTACACATAGCTATAAGTTAAATGGATTGTATAAAGGTGAAATAATAGAAGAAGGATATCCGAGGATCGATTTGACGCTGAATACGAATCCGGGGGAGTATAAGGATTATTTAAGGACCCTGGGTTTGAAAATCAGTGATGCCAAGGAAAACATTTTATATGCCCCGACTTGGAAGGGGACGAACCTGGCCAAGGTGGATAATGATCTTCTTCAAATCATTGCTGATATTCATTATTTACAAAGTCAAATCGGTGAACAATATAACTTATTAATTAAGGTGCATCCATTTCTATATAAAGAAGCGGCCAAGCATTCGGAAATCAAGGATCGGCTAATACCAGACCATGTGGATACAAATGAATTGCTTGCTGCAGTCGATTTGCTTATCACGGATTATTCCAGCATTTTCTTTGATTACCTTGTTACCGATAAGCCCATTCTATTTTACACTTGGGATACGGACGTTTATGCAGAGCAAAGGGGACAATATCTCCAAAATGACGAACTTCCGGGACCCATGCTGTTTAACTCAAAAGAATTGGCGCTAGCCATTAAAGATATTAAAGATGTGAAATTGAGATATTCCGATAAATATAAAAAAATGCAGGAAAAGTTCACGAACCATGAAGATGGAAAAGTAACAGAGAGAATAGTCAAAAATATATTCAATAAGTCTACGAAACAACTAAACACAATTACCGGGCTGGATTCTGCAAAGGAAAAGATATTAATTTATCCGGGCGGTTTGAGGGATAACGGGATTACATCCTCTTTCCTTAACTTAATGAATAATATTGATTATGATAAATATGATGTCAGCTGTTTTACGGGCACTCCTCACTCATACGAGGTTTTGAAAAATATGGGCAAGGTTAATAAGAATGTGCGTTTTCTATTCAAACCTGGCTTGCCTGTTTATAACATATTGGAAGTCTATAAAGATAAATTCATCCATAACAGAGGGGAAAGAGGTTTCTTAGGGAAGAAGCTTTACCCGGAAAATGCCTATATTAGAGAGCATGCACGTTTATTCGGCAAAACAAAGTTTGATTTTGTTATCGATTTTAGCGGTTATAGCCATTATTGGGCTAAATATCTGCTTGCGGCGGATGCAAAAAAGAAAGTTTGTTATATGCATAATGATTTGCTTTCTGATAGTGAACGCATCATTAACGGAAAAAGACCGCACCGGATTAATCTAAGGGGGATTTTTTCGGTATACAATCGATTTGATAAACTGGTAAGCGTGTCTGAGGGAACGATGGAATTAAACCGAAAGAATCTATTGGAGTATGCAGACTTCGATAAATTTGATTATGTAATGAATTCCATCAACCCGGATAAAATCCTTCAAATCGAGTCAAATGAGCCTGAAGGTAGCGAAAATGATGAAAAGGCGATGATCACAGAAAACTTCAAAGCGAGGGCGATATTAAAGGATGTCAAGGATCATCCTGTTTGGAATACCCTTCCGGGAATTTCGAATGCCGCTCAATTTCCATTGGAAGAACGATTTGAAGGTGCTGAAATCGTGATTTCGAGGAAAACCCATGCTGATCAAAAGACCTTTTATAAATTCAGTCATGACAATCAAATAATAGGCTGGATTAGTGAAGAAGCTGTGGAGCTTCTGCCAGACAGCATCATTTATGAAAAAGAAGTGGATAAAATAGCAAGGTTAGTAAGACCTCGATCGAACTATATTTGGTCCTTGCCGTATAAAGTTGAAGGAACGTACAAAGTTTCCGGCAGTCATGATTTTAAAGGGATCATTGTAAAAGTCGATAGGGAAGCAAAAACCCAGCATTCGATTTATAGCAGAATATCAGTAAAAGACAAGATCATAGGCTGGATAGATAATTCGGCTTTATCCGTGCTTGAACATTGTACAATCAATGAAGACATGAGCTATAATGACAAGCTGCAAATCATGATGAAAAGAAAATATATAATATCGAGAAACTATAAAAACAATAAAAAGTTCATCGATAAGATCGAGAATAGAACGCTGAAGGAAATAAACACCGGTAATCAGAAGTACGGTAAAATAACCAACCCGGAAGATCATACAATCTGGACGAAGGCATATCCGAACTACAAGGCTAAAAGAGTGAGCAAGGCAATCGATTTTGAAGGGCAAATCGTCAGAATCATCAAGTATAATAGAACCAACAAAGGCGGCTATTACCTTTTCGAGATAGACAATAAGATAATAGGCTGGCTAAATACTGGAGCATTTGAAATGATAGAAGAGCCAATGGTGTTAAAGGAACGGGAAGTGCGCGGCACTGCCGAAATTAAATTAGGCGATTATCATATATGGGATAAGCCTTATGGGCTGCAAGATGCCATGGTCTTGGAGAATGGGCCAACCTTTAATGGCCGGATCGTTGAATTCGATAAAGAAGCGGTTACTCAACTTGGTACGTATGCCCATATATCATTGGATGGGGTATCTATAGGCTGGATCGATAGACAGGCGTTAATCGTACAAGAGGTCCATGGGCTGGAAGTGAATGATCAATTCGTTCCATATCCTGATAAAAATGATTTTAACTTTGTCAATATGGGAAGGTTATCCCCTGAAAAAGGGCAAGATAATTTGATTCGTGCATTCGCAGGCTTTCATGGGAAACACAAAAATAGTAAACTGTATATTTTAGGACAAGGACCTTTAAAGGAAGATTTGCAGGCAATCATTGATGAGCTGGACTTAAATCATTCCATTCATCTTTTGGGTCAGCTTGAAAATCCATTTTCGTTCATGGAAAAATGTGACTGCTTCGTTCTTTCCTCACATTATGAAGGCCAGCCTATGGTATTATTGGAGGCAATGACCTTAGGAATGAAAATCATGGCTACTGATATAGTGGCTAACCGGACCGTTTTGGAAAACGGTAAATATGGTTTGCTTGTCGAAAATAGCATAGATGGACTGGAAAAGGGCTTATCTACCATGGTTAGTGATGATAATCCTGAACTAGCGAAGTTTGATTACACCCAATATAATGGACTGGCCATGGAAACCTTCAATAAATGCTTATAAAACGGGAGAGGTCCTTTAATTAGACCTCCCACTAATGACATATGCGAGATTTAAAGATTCATTCAAGCTTAAAGTAAAAGGGGTAATACTATATGATTTTGGTCGTTGGCGGTGCAGGATATATTGGAAGCCATCTTGTAAAAGAGTTAGTGAAAACTGAAGAGGTTGTCATTCTGGATAATCTCTCAACTGGATTTCGTTCGCTGGTTGATTCGAAGGCCACCTTGGTGGAAGGGAATTTAGGGGACGAAGCGGTCTTGAATGAAATTTTCCTTAAGTATCCGATTAAAGCGGTCATGCACTTTGCCGCTAATAGCTTGGTCGGGGAGTCTGTTCAAGATCCTTATAAATACTATGATAATAATGTAGGTGCAACTCTTACATTATTGAATACCATGCTTAAGCATGATGTTAAGAATTTCATTTTTTCATCAACGGCAGCTACATACGGGATACCAAATGCGGATATGATTGATGAAGGTCAGCCAACGAATCCGATTAACCCATATGGCCGCTCTAAATTGATGGTGGAACAGATCTTAGGGGACTTTGCAAAGGCATATGGACTTCATTATGTCGTCTTGCGTTACTTCAATGCGGCCGGAGCACATGCGTCAGCAGAAATCGGTGAAAGCCATGATCCGGAAACACACCTGATTCCAATCATTTTACAGCATTTATTAGGTCAACGTGAGAAGATTTCCGTGTTTGGTACGGACTATGACACAGAAGATGGCACATGCATTCGTGATTATATCCATGTAACGGATCTAGCCCAAGCTCATATAATCGCGCTTCAAGCCCTATTAACCGGGAAGAAGGATACGGCCATCTACAACCTTGGGAATGGAAAAGGATTTTCGGTTAAGGATGTAATCGACACTTGCGAAAAAGTCACAGGAGTTAAACCGACAGTTGAGTATGCAGACCGTCGCCCTGGAGATCCAGCCCGCCTGGTTGCTTCGGCCGACAAGATATATGAAGAACTCGGTTGGAAGGCATCGATAAATTTGGAAGAAATCATTGAAAGTGCGTGGAAATGGCATAAATCTCAAATGAATTAATGGTCACTTAGGGCTCGGTATTCATTTCGGACTGTAGACAAACTCGAAGAAAAAAACGAGTTTGCCTGCAGTTTTTTTATTTGAAGAATGTTCCAGCTGTTTTCAGAAATCCGCCCCCTTTCCGCCAACTGTCTGAAAGCCCCAAGCGCCTGCTGTGTCGGGTCTTGGCTAGCCAGTAATACGGCAGTTTTCATTCTAAGCTTGAAGAGCTTTCCGGATTGATTTTTTCAGGGCTTTTACAAAATTTTGACGTGTTTCTTCGGTTAATTCCAATAGGGAAAGGTACGGATTTAAATCTTCCAGCTCTACTAATAAAAGTTCACCTTGCTCATTCCGACAGGCATCTACTCGTTGGATGCCCCAATCAAGATTGTTCCAATCAATAAATCGTTTAGCAAAAGCCAGGTCTGCTTCAGTAGGGACATATTCTTTTAATTCCCATCTTTTCTCTTTATCAGGCGCATAGAGGCCGTATTGAAATTCCTTATCGATAAAATAAAAAGAGACTTCATACTCAAAGTTGATAAATGGCTGTACCAATGTGTTCTTTGATTTTGCATCCATTTTATCTCCCAATTCTTCTTTCGCGGCAAATTCCAAACCGATGGAATCCGCGCCATCTTTAGGCTTCACTATATACGCTTCCACATTGGGAAGTTTATGTAAAGATTCAAGTGTATCGATGGTCGGAATGACAGGGAATTGGGCATTCGTCAGTTCAATTAAGTATTCCTTCCCGTTCATATCAGCCTTTCCAACAAATGAGTTGTATGTTTTCAAATGGCCAGAAGCCACTCTATTACGGAATGCTAGATATTTGTCTTTAAAATTGGCTACTGGACCGGCATTTCGAAAGACGATCAAGTCAAAATCCTTTTCAAACGTTTCAATGTCTTCAGGATGGCAAAGCACTAACTGAAAATCCTCCCTAAGCTTCGAGGTAAGAAACAAATCCTCCTCATAATAATTTCTTCCTTTTGCCTCATAGTATAAATCCGTTACGAATAATAGTGTCTGCATGACTCCTGCACCCGCTTTCCCGATATTTTCATTGATTGGTTTACATACAAAAAATCCCGTCTCATTAAGAGACGAGATTTGAACTCGCGGCACCACTCTTGTTTAATAATTAAACACACGTCCCATTTAACGGGGGGAAACCGGTAAAGCTTACTGAAGCTTCGGCTTTACTTCTCGGGGATGATATTCGGTCAGATTCTGGACACTGGCTTTCAGCAAAGCACCAGCTCTCTTTGGAACAGAATGATAACGTACTCCTTCCCTTCATGGAATTTTACATTTGATGAATTTGAGTAATTGTATAATAGTCAGAAAATAAAATCAATGGTTGTTTCACTTACTATAGGACGAAAAGGGAATATGGATAGAGATATAGAATTACTATTCAAGTGAAGCACCATCATTTAATAGGAGATGTTAGATTTGAAAACGGTAAGGGTTTTTCATTACGATGCGTTCAGCAGTAAACCGAATAAAGGAAATCCGGCAGGTGTGGTTTTAGATGCGGATGGACTGACCGAAAAGGAAATGCAGGATATAGCGATGAAGGTGGGGTTCAATGAAACCTCTTTTCCGATGGAATCCGATATTGCCGATCTTAGGATCCGTTTTTTTACACCGGGACACGAAATGAATCTTTGCGGACACGCGACAATGGCAACTATCCATGCACTGAAGACCAGGGGATTATTGGATAAAGATGAGCTGATGATTGAAACAGGAGCGGGAATATTGCCAATCAAGATCCATGCGACGGCGGGGCCTGATATATATATTACGATGAAACAGGCCGCGCCGCAGTTTGAAGCGTTTAACGGAGATAAAGCAGGCTTAGCCAGTTCTCTCGGCCTTGATATAGAAGATCTGGAAAGTGAATTACCTATTGTTTATGGAAGTACAGGTTTATGGACTTTACTGGTTCCGGTAAAGGAAAGAAGTTCATTTAAAAGGATGAAGGCCAACAATAGCCTGTTTCCGCAAATATTAAAGAAAATGCCAAGAGCTTCCGTTCATCCCTTTTGCCTGGAAACGTACGATAATGATGCCCATATGCATGCCCGGCATTTTTCCTCGCCCTTTTCAGGTACGCTTGAAGACCCGGTTACAGGAACGGCTTCAGGTGTAATGGGCGCTTATTATGCAAAATACATAAAGGGTGATCTTGAAGATGAGGTGCATCTGTTAATCGAACAGGGGCATGAAATCGGAAAGGATGGCAGAGTTCGCGTTACAGCTACCAAGAACGATGGCACATATGATATTGAAATCACCGGGAATGCTGTCTACGTTAAAGAATTTGAAGTGGAAGTCTAAAGACATAATGAGATACAAGCCTGAAAAAGTATATTGAAAAAACCCTGTGCCAGGACGTTACGTGTCTTAGCGCAGGGTTCTTGTAAATCAGAAACACGGGGTGGAAGTGCCAATCGCTGTCCTTTAGATGAGGGTCACGCCGCTAAGATCAACCTTTGCTCCATGTAAAAAGTTGTAAGTGAGTTTATCCATCGAAGCTCCAGTAAAGTCGATTTTCTTTAAATCGGACATCCGAAATTGAACATTGATGAGGGTGGCATCGCGGAATGATGCCTTTCTCAATGAAGAGCCTTCGAAAATGGTTTGTTTGAAAGTTTCCCCATCGAATATAAGTCCAGATAAATTACAGCTTTTAAAATGGGTTTTATTATAAATGCTGTTCTTGAAAGTTACGCCTTTTAAATTGGCACTTTTAAATAAGGTGCCAGTTAAATTGGCGTTTTCAAAGATGCAATGATCTAAGTTACTGTTTTTAAATGTGCTGTTCGTCAGGTCGGAATGGCTGAAGTCAGAACGGCTTAAATCGCAGGAATTGAACTTCCCATCATGGACCGAAACCGAGCGGAAGTCGGAATCCAATAAGCGATGCCTGGAATAGTCCATGCTTATCGCCTGCTCAAGGACATTGTATTGCAGATTGAGTGATTCCATGAGCTCTGATACCTCCCCAATCGAATCAACAGTCAGCTTAAACGCTTCCTGTTCACTGGCACCATTCCTTCTATGGTCATCGTATTTTTCCAGTAAGTTTTGCAGCAGTTCTTCTTCCAATTCCGTTGCTGTTTTTGCACTTTTGTACGGGGCAAAAATGCTATGAACATGTGCATTCAGTTTTTCAATCACCTTTCATCTTCCCTTCTTAGAGAAGGCGCTCAAGTATTCGCTTGGCCTGCTCCCAGTCATTTTTATTTTGGATATATGTGTTTTCCCCGATTGGGGTGATTTTGTAATATTTCCTTCTTCCGCCTTGTGTGGCATCTCCCCAATAAGAGATGATGCATCCATCCTTTTCCAGTCGTTTTAGGCTGGAGTACATCGTCGCTTCCTTAATTTCATATTGCTCGTTGGAATTCGTATATATCAGTTTGCTGATTTCATAACCATATTTATCGCCACTTTGCAGGAGTTTCAGAATCATCGTATCTACATGTCCGCGAAGCAAGTCAGAGGATAGTTGTCGTTGAACCAAATCCTCACCTCCTTTGGTATATCTTATAGTATATTACTATGACAGTCAAGGTAGTTTGGTTACTATGGATCATACAGATTTGGAGGGTTTATGAAAAGAAACATGCCAATTTTCGTGAATCACTGCATCGCATACTTTTTAATTGTACTAATTTTCCATCCGCTTGGAAGGGATTTATGATGTTTCATGGAAGAAGTAAGTAAGGGGGTGGGCATGTTGAATAATTCGTGGAATAAAGTGATTTATAAATTTTGGTCGCCCGTTTATGACAAAATCTTCAACTCTCATCTCTTTTTAGATGCCAGGAAAAGAATGTTTGAAGAGCTGGATTTTCATGATCATGCAAAGGTCCTGTTTGTGGGCGTAGGTACGGGGGCCGATTTGGAGTTAATCAAAAACCTTGACCTTGAGATAACGGCAATAGACCTGTCAGCGGATATGTTAAAAAAAGCGATGGGGAAATTTGATGATGCATCGATCAAGTTCCTCGAGATGGATGCACAGCATATGGAATTCACTAATGAATCGTTTGACTATGTAGTGGGAAGTTTGGTTCTTTCCGTCGTACCTGATGCCAATGAATGTCTTCGGGAAATGATCAGGGTTGTAAAAGGCGAGGGGAAAATAATACTATTCGATAAGTTTATTTCTAAAGATGAAATTCTTTCAGTGCCCAAAAAGCTTCTGAGGCCGATCATTCAATTTTTAGGAACGGATATTGGCTTGAGGTTTGAAGACTTGTTCAGTGGACATGGGGATATTATGGAAATTGAAGAAGATCGGCCGATCATGCTGAATGGAATGTATAGAAAGATAATCATCAGTAAACGGTTATGAGGAGGGGTGTTCAAGGTCGATACCACATAGAGCTGAGTGTTGTTTTTGAAAGCTAAACCGGATTCGCTGTAAAGAGCATGTAATATTTGACATGCATGTATAAAACCCATGTCTTCACTAACATGGTTAATGAGCTGATCATCGGGTTATGGAGTAAGAACGGATCGTACCATCAGAAGGCAGTTTACATGCATAATTGATACCTTTAAATTCCAGTGAACATTATATAAACAACAAGGTCCAATGGTGTCTGAACGTCATATGTAACGAATTTTTTATGCGGCTGTTACAGAGGCAACGGGCGAAATCAGTATAATTAAATCGTGGGATAAAATGGAAGAGGTGATGGTTTTGTCGGAGACGATTACAACCTATGAAGATCTATTGAACATGCTGGACTCATTATTGCGTGAACCAACTGGATTCTGGAATGGTTTTTATGAAGACCGCTCAAAAGGGGTTCCCTTTTTCGAAAATTACCCTGATGAGAATTTGGTTTCATATTTTGATGGTGGGTTAATTGGGCCAGGGAAGGTTCTTGAGCTTGGATGCGGACCTGGCAGAAATGCCATTTACCTTGCTCAAAAGGGCTGTTCTGTTGATGCGGTGGACCTTTCGAAGGAAGCCGTTGAATGGGGAAAAGAACGGGCAGGAGATAAAAATGTCCAAGTGAACTTCATTCAAAGGAATATATTTGATTTGGATATTGCAAAAGGACAATATGACTTCGTATATGATTCAGGTTGTTTTCACCATATTGCCCCACATCGAAGGATGAATTATTTGGAGATGGTGAAAAACGCGTTAAGGCCTAAGGGATTGTATTCGATCACTTGTTTTGTCGAAGGCGGCATTTTGGGTGGTGCCGATATTTCAGATTGGGAAGTATATAGGCAAAGAAGCCTTAAAGGCGGTTTAGGCTTTACTGAAGAAAAACTCAGAATGATCTTCAAGGAATTCGAAGTGGTGGAAATACGGAAAATGAGGAAAATGGAACAATCGGATGAAACCTTTGGGGTGCAAGGTTTATGGACGGCTTTATTTATGAAATGAGAAGGAGAAATGGTTTTAAACCGAAGGATCTGGGATCAGGTCCTTTTTTGCGTGGAAATTGTTAACAAAAAACAAAAATGGTAAACTATAACAACACTATAAAGTTTTGGGAACAGGTATTTACCAGAATGATAGATGAAGGCGTTTGCTGATCTTTTTTTTAAAACATGGTTTCAAAAACAGCTGGGAAGGTATATGGAAAGAGGGAGCCATCAGGAATCAGAGAGCTTAAGGTTTTAAGTATGGAAGAGGTTGTCTTTGATGCTTGCTGTTTTGATAAATTAGATTTATCGATTGCTTTTTATAAAAACTAAATAGGAGGAGTTTATGCACGTAAATAAAGAATTATATGCCTTTTTATTGGGTGTGGCAGCACAATTGACTGAGGATTGGTACGCATCCTTGAATAAAAGTGATAGTACTGGTGTATATTGCTCAACCGATCCCAAAGTGATTAAAAAACTTAAGCAGCAAAATAATGAATTCCATTTACGTTTCTTTCAGGTCTTTGATAAAGAGGAGAGGGAATTCTTTAAGCAGCTTGGTGATTGGATTGAAGCGATCGGTCAGGATGAGCAGCATTTAAACACACCCATCTATTTTATATTGAGGGAGTTTTTCCGTACGCAAGAGCAATACCTGGGTTATATTGACCGGTTTGTGAAATTGCATGGAGATCAATATACACAGGAGGAAATAAACTCCTGGTACCGGATAGTGGTGAAGGTGATCAGTGAAGTGATGGAGAGGTTTACGGAAGCGAATCATAGGTATGCCAATAAAATCATGAAAGCCCAACAGGCAACGATCGATGAATTGAGCACACCCATCATTTCCCTTAAAGATAACACGGCATTGCTTCCCCTGATAGGCGATATTGACACGACGAGGGGCATGTCCTTGCTTGAAAACACCTTACAAAAGTGCGCTGAAAAAAATGTCACCAGACTTTTCATTGACCTATCCGGCGTTCATTCAATAGATAGCGGATCCGCACACCAGCTGTCTCAATTGATTGAATCCTTGCATTTGATCGGAATTCAAACGACCCTTTCAGGACTTCGGCCGGAAATAGCCATGACTGCCGTTAAGCTTCAACTGCCTTTTGATAAAGTGACGATAAAATCCACTCTTGCCCAAGCGATCAGTACGATAAAATAATACATACTTACCCTGGGCTCGGGATGTTCGTTATACATTTGCATCGAGAAGGCCTCCATATGGCGGTCTTCTCGTATGTATTAGCCTTCAAAAGGAGCAAGAGCCGGAACCTGCCGGATTTTATTCAATATTGGCAAAGACGGCCAGATCTTCTTTATTGCCAACCACTAAAAGCATATCTTTTTCATGGATATCCTGATCCGGTGACGGTGCTATGATAATTTCTCCATTACTCACGATGGCAATGACGCTGATATTATATTTTGCCCGTAAATCAAGCTCCCTGAGGCTTTTTCCCTTCATGCTCATGGGGAGGATGATTTCCTCGATATTGTATTCTTTAGAAAGCTCTATGTAGTTCAGCATGTTAGGGGAAAGGAGCTGGTTCGCGACCCGTTCCCCCATATCCCTCTCAGGGTAGATGACCCAGTCGGCACCGACTTTTGTCAGCACCTGACCGTGATTTTTATTAAGTGCCTTGGCAATCACCTTTTTGATCCCAAGCTCTTTTAAAAGCAAGGTAGTTAAAATGCTCGATTGCATGTCATTTCCGATGGCTACGATGACACAATCGAAATTACGGATTCCGATTGCTTTCAATGTCTCTGCTTCGGTCGTATCCGCCATGACGGCATGGGTAACGTTCAGTTCCGCATTCTCGAGTCTTTCCTCGTTCACATCAATACCCAAAACCTCTTGGCCTGCCGTATATAATCTATGGGCCACACTGGTTCCGAATCTGCCTAAACCTATCACGGCGTATTGTCGTTTTCCCATCTTTTACACTCCTTCATTCATTATTAACCAATCATGATTTTCCCTTTTGGACGTCGGAACGGATCTGGCTTGCGCCTCATGGCGATAGCAAAGGCCAAAGTCAAAGGACCAACACGGCCTGCAAACATCGTGAAAATGATGAGCATCCGGCCGGCCGGTGATAATTCCGGGGTCAAACCCATTGAAAGTCCCACGGTGGCGAAAGCTGAAGTGGCTTCGAACAAAATCATCAAGAAATCAGTTCCGCTTTCAGTGATGGTCAGCAGAATGGAGATGATGGAAACCATGAATACACCAATGAATGTGACGGATAATGCTTTAAAGATCGTTTCACTCACGATGCGGTGACGGAACAAGACCACATCACCCTTACCTTTGATCTGCGACCAAACCGTTCCTACAAGCGTGGCCAATGTAGTCGTTTTAATCCCGCCGCCAGTCGATCCGGGTGAAGCCCCAACGAACATCAAGAAAATGATGAGCAGTAATGCAGGCTGGGTCAAATCAGGGATATTCAGCGTGTTGGAGCCTGCCGTCCTTGGTGATACCGATTGAAATAAGGACGACAGCATTTTACCCATGAAAGATAAAGGCTGCAATGTCTTGGCATTGCCGTACTCGAATAAAAAGATTAAAATCGCGCCGGCAATCGTAAGGGTCACGCTAGTCGTCAGAACGATCTTCGTATGTACGGATAAACGATGGGTGTCACGATATTCGTATAGTTCATTCATCACGATAAAGCCTATCCCGCCAAACGTGATGAGGAAGGCAACGGTAAGGGTTACGAATGGATCCGATACATAAGGGGTCAAACTCCTGAATTCCCCCATTAAATCAAAACCGGCATTATTGAAATTCGAGACGGAATGAAAAACACCGTAATAGATCGCCTTGCCGGTTGGCATGTCAAAAGAAAAGCGAATCGATAAGATAAGTGCACCCACACCTTCAATGATGGCTGTGAAAATCAACAGCCGTTTCACTAATCTGACTACACCCGCCATGGATAGATTATTTAACGACTCCTGCAAGAGTAACCTGCCTTTTAAGGAAATCCTTTTGCCTAGAAGGAAAAAGAAAAACGTCGCAAATGACATGAACCCTAAGCCGCCTACCTGAATCAGTGTTAAGATGACCAACTCACCAAAAGTGGTGAAGGTCGATCCCGTATCCACAACGACCAGTCCTGTTACACATGTAGCGGAAGTCGAGGTGAATAAAGCATCCAGAAAAGAAAGACCATGGCCATTTTCAGTGGAAACCGGCAGGGTCAATAAATAGGCTCCGATAAGTATCAGGATGGCAAAGCCGAGTACAAGTATTTTTGGCGGATCCAATTTTGTCATTCTCAAATGATCATCCCTAATGTATGACTTTTAATCAACAATCTCTTTTCTAATCTGTTTAAAGGCATAATAAAAAGACCTGCGAAAACATCGAATAGCTCTATTGCCACAAAAAGCGTGCAAAAAAGGCTCCCGAAATAGGCGGTCTTATGACCTCCTTCGCTTTAGCCGACGAAGTTAGCTGACGGGTAGGATGGCGAAAGAGCTGATCTCATCCCTTCTGCAAGGCAGAATTAACCCCAAATGATTGGGTCCTCCGTACTCATTTTCCATGAGTTTTGGCCGAAATGCATTAAATTGATAAACGTATTCTACTCCCATCATTTAGCAGTTGTAAACCCCTAAATCGTAAAAAAATATTTCTTTAATAAAACTGAAAATTTACGTTTTATTTACATTAAAAAAACGTATTGACAAATATTAGTTGGCACATTATGATAGGTTCGATTAATCCAATTATGATAACCGGCATCGATATACTTTATTCAATAATTTCAAGCAGAACATGCTATTGCCAATCGAAATTTGTAATAGATATATTATGTTTCTTTTGTAAAAGATAAAGGAAAAAGCAGTACATTATTAGTTAAATTCAATACATTTTAATAAAAAGGCGGGCAATTATGGAGAAGACGTTCAATAGATATGTTATCAATGCTACAGGCAAGGGTGGCCAAACATATTTAACACAATGCCAGGATAAAGATGCACTAAGGAAATGGATAGCCGATCATGAGGATCAAATCATCATGAATGAATTAAGGATAACGGATAAGAAAAAGAATCCGTTTTTAAAACTGTTTTCCCCAAGGTAAATCAACTGATTCCAACATTCATAGCGGTATTCAATTATTGTAATCCCTGTGTTGTATCCAGGAACGGTGAGCGAAAAATCCATATCTTGTTTTGCTTTTAAACTCATTATATTTAATGAGTTTTTTTTGCGTTATTTACAGAATCGAACCATTAATGTTTAAATTTGGTAACTACTAATGTGGACGTAAAGCAGAGAAAAGTAAAATGAAATGACCACTTCCCGAGAGCAGCCGACGATTGTTGGGTATGTATGGGGGGCATTGCAAATTGGTCTCGTTCCTTGGGGACGGGGGTTTAAATTGTACGATCAAAGGGGGAGAAGCGATGACATTAAGAAATGCATTGGTATCCTGGAAATACCCTTCCATTCTTTTGTGCGGAATAGGTATCTCCAACTAAAATCGTTCATTGGATGAATGTGCGCAATTGGCTGATGAAGTTCAAGATTTTAAAATGAATTTTCGCCATTTCTTCCGCCGTTTGTTCCTCACAATTCTCCAGCCACTCAGTAATCACTCCTAAAATCGCCGATGTCAGGAAGGCGTGCATATACATGCGGAAAGCTTCATCTTTAGCTTCTGGATGCAGGCTGATCAAACGCTCCAACAGTACTTCACCGAAAACCCGTTTTATTTTTTTCGCAAAAGAAGGGTCGCCCTGATCACCAAGAATGGCCCTTAATGCGTGAGCATGTTCACTGATGAATTGAAAAATCGCTATGAAAGGCGGATAAAGTTGCTGTTGATTAAGAGCCAAAAAAGCCTCTTTAGGCAAAATGGCAGTAATGCGGGTTTGAAGTTCATGTAACAATTCCTGTTGTAAGTGATCCATCAATTCATATTTATCTGTGTAGTGCAAATAGAATGTGCCCCGATTAATATTGGCACGCTCTGCGATTTTCTTCACGGATACATGTGAGAACCCCTCTGCTTCAATAAGTGCAATAAAATGATGTTGTATCTGCTTTTTCGTCTTTTGTACCATATCCTCATGAATCGATGCCATGGAATGTCTCCTTCACTGAACATTTTTCCAAATGTGTTGATTGTATTAGACCGAATGCTACCTTAGAATGATGATACACTCAACACCGTGTCAATTAAAGAGGGAGGATGTGTGTGCAATGAAAAATGCGATTTCCATTGATGGAATTGCTAAGGGTTTTCAGCAGAAGAAGGTCATTCAGCCAATGAGCCTGAATATTGAAAAAAGCGGAATTTTTGGTTTGCTAGGTCCATCCGGATGCGGAAAGACGACCTTGATTAAAATGATTGTCGGATTGATTAAACCCGATGCGGGTAAAGTCACGGTTCTGGATCATGAAGTGCCAAATGAATCCCTGTTAATGGATGTAGGCTATATGGCACAGTCCGATGCTTTATATACAGAATTGACGGGAGCTGAAAACCTCGAATTTTTTGCGAAGCTATACCGGTTTTCGAAAAAGGAACGAAGGGAACGCATTCAATATGCAGCTGAAATCGTACAGCTGACGAATGATTTGAACGTTCGGGTTGCCCATTATTCAGGGGGAATGAAACGCCGTCTTTCACTTGCGGTTGCACTCATCCAAAATCCGGAGATTCTCATATTGGATGAACCGACAGTAGGAATAGACCCTTTGCTGAAACAATCGATTTGGGAGGAACTTGAACGTTTAAGGAATGAAGATGATAAGACGATCATCATCACGACGCATGTGATGGATGAAGCGGAACGATGCGATAAACTGGCGATGCTGCGTGAAGGTGAAATCATCGCGGCAGGAACCCCTGCAGCTTTAAAAACTCAATTTGCCGCGGAAACGCTTGATGATGTTTTTTTAAGGATTGGAGGCGGCCTAAAATGAGAATTGCCTCTCTTGTTACTCGTATTACCCAGCAGATGCGCCGGGATCGAAGGACGCTCGCTTTATTTTTCCTGGCTCCATTGCTCATTTTAACGCTCATGTATTTTATTTTCGATACAGAGGCAAGTGATTTGAAAATCGTTGTTACAGGCAGTGATGAAACGATCGTTAAAGCATTGAAAAAAGCGGATTTTCAAGTGACGGCTGCTGAGGAATTCTCACAGGAAAAGATGATTGAAAAGGATACGGATGGCTGGCTTCATGTTGAAAATGGAAAAATGAAACTCACACTTTTGAACGACGAACCTACCCGGGCAAAGGCCGTTCAAATGCAAATGATGCAAGGCTTGCAAGGGAATGAAAAAAACACTCCTTCAATTGAGGAGAAATATGTTTACGGAGACGCCAACACAAAGGGTTTTGATACATTCAGTCCGATGCTCGTAAGCTTTTTCGTTTTCTTCTTTGTATTTTTAATAGCGGGGATTGCGCTTTTGAAGGAGCGTACAAGTGGTACGTTGGAACGGCTGCTTGCCACACCGATCAAAAGAAACGAAATCGTAGCGGGCTATGTGATCGGATATGGCTTATTTGCTCTAATTCAAACCATAATTGTCGTGCTATATGCTGTCAATGTATTGGATATCGTCCTTGTTGGCTCCATTTGGCTCGTTTTACTGACGAATATACTGGTCGCGCTCGTTGCATTATCCCTTGGTACATTACTATCGAGTTTCGCGACATCCGAATTCCAAATGGTACAATTCATTCCGCTGGTCATCGTGCCGCAAGTCTTCTTTACAGGGATTTTCCCATTGGATGGCATGTCAGACTGGCTCCAAAAAATCGGCAAGGTCATGCCTCTCTATTACGCATCGGATGCCATGAATGGCATTATGTACAAAGGTTTCACGTTCAATGAGGTCTTACTGGATCTGCTCATTCTCCTGGCCTTTGCCATCGTTTTCATCACCATCAATATCATTAGCTTAAAAAAATACCGTGCACTATGAAATCAACAACAACTTAACAAAAGAAGCCGGATTCCTGGAAAGTGAGGAAGCGGCTTTTTTGTTTTACCGGAAAAAGGCCGAATTATCCTTCCTATCGGTTGATTTATTCGAAAAAGCCTCCCCCTCGACGGTTTTCTACTGACTGCAGTTTGTTGACGGGTTCTTAAAGTTGTCCTAGGATATAAGCATATGCAATGATTTGGAAAGAAATAGAAGGGGGGAGTTATATGTCTCTAAAATCGGTCATGCTTTCCCTTTTGCTGTCGCAAGCATTGTTTTTGTGCGGTTTGCCTTTTTTCCTTCAGCTCCGATTATATTTGAATCCTTTGGTAATCATTGTTGTCTGGTTTTGTATACTTCTTTTCGTTTCATTTGCGGTACTTTTTTTTCGAGGTGAAACGGTCCGAATTCCGCGCCCTTTGTGGCAGGCTGTATTGTTTGGCTACAGTTTATCATTATTGGTTTTGCTGTTCTTTCGACCAGAAGGGCAGGTATATTCGTATAATTTAGTTCCTTTTTCTACGATTCTTTCATATTTATCGAACGATATGAACGGGCTTGTGTCATTTTATAACCTTAGTGCCAATGTGGGGCTGTTCATTCCATTCGGGCTGTATTTGTTTCCCAGGGAAGGGAAAGAGCCCTCCGATAAAAGGAAATTTCTTTATCCATTACTTTCGATTTCGGGCATCGAAATCTGTCAGTTTGTTTTTCGGCGCGGAAGTTTGGATGTCGATGACCTTATTTTGAATATGATTGGTGTTTATCTAGGGTACGTTCTGTATCCATTGTTCACGAGAGTGGCAGTGTTCCGTTCTGGAAAAGTAAAGGGATGAGAGGCAGTACAAACATTTTATATGAAAGGGTGTTTTTCATGTATAACACTTTAGAAGAATTATCGAGCCATCCGGTATTTCATTATTTTGCAGCGATTTCCGAAATCCCGAGAGGATCGGCTAATGAAAAAGCGATCAGTGACTATCTGGTTCACTTCGCTAAGGATAGGGACCTGGAGGTGATCCAGGATGAGGCGCTGAATGTCATCATCAAAAAGCCTGCCACAATTGGATATGAAAGTGCACCTACCGTCATTATCCAGGGGCATATGGATATGGTTTGCGAAAAGAACAAGGGAACGCTTCATGATTTTGAGAAGGATCCGCTTCAATTAAGGATTGTGGGAGACATGTTGTATGCAACGGATACAACATTGGGGGCGGATAATGGAATTGCTGTTGCTTATGCTTTGGCATTATTGGATGCGAATGATATTCCGCATCCCTCTCTTGAAATAGTCATAACGACTGAAGAAGAAACGACAATGAACGGAGCACTTGCCGTGGATCCGGCTCACTTCAAGGGAAAAATGATGATCAATATCGATTCGGAGGAAGATGGGAAGCTGCTGGTCAGCTCTGCTGGAGGAATACGCGTGCGGCAGATCCTGTCAATCGGATGGGAATCAGCTTCCATTGTTGATGCTGTATCTTATAGCATCAGGATTAAAGGGTTGAAGGGCGGACACTCCGGTATGTCCATTCATAAGGAAAGAGGGAACTCCAATAAACTTTTGGGCAGAGTATTACATGAATTAACGACAGACTTCCCTTGCTTCATACAGCAAATGAACGGGGGCTTGAAAGGGAATGCGATTCCTCGTGAAGCAGAGGCGACTGTACTGATTTCTGTAGAAGATGTTCAGAAGATAACGGAGAGACTCCAGAAATGGGAGGATACTTTTAAAAATGAACTGCAATCTTCTGACCCTGAGGTATCGATTAGATTTGAAAAGATCGAAACGATTTCTTCAAACGTTTTTTCCAAAGAGACGGTGACTAAAGCCATTACCTCCTTACTGGTAATCCCGCATGGCGTTCAAGGTATGAGTATGGGAATAGAAGGATTAGTCGAAAGTTCGACGAATCTAGGGGTCGTTACAACAAATGAAGCGGAAATGATATTCGAAAGTGAAATCAGGAGTTCGGTCAAA
Source organism: Peribacillus sp. AS_2 (assembly GCF_026891895.1). Classification (NCBI taxonomy): domain Bacteria; kingdom Bacillati; phylum Bacillota; class Bacilli; order Caryophanales; family Bacillaceae; genus Peribacillus; species Peribacillus sp. AS_2. Next base: position 151,385 of record NZ_JAPTGA010000011.1, read on the forward strand.
AGCATCAAATATAATATGGTCACGCAGGCAAAGGTGATTGCCGACATGCTTGGGTGCAAGCTATTGATTGATGCGGATTATCCGGAATGGCCCTATAATCCTGATTCGAAACTCAAGAAATTATTTGAAGAGACATACAAAGAAAAATATCATGAGGAAATTGAAATCATCGCTGTGCATGCAGGGATCGAGTGTGGGGTATTCATAGATAAGATACCAGGGCTGGATACTGTTTCAATCGGACCGGATATGTTTTCCGTACATACACCTGAAGAACACTTAAGCATCCCTTCGACCATAAACAACTGGGAATATTTTGTTTACACATTAAAGAGGATGAAGGATCTTTGAACAACTGCATGTTTGGGGCAAGGGCAAAATGATATTCAATAGATTTGGAGACATCCTATCGTTAATCGATGGGATGTCTCTTTTTTTAGATTTCCACTCCAGGCACTCGGTTTCCGAGGGCTGTCCGCCCTCGGCATCGCCTGCGGGGTCTCCCTTGGCCACGCTTTTCCCGCAGGAGTCTCGTACCTCAACTGGAATGTTTTCTTGAAAAAACTGTAGGCTGGTCTATTCGGAACCAAGTTCTAGACTGTTTATCCTTTAAGTTTTTTTCCTGTAATCCTCATTGGATGGAAGAAAATTGCGACACTCCTGCCGAAAAACTGGCTAGCCGAGACCCCACAGGCGCTCGCTTTGATGCGGCTTGGCAGACAGTCGGCGGAAAGGGAGCGAATTTCTGAAATCAGCTGGAATGTTTTCTCGAAAAAACTTTAGGCTTCTCTTCGGATTTGTCAGAAGTCTGAAAGTAACAGAGGTTTCTTTACAATCGTTATAAAATAAACTATTGTAAAGAAAACCTATCATTCAGTCTAAATTATTGTTCTAAATCATTATGTATAGAGGAAGGTATATGGAAATATGGTTGTAAAGTATAGAATGGTCGTAGAACAAATGGAGAAAGAAATATTAGATGGAAAATATACATTAAATACTAAGTTACCCACTGAAGAAGAGTTGATGAAGAAGTTCGATGTCAGTAGGAACACCATTAGAAAAGCAATCAACATATTGGTTGAACAGGGGTATATCTATCAAGTTCAAGGAAGCGGCATATTCCTTAGGGAATTTACCAGACCGGGCTGCATTTCGATGAGGGATATGGGTGGCTTAACCAAAGTGTTTCCAAATGATGAAATGAAAAGTAAAGTGTTGAAGTTAGAATTAATTGAAGCCGATGAAAAATTGGCCAAGCAAATGAAATGCAATGTGAAAACCAAAATCTATAACCTCAAACGGGTTAGATATTTAAATGGTGAACCCATTGTAATAGAAGAGTCCTTTTTCAATAAAGATATCATTCCAATCATAAATAAAGAAATAGCAAATGGTTCCATTTATGAATATATAGTCGAGGATTTGAAATTGAATATCGGGTTTGCAGATAAAATCATTTCATGTGAAAAACTAAATGACGATGATGCCAAGCTTTTGGACTTGAAGCCAGGTGATCCTACTTTAATCGTTGAAAGTACGGTCTTTTTAAAAGCGGGAGCCGTTTTTGATTTATCAATCGAGAAATATAATTACACTTCAGCGAAATTATTAACATTGACTTAAAAAGTGCAGGAAAATTCTTGAATAAGATTTTACGGTGTGAATGGGAGATATCGATTCACACCGTTTTTTCTTAAATTCATTTCTCTTTTTCCCCAACGATCCCATAAAACAAAATCCTCATAATATCCTCAGTCAAAGGCAGGATGCTTTGATAAACCTCTTTCCGTTGGATATATTCATTCATTGCTTTTATATAAAATAAAATCGCTTCATTAGATAAGTTCGGATCAACATATCCTTGTTCCTTCCCCTGGTTAAACAGATCGATAAAGCGGGGCAGGGCCTTTTCTGTATATATTTTTTCCATATAATTGACTCCGGAAGTATATTCCTTCATTAAATATTGATAAAAATCTTCATGAATTTGTTTGGCCGTTTCATTCTTCGTGAACATGAGCTGCTTTATTTTTTCAGGGAAGGCGATGTTGCTGGCCAGTATTTGTTCAAATTCATCCAATGCCTTATCTGTATAATAAACAAAAACCTCATGAATTAGATTATGTTTGCTTTCGAAATAATTATATATCGTTACTTGAGATACATTTGCTTTTTTTGCTATTTCCCCAATCGAAATCTTTTGGACACCATACTCCATGAATAAAGCCAAGGCAGCCTCTAATATATTCAATTTTTTTTGTTCCCTGCGTCGTTGAAATCCGTCCATTTTTTTCACCTCAACCTTAGTTTAATTAAAAATATGTAATAGAACAATTAAATTAGTTCATAAACTATTGTCAGGAATTCTTCTTTTGTATATTATGAACTAAATCAGTTAAAATATTTCATTTTTTTCAATGAGGAAGAGGTGGATGAGGAATGTCAGTATTGAAAACAACGGATTTAACGAAAAAGTTTGGAAAGTTCACCGCTTTAAATGGTGTGAACATTGAAGTGAATAAAGGGGAGATATTTGGATTCATCGGTCCCAATGGTGCTGGAAAATCAACAACGATCCGTGTGCTGCTCGGGATTTTAAAAGCGACGGATGGAGAAGCGAAGATTTTTGGCAAGGATGCATGGAAAGATGCCGTTGAAATTCATAAGCGAATCGCGTATGTTCCGGGAGATGTGAACCTATGGCCCAACTTAACAGGCGGGGAAGTCATTGATCTATTTGTTGAATTACGCGGGACGAACAATAAAAGCAGGCGCGAAGAACTAATAAAAAAATTCGATTTGGATCCTTCCAAGAAGTGTGGAACATATTCAAAGGGAAACAGGCAAAAGGTTGCTTTGATTGCTGCATTCTCATCTGATGCCGACCTTTATATATTGGATGAACCAACATCAGGTCTAGATCCATTGATGGAAAGGGTTTTCCAGGAATGTGTGATGGACGCAAAAAATGAAGGAAAAAGCATATTGCTTTCCAGTCACATTCTTTCTGAAGTGGAAAGGTTATGCGATAAAGTGGGCATCATTCGGCAAGGGCAAATCATTGAAACGGGAACATTGGATCAGTTACGCCATTTAACGAGAACGAGCTTGCTTGTCGAAACGAAGCAGCCTATTCCTGCTTTAGGGAATGTAAACGGTGTTCGGGATATCGTGATGAAAGACCAGGCACTTTCATTCCAAGTGGATACAGATGAGTTGGATAATGTCATGAAGTATATAAGCCAGTTTGGAATTGTGAAATTGGAAAGCGCGCCGCCTACATTGGAAGATTTATTCATGAGCCATTATGAAGGTGTAAGGAAGACTTCTGATTCTGGGGCGGGAGGTGCGTTATAATGGCGAACCAGTCCTATCATAATACAGGAAGACTTTCACGATTCATCATACGGCAAGATCGGATTCGGATCCCTGTTTGGATCATTTCCTTAGCGGTCCTTTCCTTTATGGTTGCGATGGCATTCACCGATCTGTACCCGACTGGGCTAGAAAGGAAAACCATTGCAGAAACGATGAAGAACCCTGCAATGACAGCGATGGTGGGGAAAGGTTACGGCCTGGATGACTATACAAACGGAGCGATGATGGCGCATCAAATGTTACTGTTAACCGCTATGGCCGTGGGGATAATGAGTATTTTACTTGTTACACGCCATACACGCGCAGATGAAGAGGACGGCCGTATCGAAATGATCCGTTCTTTACCGGCTGGAAGATTGGCAAATTTATATGCAACCATTTCCGTATCGTTTGGAACAAATGCGTTGATCGCGATAATAATGGGTTTCGGGTTGTATGCTCTGGGAATAGAAAGCATGGATTTCGAAGGTTCCCTTATGTATGGAGCTGCGTTAGGGGCAACCGGTATTTTCTTCTCGGCAATAACGGCATTATTTGCCCAGCTTACCGAGAGTGCTCGAGGTACGATTGGTTACTCCATCACTGTATTGCTTCTCTCCTATCTTATTCGGGCGATAGGGGATGTCAGCAATGAAACACTTTCCTGGTTTTCACCATTGGGTTGGGTTTTAAGTTCAGAAGTATATGTGAATAATTATTGGTGGCCAATCATCCTTACGATCGGTGCGGCAATCATTTTGGTTGCCTTATCTCTATATTTGAATGCCATCCGTGATTTGGAAGCTGGATTCATTCCGGCTAAGCCAGGCCGGAAATATGCTTCATCGTTTTTAAAAAGTCCGCTTGGTCTCGCGCTGAGGCTTCAGCGTACAGGATTGATCGCCTGGGCAGCCGGGATGTTCATTTTGGGAGCATCTTATGGTTCCGTTTTAGGTGATTTGGAATCCTTTTTTACAAAAAATGAAATGATGGCCGAACTATTGACGCCAGTTGAAGGCTATTCACTGACAGAACAATTCTTGACAATGTTGATGTCAGTCATCGCCATGATATGCACCATCCCGCCTTTAATGGCGATGTTAAAGCTAAAAGGGGAAGAAAAAAAGAATCATACTGAACATTTACTGAGCCGCGCTGTATCCCGTACAAGGCTTATGGGCAGCTATCTTATCATCTCCGTTATTGGCGGTTTTCTCATGCTTGCGCTTGCTGACATCGGTCTTTGGGCAGTCGGGAATTCCGTGATGGATGAAGGGGTTGATTTCGGCACTATATTTAGTGCAGCGATGGTCTACCTGCCTGCAATGTGGATCATGATTGGTATCGCCGTGCTGTTAACTGGATTTGCACCAAAATTATCCGGCTTGACTTGGCTTTACTTGACCTACTCAATCTTAGTCGTTTATTTAGGGGGAATGCTTCAATTCCCGGAATGGATGGGAAAACTAACACCGTTCGGCCATATTCCGAAGCTTCCTGTTGAAGGTATGGACTTCATGGAAGTATCCATGCTTACAATCATAGCTATCTTATTACTGGCTGCAGGCTTCTTCGGATATAACAAACGGGATATCCGCGGTTGACGATTCAACTATGATTCTATTATTCCTGAAAGAAGCCTGATTCCTCGTTGTTTTAATGAGAAATCAGGCTTTTATTGGTTATCAGTCATGGGGAATCAATAATAGTACACCTAGCGCAATGATGATGAAGAATAAATAACTTTCGAATTTCTTCGCGGGAATTCGCTTATTCATGAATATTCCGAGACCTGTCGCAAGTAATATAGCTGGAATGGAATAAGCGTAAAGAATAAGTGAATCGGCTGTCCAAAGTCCGCCTAGCGCATGACCTGTCACGACCAGGATACCGGATATCAGGAAATGGGCTTGCAATGTTCCGCGGAATCGATCTGGATTCCATCTTCGCAAAGTTCCATAGACGACGACCGGCACCCCGTTAAAGTTATAGGCGCTGCCAAGGGCTCCCGACGCAAAACCGAACGGCCATACCCAGCCCTTCGAGTTAAGTAATGGTTTATCCACAGCCTGAAAAAGTCTTTGCTTTAGAAGAGAATATCCCCCATATGCAATCAAAAAAACACCCAGTGCAGAAGTAATGACCAGAGAAGGTGCGTAATGGAGCAAAGCCAGGCCGGCTGGTATGCCGATCACCGTTGAAGCCGCCAGCCTGAGTAATACCGAGCGTTCGATATGCCGCCATCCGCTTACGACGGTTAGTGAAGCGACGGTAAGACCGGCCAATCCAATCAAGGAAACCGAAGTATTAAGCGGAATATGAAGTAAGGCAAGCAAAGGCATGCTGACAATCGCTTCACCGAACCCGAACATCGTCCGCATCAAGGCGCCGATAAAGACTGCCGCCACCACCAATATGATGCTGCTGATCGTCATTCGTTCACCTCCTAAAAGCACAGTACCCCTTCTATAATTATACCATATCAATCCAGTTTTAGACCGAGGTAACCGCACTTAAAAACGGGTTATTTAAGACCCTTTGCACTCTTTTTAAAGCGTTTGATTAACTATTTAATGGAGAGGTACACACCCTTTGTTTTTGTTGTCTATGAGTCGAAAATGAGGCTGGGAAGGAGGGGGTATATCTTGAGGTGTTAATTCAGATGAAACTCCATTAATTTCTACTTTCGCATCAACTAAAACTAAAACAATTAGTCATACTGGAACTTTAGGAGTTTTAGGAGTCCCTATTACAAAATATAAAATCACAGGAAAATATAATTATACTTCTAGTGGTGCTACATCAGCCCTTTCAACTAAAGGAGAAGTAGTCTATCATTATAATCCAACTATCGCTACAGATTTAACTTATTATGGTGGTTATATTAATAATAAAAAATATTACGGAGAGGTAACTTTTTATTATAAAGTTGGAGTAGGATCGCTTGGTATTGTACAAATAGGAAATGTTTATCTTAAAGTATCAGGAAATCATCTAGGAAAACTCTCAGGTAGTATAAAAACTTCTGTAAAAAAATAAATTTTACATATAGTAGGTGATTATATGAAAACTTGGATGAAAATACTTATTGGTGTAGTATCAATTCTAATAATCGCTATGATAATTGGAATTATAAGCTTTTATTCAATTTAAAGTTTAATCTGCTAACCAAAACAAAGACCATCATTATAAGATGGTCTTTGTTTAATGTGTGCCCAGCAGGGGTACACATTAAACGCCAAATCCTTTGATAGAGGTGAGTCCTTAAATAACAGAAGAGAAAAAAAGGTAAAAGTGAAAGACTATATACCTCTTGGCTACAAGTGGTTTATTTTGGTGTAACTGCGTGCAATATCGCTAAGTTTCATCGAAAAAAACAATAAAAAAGTAGGCTCTTTTCGTAAATATTGTTGTTTTTAAAACGAAACTATTTTAGGTTGATTGGAGCGGAAGTGCGAGACTCCTGCGGGAGCTGCGGGACAGGTGAGACCCCACAGGCGTTTACGCCGAGGAGGCTCAACGCCCGCCCGCGGAAAGCGAGCACCTGGAGGGGAAATCAACCACACTGCACTACTTCGTAAATAGCAACAAAGTATGCGAAAACAGCCAAAAAGTAAAATTAATAAAATAGTGGACATGAAAGGGACAGTAATGGTTTTATTAGGGGAGTTTTCATGTACCCACAAAAACACTAGGCTTTGCCTTTTTCAACAACTTAGTTGGGGACAGTTCTTCCTTATGCTCTTTCTTCTACCAACCTTTAAGTTATGACACTTTCCATTTAGATAAATGAAGTAGTTATTTTCCTGCATAAGAAAAGGCTGAAGTGGAATACATCAGCCTAAAAAACCCTATATATATTAGCAGTCATATTAAGGTATTTACGCACTCATTCTAGAAGAATATCCTTTAGCGCATTTACGAATCAATCTCAGGTCTTTTTTTCATTCAGTTAGTGAATTAATCATAAAAGATTAAATGCATATCACTGTTAGTCCTTGATTTCGCAAAAAATTCTGCTTCATTTCCTCCATCAACAAAGCTACCAATACCCCGGAAAATGCCACATTGGCCTCGATCTAAATATCTTACCCCTACATAATCATTATAACTGTCAGGATCATACTCCCATAATTCAACTTTTAACTTACCAGCCGGACCCACATAAGAATCCCGACAAATCTTATAATCACCACCAGTAGAGGCAAACACATCACTTTCAGCACCATTAGAAAAAAGAGATTGTTCTCCTAAGTAATCCCAGCCACTTGCAAATGTAGAAGAAGGGAACAACAACGCAGCGACCAATGCCACAGCACTTATTTTAAACATTTTCATGCTCATTCCTCCTCACCCGTTTTGACTTATTATTCTCCATATAATTCTAATCAATATTTTTTATATTATCATCTATCCAAAGATTCACTTTTTCATGAAGCGTTATTGTAGTATCCACTACTTCATGCCCAACATATGGAATTAGAGAAAAAGTGAAATGTGCTCGTCATTCAATTTTGAAATGTATTTATGAGTCATCTTTAAACTTTTAAGCCTTCCCGGATCAGGTAAACGAATTGCCTCTGAATCCACCATTTGTGTAGAGACGTCTCGATTTCTAATACCAGCAATCAGCAGCATTGTTGCTGCTAAACTAACACTGCAATCCATGGAATAGGCCAATGCTGAAATTCTTTCATTCTCATAAGCTTTGAAACTTAAATGAATCCTTTCCTTCTGAATAATAATTCTCTTCTGGATTACTTCGGCTTCAAAATCCCCTCTAAAAATCGTATTATCATGCCTGTAGTCTCATTTAGAACATGGACGCCCTCCATATATTCCCTGGAATTGATAGCTGCCATTATTATTTTTTTCCCCTATATCCTTTACAGGCTTATGAACACAAAAAACATATTAGGGCTATCCAGGGAATAAAATGAAAGGGATATTTTAAAGGAAAGCGGGGCTGTGCATGTGAAAATCCATGTGGTGAATAGGGGGGATTCTTTGTGGGGAATTTCCCAGCAGTATGGTGTCAGTATCAACCGGATTGTTCGGATCAATGGCCTTGAAAATCCAGATAAGCTGGTGATTGGCCTAGCTCTTTTGATTCCTGAACCTTATCTTCAGTACAGGGTTCAGCAAGGGGATACTCTAAATAATATCGCAAATCAGTTTGGAATTACGGTACAGGAAATCATGCAATCGAATCGCATCACAAATCCTTCCGCTATCTATCCAGGGCAGAGACTAACCATCCCGGTTATTTATCATACCGTAAGGGAACGAGATACCCTTTATGATATAGCGAGACGTTATGGAACGACAGTTCAGGCCATTATGCAGATGAACAGGATTACAGATCCGGCCAATATCCATATCGGACGGATAATAAGGATTCCCCAGAAACCAAAACCCATCATTGAAGTAAATGGTTTTACAAACGTTTACGGGCAAGCCGGTGCGGAGCAGGTACGTGAAGTAGCCCACGATTTGACCTACGTAAGTCCATTTGGTTATAGAATGAGGCAAGATGGCAGCTTAGAAGTCATAGATGACATCCCGACGATCCGGGCGGCACAGTCGACTGGCGTCATACCCATGATGTGCATAACGAATTTTTCCGCGACGGAAGCGGGAACTCAGCTTGCCCATACGATACTTTCCGATTTAAGTTTAGTGGAAACATTATTAACCAACGTCATAAAAACGATGAAAGATAAAGGATACCGTGGATTGAATATCGATTTTGAAAGTGTAAGACCAGAGGACCGTGATTTCTATAATCGCTTTCTCCAAAGAGCAGTGGATCGATTGCATCCTGAGGGTTACTTTGTGTCATCCTCCCTAGCCCCAAAAACTAGTGCCAATCAAAAGGGGCCATTAGTTGAGGCACATGATTATCCAGTTCACGGACGGCTGCTCGACTTCGTGGTGCTGATGACATATGAATGGGGTTACAGAAAGGGGCCGCCGCAGGCAATCTCTCCCATTAATGAAATAAAGCGTGTCCTTGACTATGCCGTAACGGTGATACCTACAAATAAAATCTTCATAGGGTTTCAAATTTATGCACGGGATTGGCTTATTCCTCATGAAGAGGGACAGGAAGCAGAGACTTTCGATATGCAGGAAGCCATCAGACGCGCCGTCCAATATAATGCAGAAATAAAATATGACGAGACAGCCCAATCCCCTTATTATAGGTACAAAGATGATCAGGGACGCACACATGAAGTTTGGTTCGAGGACGCACGCAGTGCCAAAGCCAAATTTGATCTGGTGAAGATTTACAGGTCAAGGGGTCTCAGTTATTGGGTACTTGGTTATCCGTTCCCCCAGAATTGGGAACTGCTTGGGGATACATTCATTGTACGGAAACTGTAGGGTGTTTTGTTACGGCAAGGTAGATCATATAATTGATATAGTGATGGGCAGCTTTTTTATAAAGCTGTCTATTTTAGTGATTTCGAAATGCACTACAAGAATTACCGGTTTTTTATGACAACGTTTAAAATCGTCTGGAACCTGAGTAGATAAAGGACTTAATCGAGGACGCCATATGGTGGTCCTTTTCATATTAATGAGAACTCTTTAAAAAACCAAGGGAATGGTCATTCAAAAAAGGAAAAGGGCTCCTCATTGTGGAATTAGGAGACTAGAATATCACTAACCGGAGGCACATTTTATGGAACTAACCATCATAAATACGTTTACAGATCAACCTTTTAACGGAAACCCTGCTGCAGTCTGCCTTCTTACCGGGGAAAGTGACAGCGAGTGGATGCAGAGAATAGCCAAAGAGATTAATATGCCTGTTACCGCTTTTATTCAACCTCATAATGGTGAATGGAAGTTGCGATGGTTCACACCTTCTATTGAAATCCCGATTTGTGGACATGGGACGCTGGCAAGCTCTTTCTTTTTATGGGATAAAGGATACGTGCCAAGGAATCAGCCGATTGCCTATCAGACGAAAAGCGGGCTTCTTATTGCAAAATTCGTTGAAGGAATGGTTCAGCTGGAATTTCCGTCATTAAGGGAGAAGGAGACCGCTGCCCCTGATTTACTGATAAAAGCTTTAGGTGTTGTGCCTGCGTATGTTGGGCAAAACAAATGGGATCTTCTAGTCGAAGTTCAATCAGAGGAAATCGTAAGGAATTTAAAGCCGGATATAGACTCCATTGCCCAATTGCCGGTTCGGGGCGTCATCGTGACGAGTCAATCCGATAACAGTGAATATGATTTCGTTTCACGTTTCTTTTCCCCTGCCCAAGGCCTTGACGAAGATCAAGTAACGGGCTCGGCCCATTGCTGTCTGGGACCCTATTGGAAAAGCAAGCTGGACAAAAGTATTTTTATAGCCTATCAAGCATCGGAAAGAGGCGGACTGTTGAAAGTTGAAGTAACGAAAAACACAGTTAAACTTTCCGGACATGCCGTCACAATATTCGAAGGGAACTTAACCCTTTAATGCAGGGGGAAGATTTGAGTGGGTTCCATCAAAATTTTTAAAAAAGTTGATTGGAGCTGGTTTTCGAGACTCCTGCGGGAAAGGCGCTTCCAAGGGGGTTCCCACAGGCACAAAGGCGCCGAGGGCGGACCGCCCGCGGAAAGCGAGTGCCTGGAGGGAAATGAACGTTCGAAATTTACAAATCAGCAATCCTTCTTAATGAAGGTTTGTGCCCTTTACCTTTTTTTAGTGTGTAAGAATCGAAATGGCACTAGACACTAATAACAAAGCCATGATTACATTAAATTGACTCCTATACTTTGATAAAAACGTTTGAAAAACAGAACCGAACATACTCCAGCAGAACGTACTCATAAAACCAACGAAAGCCAGAAATAATGAAAAGAATAGTAAACTGAAATTTGAAGAGTGATAAGGTAGGATGAAGGTCGATATTGCCGTGATGCCATATAAGATTCCTTTTGGATTTATGAATTGTAAAAGCATGCCTGCTATAAAACTGTTGTTCTTGTCATCATTATCGTCCTTCGCTTTATTTGAACTGGAAATGATTTTTATGGCCAGATACAGCATGTAAATTGCACCAAGGATCGTCATGATAAATTCAACCTTTGGTATGAAATTTTCAAGCAAAACATTAAAATAACTGCACAATAACATGATTACAAAAAAACCGGCACCTACTCCGAAACAAAATTTAATCGTCTTTTTTAACCCGTACTTGTTCGCAAATAACATGGCCATGATGTTATTTGGACCCGGAGTGAAACTTGTAACAAAAACAAATAGCAAAAAAGATAGTAATGGCATGGTTGACTCCCCTTTGTATGCTATAATGACCAAAAATGACACTATAACGATTTCCTTTTTATTGTACAATGCCGACGTTATATTGTAAATAAGGAGCATTTATATGGAAGAAATAAATTTTATTATTGCTAACAATTTAAAAGCCATCAGGGAAAGTAAGAAATTAAGTCTTGAAAAGGTTGCAGAATTGACTGGAGTAAGCAAAACGATGATCGGACAAATAGAAAGGGGAGGATCGAGCCCTACTATTACAACGATTTGGAAAATAGCTAATGGATTAAAGATTTCATTTTCTTCACTGATAAATAGCCCGCAGCCGGATACAAAAATTGTTTTAAAAAGTGAAATTCAATCATTATCTGAAGATAACGGCAAATATCGAGTTTATCCCCACTTTCCCTTTGAGGATGAGAAGCGCTTTGAAGTATATTCAGTCGAGATAGAAAAAGGTGGATTCCTAAGTTCCGATTCGCATAGGGAAGGAACCGAAGAGTACATAACTGTTTTTGAAGGGGAAGTGACAGTACGTGTAAATAACGAAGAATATACGGTCGGGAATGGTGATTCTATCAGGTTCAAGGCTGACAGACCGCATGCCTACCATAATTCAGGGGATACAATCACTCGATTAAGCATGATCTTATATTATCCAACTTAAAAAGTAATGTAGTTCTGTTAATATATCTTAGCAAAGTGAATATCCCCAATGGATTGACTGTTGTATGGTCTGCCTGTTGGGGATACTGCTTCAAGCCGATTTTCTGGTTTTCTTACAGAATCGGCTCTTTTTATTTAGTCTTCTTCAAGCCCAATTACTTGAAATACAATATTTTACAATGTCTATAAACTATATTTAACCTTCCCCTACTAATATAGAAATGTACCTACTTATCCTCTGTAAGAAACCCTTGGAGGATTCGTCCATCCTGCAGCAAGGCGCCTCTTGATTCTCGCAATACGCCAATTTCCTATAACCCACATTGATAGAAGAAATTTGCGACACTCCTGCCGAATAACTGGCTAGCCGAGACCCCGGGGACGCTTGCTTTGATATGGATTGGCAGCCAGTCGGCGGAAAGGGAGCGGATTTCTGAAATCAACTGGAACGTTCCTTGAAAAAACTGTAAGCAAACTGGCTTTCTTAGAATTTGTCTACTATTAGAGGTTCGGAATAGTCTCGCCCCGAACCATGAATTTAAAAGAAGACCTAGAATATCCATAATGTTTTTTTATTATAACCCTCATTGGATGGAAGAAATTTGCGAGACTCCTGCCGAAATACTGGCTAGTCAAGACCCCGGAGACGCCTGAGTCGAGGAGGCTTGGCAGCCAGTCGGCGGAAAGGGAGCGGATTTCAGAAATCAAGCTGGAACGTCTTTTTTAAAAAAACTGCAGGTAAACTAGTTCTATATGGTTTTTTATTGTTTTATGAACTCTTGTTGGATGGAAGAAAGCTATGATACTCCTACCGAATATCTGGCTAGCCGAGACCCCAGAGACGCTTGAGTCGAGGAGGCTTGGCGGCCAGTCGGCGGAAAGGGAGCGGGTTTCTGAAATCAGCTGAAATGAAAAAACCGCAGGCAAACTCGCTTTTCTTCGAATTTATGTACAGTCTGAGAGAGAGCAAAATCTCTCTCTTTTTTATTTTTAGTTAATTTAGGCATAAAGACCAAGGGTGATACCGACTGAAACTGATGCTTTTTTACTAGTGAAACGTTTTTTTGATATATCATCTAGCTGTTACTAGGTATTTTAGGGTGATTATAATGAAAATATTCTGTTAATATTCGGTGTGGTATTGTAAATTTGTTTTAAAACTGGATTATTTTGTTGTAATATAGGAGATACACGAATCTTTAGAGGAAAAAAGTAGGGTGGATTTGTGTATGGGTAAGTAAATTTGTCGGAATTCAGTTTTTGGAAAAGCGTATCAATTATATGTATAAGTTAGCAGAATGTTATGCCAGTATAGAACTAATGGGGGGATTACGATAATGGGGAAAAAGAAAATCGTAAAAATTGCTTCAGCTACCATAATGGCTGCGACAACGATCGTAGCAGTAGCACCGGCACCATCGGATGCTGCCACTAGCCTGAATAGTAAAATCAAAACGGCCAAGGCCGCCATCAAAAAACCATTCGATACCTATTTCTACACTTCTAAACTCGCTTCAGTGTCCACTATTGAAAAACAAATCAAGTCTGCAAAACAAGCAAAAAAAGACATCAACTCTACCATTAAAAAATCAATGTTAAGCAAAAAAGAAAAAGATGCCAAATACAAAGAAATCGAAGCTTATGATAAGTACATCACTCGTTCGGAAGGTTATGTAAAAGGATATAAAGCGGCTGAGAAAGCAAAAGCTGTACATGGCAAATCGATTGGCAACCTTACGAATTCAATACTTGCCAAGAAATCCATTGATATCAGGAATCAATATGAGGCACTGGATAAAGCCGTGAAAAAGGCAGATAAGGATATTAAAGATACGGTTTACGGTGCGAAAATCGAAAAGCTCCTATACGAAAAATTCACTAAAGCGACCAAAACAGCTTTGAACGGTGACCTGAAAGTGCCATACTACTATGAAAAAGCTGCTTACTGGGTGAATAAAGGTGATTTGAAGACCGCGGAAAAGCGCATGCAAACCGTTTCTGCGCAATTGAAGAAGGTCAGCAAAACATCCAAGCTCGGAAAAGGCATACACGCCTATGTTAAAGAAGTGAAAGGTAAGTATGATGATGCGGTATATGCAGAAAAGAAAAAAGAAGTGGCAAAGCGGGTCAATGCCTATGTAGCTCTTGCCAATGGGGAACTTAAAACGAAAGAACAGATAAACGCGGCTAAAAAAGCCAAAGCAGCGATTCATTTAAATGGAATCAAGGAGTCGGACCGAAAGGAATTCCTTTCGAAAATGGCATTGGCGGATAAGAAAGTCGCTGCCGCTGAAGAAGCTTTGAAAAATCCTGCGAAAGCGATCACGCTTTCCTTGATGCATACGAATGACACGCATGCCCACTTGGATAATGTGGCCAAAAGGGTGACGGCTGTTAAGGAAGTGCGTAAGAATAAGCCGCAAGCTCTTTTAGTTGATGCAGGTGATGTATTCTCGGGAACTCTCTATTTTAATGAATTCAAAGGGCAAGCGGATCTTCGCTTCATGAATTTAATGAAATATGACGTCATGACATTCGGGAATCATGAGTTTGATTTGGGTTCCAGCGCCGAAGGTCATCAAGCTTTGGCTGACTTCATCAAAGGGGCAAAGTTCCCGTTTGTCAGTTCCAATGTGGACTTCTCCAAAGATGATAAGTTCAAGGGACTTTTCTCGGACCTGATTTCAAGTAAGCCGGAGCAAGGGAAGATATACAATGGCATCATAAAACAAGTGGATGGCCAAAAGGTAGGGTTCTTCGGGCTTACAACTGAAGAGACGAAAGATATTTCAAGCCCAGGAAGTATAGAATTCGAAAACTATCTTGAAGAAGCCGAAAAGGCGGTCAAGGCGTTCAAAGGCATGGGGGTCAATAAGATCGTTGCCGTATCCCATATCGGTTACGATGACAATGCAGCCTATGACAATGATTTAACATTAGCTGCCAAGGTCAAGGGCATCGATGTGATCGTGGGCGGACATAGCCATACGCAGTTGGACGCCCCCGTTGTTGTCGACAAAGATGATAAAGGCAAAACGAAAGAGCCGACTGTCATCGTCCAAGGGTATCAATATAGCGACTATTTAGGAACGATCGATGTGGAATTTGATAAGCAAGGCAAGATTGTCGGACAAGCCGGTCAGCTGATTAAGCTTTCTGAAAAACAGGATGATGCCGAAGCGGCAAAAGTGCTCGAAACCTATTCCTCGAAGATTAAGGAACTGAAGGAAACGAAGACAGGTGCAACAGCTGTGAAGGCCTTGGAAACACCGCGTGATGCAGGGGATGCAACCAAGCCGAGCGTCCGCAAAAATGAAACGGAACTGGGTAATTTAATTACGGATGGAATGCTTAGTAAAGCGAAGGAATTCAATAAGGATACGGCAATCGCATTCCAAAATGGCGGGGGAATCCGCGCTGGCATCGATCAAGGTGAAATCACTTTAGGGGAAATCCTCACCGTTTTGCCGTTTGGGAATACGTTAGCGACGATGAAGCTTACGGGTGCAGAAATCAATGAAGCATTAGAGCATAGTGTAAGCCTCGCCCCTAAGGAAAATGGCGGATTCCTGCATGTTTCCGGAATGAAATTCACCTACGACAGCTCGAAGGAAGCAGGCAATCGTGTGACAAAGGCAGAAGTCCTTGGACAAGATGGAACATATTCCGAATTGGATCCAGCGAAGGAATATACCGTGGCGACCAATGCTTTTACAGCCAAGGGCGGAGATGGATTCACCGTTTTCAAGAAGGCTTATGAAGAAGGAAGAGTGACGGATATCGGACTCGCTGATTGGGAGAATTTACGTGATTATGTAAGCGGGCTGAAAACTGTCGATCCAAGCATCGAAGGACGCATCAAGGATGTGGCGGGAAGCCATACAGACCCGACCGTGGTATTGGCTAAAGACTTTGGCGGAACGGCTGATGCGCCAAAAGCACATGAAGGCAATGTAGTTGTGGATATCACGGATATTGCTTCATTGGAACATGCAGTGGTTAAAGGGAATCTTACATTAACGGGAACTCCTGCGGATGATTTTACTTTTTCTGAGGTTACAGTAGAGGGTGATTTGGATTTATCGGGACTTAACGGTAAGACCGTAAGCCTGAGCGGTGTCACGGTGAATGGCGAAACCATTCTTTAAGCGCGGTTTTCAAATGATTGCTGAGCCTATGGAAAAAAGTTGGAGGGGTTGAGATCTTGAAGAAGAACGGGATAAGCAAGCTTTTCTTTGCCATACTGATCGTACTGTCAACGGTTCTGCCAAATGCAGCCGCAGCAAATGCCGAGGGGACAATATCGGTCGTGGAAGCGATTAATAATAACAGCGGAACGGCGACGGTGAAGGGATATATCGTCGGTACAGCTAAAAGCGGTACAAGCTATCAACAAACATCGCCTTTTACTGAAAGTACGAACATAGGCATTGCCGATAGTCCGGATGAAACGGATGTTAAGAAAATCATGCCTGTTCAGCTTCCGGCCGGAAGTATCCGAACGGCCTTGAATTTGGTCGAACATCCGGAATTACTTAAAGCGCAGGTGACAATTACGGGGAATTTGGAAAAGTACTTTTCAGTACCCGGCCTGAAATCCGCAACGGATTTCACGATCATCACTGATGGGGGAACAACTCCTGAACAGCCTGATGTGAAGGTTCTTGATTCCATTGCCGAGGCGCGCACGAATACGGAAGATGTCGTGCAGGTCGATGGGGTGGTCACGACAGGACTTGGTTATTGGGGAGGAAAAGGTTTTTATATCCAAGATGAAACGGCAGGGCTATATGTTTATGGTTCTTCGTGGCCTGCGGAAGTAAAGCAAGGGGATAAGGTTAGATTAATCGGACAAGTATCCGCTTATAATAAGGAATTACAAATCCAACCAACTTCCCTTGAAGTCGTATCTTCTGATAATGAACTTCCTGAAATCCAAACGATTGATGCCTCAGGGGTCAATGAGGATACACAAGGTGAGCTGGTCACTATCGATAAGGCGACCATTACAGAATTGGCCCCATCGGGCACATACGGAACATTCGAATTCAAAGCGGAAGATATTGAAGGGAAATCCGTCATCGTTCGCCATGATAACCGGACCGGTTCGAGCTATGAAGATTTCGTGAAAAGCTTTAAAGCAGGGGATGTCATTTCCGTAACCGGAATCGGATCGAGGTTCAATGACACGTACCAGTTGAAGCCGCGTGGTATTGAAGATTATGAACTGGTGAACAAACCGGCCGTTTACACGGATATTTTCCCTGGTACGGTTAGTGAAAATACAAAGGTATCACTTGAATCTGGTTGGGAAGGAGCGAAAATCCATTATACGCTGGATGGATCCGCACCAACGTCTTCAAGTGCTGTGTACACAGAACCTATCATTTTAACGAAAGATACGGTCATCAAGGCAATCGCTGTCAACGACAAGACATCGGAAGTTTTCACATTTGCCTATACCGTTAACAAAACCACTGAAGTGAAGATTCGTGACATTCAGGGGATGAATCATTTTTCATCTTATGAAACTCAACTCGTCTCAGGTGTGGAAGGTGTCGTCACTTATGTAAAAGATGCGAATAACTTTTACATGCAAGATCCCAACCCGGATAAGGACTTAACGACTTCCGAGGGAATACTTGTGTATAACAAAGCGCATGGCCTAAAAGCGGGCGATCATGTCAAAGTGGCAGGTAAAGTTGCCGAATGGTATATCGAAGGATACGCTGAAATGAAAACGACGGATCTGCCAACAACTGAATTGACCAATACGACGATTGAAAAGCTTGGCACTGCATCGATGCCAGAACCGGTCGTCATCGGAAAGGATGTCATTCCGCCGTCTGAGAACATCGATGATGATAGATTGACAGATTTTAATCCGGGTGAAGACGGCATTGATTTCTACGAGAGTCTGGAAGGAATGCTTGTAGAAGTATATAACCCGAAAGTGGTTGCTCCCCAAGACTATGGTGAATTGGTCGTGATCCCAGGGAATATGGAAACGACGACTGCAGTTGGAGGCGTCAAAATAACGGAAATGGATTTCAACCCTGAAAGAATTACCCTGGATATAAATGATGAATCATTTGCAGCCAAAACGGGTGATTTCTTTGAAAGCCCGGTTACCGGTGTAATCAGCTATGGATATAGCAACTATAGGGTAGTGACGGATAAAGCTAAGCTGCCTGAGTTAAAGGATGGCGGTGCGGTCAGGGAAGTGACATCTTTAGAGAAGGATGCTGATGAGCTATCGATCGCTTCCTATAATATAGAGAATTTCTCCACTCAAACCGCTAATTCGAAAGTTGAAACGATCGCAACATCCATCATTGCCAATCTTAAACAACCCGATATCATCGGCGTAACGGAAATGCAGGATAACGATGGGGCAACAGATAGCGGGACAACGGATTCTGCCCAAAGTGCCAAGAAGTTGACCGACAAAATAAAAGAGCTGGGCGGACCGCAATATCAATACATCGATATCGCTCCGGAAGATAAACTTGATGGCGGTGCACCCGGCGGGAATATCCGAGTAGGCTTTTTATATAATGTCGACCGTGTCAAATTGACTGAAGGAACGAAAGGGACGGCAACACAGTCCGTGGCTTTCAAAGATGGGAAACTCACCTTGAACCCTGGACGAATCGAGCCTGCCGATCCCGCCTTCAAATCAAGCAGAAAGCCTTTAGCGGCTCAATTCGAATTTAAAGGCGAAAGCGTAGTGGTGGTGGCCAATCATTTCAATTCCAAGGGCGGTGACCAGCCGTTATTCGGCAAAAACCAGCCACCTGTCCTTTCAAGTGAAACGCAAAGGCTTCAAATTGCCTCGATCGTCAATCGGTTTGTCAGTGATATCAAGTCACAGGATGCCGAAGCGAATATCGTCTTGCTTGGAGACTTTAATGATTTTGAATTTTCGGCTCCGCTTAAAACATTGAAGGGCAAGGATTTAACCAATATGATTGAGAAAGTCCCTTTTGATAAACGTTATTCTTACACATACCAAGGCAACTCACAAGTACTGGACCATATCCTGGTATCGAATAATATGGCCGCGGCCACAAAAGTCGATATTGTCCATATTAATTCATCCTTCATGGAAGTTCACGGAAGGGCTAGTGATCATGACCCTGTACTGATTTCAACCATTTTATCTGAATCAGGCGGAGTTGAAACTCCCGCTCCAGAAAAAACATATAATCTGACAAACGTTATAACAAAAAAACTTACGATTGCTTCACCTAGTGCTTTGATCAATATTGACGAAACATCCAGCATCGAAGAAGGTATCTGGTTAAAAGGTTCATATGCTGTACTCAAAGGCCTCGGGCTGAAGAATGCTGCTGTGACGATTAAACCGGATAAGGATGGTGCAATCATTGATTTTGGCGGCATGGCGGTGAAGGAAGTCATCATTGATAATGCCAATGTAAAAGAAATCAGAGGCGCTGAAAATGTTCAGAAATGGTCGGTAACAGAAGGTGTCGACACATCGAATATCAAATTTGTCGATTCCAAGGGGGAAGCAATTGCTTCCCCTTTCGACCCTAAAGAAAATCATGCGCCCGTCTTAACGAAAACACTGGAAAATCTCGAAGTGAAAGCCGGTTCAAAGGTCACCATCGATTTAAGTGAGCACTTCTCAGATCCTGATGGGGATAAGCTGACCTTTTCATCCACTATCGGTACAGTCACCGGCCAGACATTAACGCTTCCTGCAGATGAAGCTGGAACATACCTTGTCGCAGTCAAGGCCGAGGACAAGCTATCGGAAACGGTTGCCCGTTTCACGTTGACCGTATCGAATGATAAGCCGCTTGAAGCTTATTACGAAACGGCGGCAGGAAAAACGGGAACGGAATTGAAAGCGGTTCTGCACTCGATAATTAAGGGCCATACGATGCTATCTTATGATCAAGTGTGGAATGCCCTTAAAGAAACGGATGAAGATCCGGTGAACAAACAGAATGTCATCTTGCTTTACTCTGGAAAATCGATCTCGGAGAACGCGAATGGGGGCAATGCCGGACAATGGAACCGCGAACATGTTTGGGCAAAGTCCCACGGTGATTTTGGGACAAGCAAAGGTCCCGGGACAGACCTTCATCACCTCCGTCCCGCTGATGTGACAGTCAATGGAAAACGGGGCCACCTTGATTTCGACGAGGGGGGTCAAACATATAGTGGATGTGAATGTAAGTTTGATTCAGATTCATGGGAGCCGCCAGACCATGTTAAAGGCGATATAGCACGGATGCTATTTTACATGGCCGTCCGATATGAAGGAAACGGCGAGTTGGATCTTGAATTATCAGATACGGTCAATACGTATCCGAAGCCGCTTCATGGAAAGCTATCGACACTCTTGAAATGGAATGAGCTCGATCCAGTCGACGATTTCGAGAGCCATCGCAATGATGTCATTCAGGATTGGCAAAATAACCGCAATCCATTCATCGACCATCCTGAATGGGCATCCGAAATTTGGGGTGCCGCTGAATCCAGAGATGAAAAAAAGGCGAGTTAAATCGGAGATCGAAGGGAAAAGCAGCCTGATGGCTGCTTTCAGACTGTAGACAAACTCGATGAAATCGAGTTTGTCTATTTTTATGGCTTGTACAATTGAAACGTTGATTTCCACTCCAGGCACTCGCTTTCCGCGGGCGGTCCGGGAAGCCTCTTCGGCGCCTTGCGCCTGCGGGGGCTCCCCTGGACACGTTTTCCCGCAGGAGTCTCGTACCTTACGCTCCAATCAACTTTGT